>CALJFB010000045.1 GCA_938073895.1 uncultured Flavobacteriaceae bacterium
TATAATTATTTTGGATTCTAAGTCTTAGAATCTGTAACCAACAGATAAACCAAATGAGCTAACAGTAAATTTAGCATCTCCAATATCGCTTCCTGTAAAGTGATTGTTTAATCCTAAAGCATATCTAGCTTGTACAAAAATGTTTTCATTAATATCATAACCTGCACCAAATGCAACAGCTAAATCTATTTTAGAAAAATCTCCACCAGTTAATACATCATAAGCATCAACAACATCTCCAGAATTAAAACCTAATTGAGGACCTAATTGAACATTAATTTCTTCTGTTACATTGTATTTACCAATAACATTTAATCCAACAGTGTTAAAATCTTTAACAGCTACATACATAACTTCCGGTTGAAGGCTAATTTTATCTGATAATTCAATATCAGCAAAACCTCCAATAGCAAATCCAGTTTCAGACGAAGTACTGTTAAAATCACTACCTAAACCGCTAATTTTAACAGAAGTAGAGTTAAAACCTCCTAACACACCATACGAAATTTCTTGCGCGCTTACAGTTAAAGCTAATAAAGCTACTGCTGCACTTAATACTAATTTTTTCATTTTATTTAATTTAAGTTGATTTATAATATATTAAATATACACTTATTTATGAAATAGACAAAATATTTTAAACACTTGTATGTAGTTATTTAAGATGTTACGGTTTCATTTTTATTAATAAGACTATTAAATTTCTAATAGAATTTGTGTTTCCTGATGTATTGGCAAGTGTTTTAATAAATTTAGATAGGTTTTAATTCCACCATTTTTAGAAAACTCTGTAAGAGCTTCTTGTCTTAAATTTTAGAAACAATTTTACCTGTTGCCGCACCTTTTAAGTTGTTGTCTTACGAGTCATTACTTTTACTGTCACAAGAAAAAAAATATACAAAACATAATAAGTAGCATAAGTTTTTTAAATAATAGCTTTTGTAATCAGTAAAATTCGTAAAAATCAAAATATCAGTCAATTATACATGTTTAGATGTCAGTTTTTTATTTAGAATGTATTATTTATTATTATTAATATTTTTAGATTTTGTTTATTAATTAATCATAACGTTTTAACTTTTGTATTTTTGTAACTTTACTATGCATATGAAAAAACTAATTATAATTAACGGCCCAAATATTAATTTACTTGGAAAGCGTGAACCAGAAATTTATGGTAACCAAACCTTCCAGGATTATTTTAAAACGTTGCAGTTAAAGTTTCCTAATGTAGAGCTAGAGCATTATCAATCTAACATAGAAGGCGAGATAATAAACAAATTACAAAAAGTAGGTTTTTCTTATTCAGGAATTATATTAAATGCTGCCGCATATACGCATACATCTGTTGGAATAGCAGATGCAGTTAAAGCTATAAAAACACCAGTTATAGAAGTGCATATCTCTAATACGTTTTCTAGAGAAGCGTTTAGGCATCAGTCTTATATTTCGCCTAATGCTAAAGGCGTTATTTTAGGTTTTGGTTTACAAAGTTACCAGTTGGCTCTTCAGAGTTTTTTATAATTTAAATTAGTTGTAAACAAAAGGATTTAAACCAAGTTTTAAATAGAAGTAATAAAAAAGCGATTCAAAATTAATTGAATCGCTTTTTTATTTTTAATTTAAAATATAATTATAAATGAATAACTTCACCATAAGCATCTGCAACTGCTTCCATAACAGCTTCGCTCATTGTTGGATGCGGATGTACCGTTTTTAACACATCGTGTCCAGTAGTTTCAAGTTTTCTACCTAAAACAGCTTCGGCAATCATATCAGTAACTCCAGCACCAATCATATGGCAACCTAACCATTCGCCATATTTAGCGTCAAAAATTACTTTTACAAAACCATCTTTAGTTCCGGCAGCACTTGCTTTACCAGAGGCAGAAAATGGAAATTTACCAACTTTAATATCTAAACCTTGATCTTTAGCTTGCTTTTCTGTTAAACCAACACTAGCAATCTCTGGAGAAGCGTACGTACAACCAGGAATATTTCCATAGTCTAGAGCTTCTACATCATGACCAGCAATTTTTTCAACACATAAAATACCTTCAGCAGAAGCTACGTGAGCTAAAGCTTGTCCTGGTGTAACATCTCCAATAGCATAATAACCAGGAATGTTAGTTTGGTAATGCTTATTTACTAATATTTTATCTCTATCTACAGCAATACCAACATCTTCAAGACCAATACCTTCAATATTTGTTTTAATACCAACAGCAGATAAAACTAAATCAGCTTCTAAAACTTCTTCGCCTTTTTTAGTTTTAACCGTAGCTTTAACACCAGAACCCGATGTATCAACGTTAGTAACTTCGGCAGAAGTCATTACTTTAATTCCGCTTTTCTTAAAAGATTTCTCTAATTGCTTAGATACATCAATATCTTCAACAGGAACAATATTTGGTAAATATTCTACTACAGTAACATCTGTTCCCATAGCGTTATAAAAGTATGCAAATTCCACACCAATAGCACCAGAACCAACCACAATCATCTTTTTAGGTTGTTTTTTTAAAGTCATTGCTTGTCTATAACCAATTACTTTTTCGCCATCTTGAGGCAAACTAGGTAATTCTCTAGAACGTGCACCAGTTGCTATAATAATATGATCTGCAGAATATTCTTTTCCATCAACGTCCACTTTTTTTCCAGGTTTAACCTTTCCAAAACCGTTAATAACGTCAATTTTATTTTTTTTCATTAAAAACTGAACACCTTTACTCATGCCTTCAGCCACATTACGACTTCTATTTACAACAGCATCAAAATCTTTATCATAATCCTTAACTACAAGACCATAATCATTAGCATGTTTTAAATATTCAAAAACTTGAGCCGATTTTAATAAGGCTTTTGTAGGAATACAACCCCAATTTAAACAAACACCACCAAGACTTTCTTTCTCGATCACAGCAGTTTTTAAACCTAATTGCGAAGCGCGAATAGCAGTTACATAACCACCAGGACCACTTCCAAGAACAATAACATCGTATTTACTCATTATAATTATATTTCGTTTTTATCAAGTTACGAAATTACAAAACTATCGTTAATAATTAATTGAAGTTTAGTTTTTTTTATGGCGTAACCTAAACCTGAAGAAAAATCAGTTTTAGGTCGTACTGTCCGTAGTCGCTTTTTTGTGTTGCATAAGTGCAACAACACAAAAAGAGCTTCAACAATACTGCCATTACTTACGCGTATTTAGTTGCGTTTGTTGTTAGGTTATAAGTTGTTGTGTTTAAGAAATTAAACCGTTTTTAAGATTGTTAGTTTAATTTAATAGACTTAAAATTATTTTAAAAAACCTTAAGAGTTTAACCTAAAGACTAAAAAAAACTATTTTTCAAAATCTACACTAATAGAATTTACACAAAAACGAGTTCCTGTTTTTGTTGGTCCATCATTAAAAACATGACCTAAATGTCCGCCACAATTAGCGCAAACCACTTCGGTTCTAATCATTCCATGAGATTTATCAAGTATATTTTCAACCTTACCTTTAATAGCTTCATCAAAACTTGGCCATCCGCAAGACGAATCAAATTTACTACTACTTTCAAATAAAGCTTCGTTACAACCAGCACATTTGTAAGTACCAGCTTCAAAATGAAGATTATATTTCCCAGAATGAGGCATTTCAGTACCTTTTTTTCTTAGAATTCTATATTGCTCGTCAGATAATTCTGTTTTCCAATCAGATTCGGCTTTTGTTACATTATATGTTTTCATAATTAATTATTAGGTTTAAAAATTAAAGCATCGCCATTAATACAATGTCTTTTTCCAGTAGTTTTTGGTCCATCATTAAAAACATGACCTAAATGGCCACCGCAAGTATTACAATGTTCTTCAGTTCTTGTGTACCCTAAATTAGAATCTGTAGAAAACGCTACATTTCCTTTAATTTCTCTATCAAAACTAGGCCATCCAGAACCGGAATCATATTTATAATCACTTTTAAATAAAGGCGTTTTACAAGCTGCGCAATGGTAAGTTCCAGAAGTGTAATTTTTATTTAGAGCACTAGAAAATGGACGTTCTGTTCCTGCTTTTCTTAATACATAATATTGTTTTGCAGATAAAATAGATTTCCATTCTGCATCAGTTTTAGTAACTTTATAAGTCTTTAAGTTGGTGTCTTTAGTTTGCGCTTCGCTTTTACAATTAAACAAAACTAAAGTTAGGATAATTAAGATATAATTTTTCATCTTTTTGTTATAAAATTAATGATTTGGTCTAAAATTTGTAAGTTATTTAACTAATCTTAACATTTTGTCGTATTTTGAGTCCTAACCTTAATTGTAAATCTACATTATTTTCTATTTTTATATAAAATTAAAACATTATGAAATTCATTAAATTTAAAATAACGCTTTTAACACTTATTATGTGTTTTTCTTGCTCAACAAATCCGTTTACAGGAAAGAAAACATTAGCGTTAGTACCTAATTCACAATTATTTCCAACATCTTTTGCTCAATACAATCAATTTTTATCAGACAATAAAGTAATTACCGGCACAAAACAATCCGAGATGATTACGCGCGTTGGACAACGTATTGCTATTGCAGCAGAACGTTGGTTAAATGCAAATGGTAAGCACGGTTATTTAACAGATTATAAATGGGAATATAATTTAGTAAACGACAAAACAGTTAATGCATGGTGTATGCCAGGTGGAAAAATTGTTTTTTACACAGGAATTTTACCAATTGCAGAAAATGAAACAGCAGTTGCAGCTATTATGGGACACGAAGTTGCCCACGCATTAGCTAATCACGGACAACAAAGAATGAGCGCAGGAATGATGCAACAAGTTGGCGCAGTAGCAGGAAATGTTTTAATTCAAGATGAGCAAAAGAAAGGCTTATTTAACCAAGCATATGGTGTAGGTTCTCAAGTTGGTGTAATGTTACCTTTTAGTAGAGGTCATGAAACAGAAGCAGATAAAATAGGATTATACTTAATGGCAGTTGCTGGTTATAATCCAGACGAAGCCGCAAATTTATGGGTTAGAATGGGGCAAAATAGTGGTGGTAATGCTCCACCAGAAATGTTAAGTACACATCCAGCAACACAAACTCGAATAAATAATTTAACGCAGTTAGCTCCTAAAGCTAGGGCAGAAGCTAAAAAGTTTGGAGTTACATCTTTTAGACCTTTAGGTAAATTATAAAATGTAATCTATAATAATTACTTATATTACAAGCTGTTCTATTTTAGAGCAGCTTTTTTATTAAATGAAATATGTATGGAATCCTTAAAAAAAGGAAGTAAAAAATTATTAAACGCTTGGGCTTTTTACGATTGGGCAAATTCGGTATACACATTAACTATTGCATCGTCTATATTTCCTATATTTTATGCTAGTTTATTTTTAAATAGTACAGATCCTGTAAAAGCATTTGGATTCGAGTTTAAGCAAACCGTATTAATTACACTGGTTACTGCTTTTACATTTTTGGTTGTGGCTATTCTATCGCCAATATTATCTGGTATTGCAGATTATGTAGGAAACAAAAAACGCTTTATGCAATTCTTTTGCTATATAGGCAGTTTAGGTTGTATTGGTTTGTATTGGTTTTCTTTAGAGCATATTTATATAAGTTTAATCTTTTACTTTATGGGGTTAATTGGCTATTGGGGAAGTTTAGTATTTTATAATTCTTACTTGCCAGATATTGCTTTTCCAGAACAACAAGATAGTATTAGTGCCAAAGGTTTTAGTTTAGGTTACGTTGGAAGTGTTTTACTTTTAGTAATAAACTTAGGAATGGTAATGAGTCAAGATACACCTGAAATGGCTAAACAAATGATGCGATACTCATTTATTATGGTTGGTATTTGGTGGTTGGTTTTTAGCCAATATACATTCTATATTTTACCAAATGGTGTAAACAAAGGTCATAAAGTAACAAAAGCAGTATTATTTAATGGGTTTAGAGAATTAAAACTAGTTTGGGTAGAATTAAAAAAGAACAAACGCTTAAAAGCATACTTAAATGCCTTTTTTGTATTTAGTATGGCTGTACAAACCATAATGCTAATAGCTGTATATTTTGGCGAAAAAGAAATTGGATGGGCAGATAATAACGAGAAAACACAAGGTTTAATTGTTAGTATTTTAATTATTCAATTAATTGCAATTGTTGGAGCAGTAGCAACATCTAAAGCTTCAAAAAAAATTGGAAACATTAAAACACTTATTATAATTAACATTTTTTGGATGTTTTTATGCTTCTATGCTTATTTTATGGTTACACCAAATCAGTTCTATATTGCAGCTGGTTTTGTAGGCTTAGTTATGGGTGGAATTCAATCTTTAGCGCGTTCTACATATTCTAAATTTTTACCTGAAACCAATGACACAACATCTTATTTTAGCTTTTATGATGTGGCCGAAAAAGTAGGGATAGTTATAGGTATGGTAATTTTTGCTTTAGTAGAAGAGTTAAGTAATATGCGTAATGCCATATTATTCTTATTTGTATTTTTCTTAATTGGTATTGTTTTATTATTTAGAGTGCCAAAAAAATAGTATTTTAGAGGTCTAAAAATTACACATAATGAAATTTTATTTTAAATTAATTACTTTATCTTTACTTATATCTGTTTTTTCTTGCGATAATGAGCCTTTAACAGATTTTGATTTAACAAATCCACCTCAAAATAATGGTGGAACAAATCCAAGTGGTGAAGTAAGCATTGTTGGAACTTGGAAAATGACGGCTTGGAACGTACCTGAAGGTCAAGATATAAACCAAGATGGAATAACTTCAAACAATTTACTAGACGAAATGGATTGTTATAATAACGAAACTATTCTTTTTAATTCAAATAATACAGCGGTATCAACTAGTACATCTTATGCAGATATTGAGTTAAATCTTGTTGTTGGTACAACAAACGAGTTTGACTATAGTATAACTTGTGTTCCCGAAATAGAAACTACAGACTTAACTTGGACACAAACGGGAAATATTGTTACCACAACAGCATTAGGAGCTTCAACTAATTTAACTTTAAATGGCAACGAGTTATCTTTCTTAATTCCTGAAGGTTTTACAGTAGTTAGTGATGATTCTAGTACTACAGTTATTCAAGACTTAACTATTGTTTATACAAAACAATAATCTTAAAAGTACATAAAGCAACAAAAACCGCTATAAAGCGGTTTTTGTTGTTTTATGCTACATCTTCCTATTGTTTAGTTACTTTTATTATTAGTACGAAACAATAAAGCGTAATAAAAATAAACTTAAAGATTTTATTTTTTTAAGAGTTGTATTTAATTCCCTTTTTTCTAATCTTATGCTTGTTTTGACTTAAAATTGTTTCTGTAAACGAAAATAATTTCTAACAAAACAAACCCAAATAGTTAATATTTCTTATCTAATTTAAGACCTATTAGATTTTAGTAAATTTAAAAGAATAGGTAAAATTAATCAGAGTAAATATCTTCTAAATTAGCCTAAAACACATCTGTTTATCTAAAATAAAAACGTTCTGTTTCTCCATTTTGGTTAACAACCTCAAAACGTAGTGGTTCAGAATTGTGTTTAGCTTCTATAATGGCTTTAACATCATCTACAGACTTTATAGTTTTATCGTTTAATTTAGTTATAATTTGTCCTTCAGAAATGCCATATTTCTTTAAATTTAAAGCGTTTGTATCGTTTAGTTTGGCAATTTTAACACCATAATTTAATTTAAACTTTTCTAAATCTTTATCTGTAGCATTATTTATTTTAGCAATACCTTGAATAATATACGAATTGTTTTTTAATAAGGTAACGGGCAAAGTTTTTACAGAGCCATTTCTAATAAACTCCACATTAACCATATCGTTTGGACGTTTTGTTGCTAAATAACCACTTAAATCGCTAAATTTATTAATTTCGGTATAGTCTAATTTTTTAATAATATCACCAGGTTTTAAACCAGCTTGGTCTGCGCCAGAATTTTCTTCAACTTCACTTATATAAAAACCTTGAGATTCTCCAAATTCATCAATACTATTACCTGTTAAAGCACCACCTGTAACGCCAAGAATTCCGTTTTGGACATTTCCATATTCCATAATATCTTGAACCACTTTTTTGGCAATATTACTTGGTACAGCAAACGAATAACCAATGTAAGAACCTGTTTGAGAGGAAATTGCAGTATTTATTCCAATTAAATCACCATTAGTGTTAACTAAGGCACCACCAGAATTTCCTGGATTTACAGCAGCATCGGTTTGTATAAACGACTGACTTTTATTATCGCTTAAATCTCTAGATTTAGCACTTATTATTCCTGCAGTTACTGTAGATGTTAAGTTAAATGGATTTCCAACAGCTAAAACCCATTCGCCAATTTTAGCCTGATCGCTATCTGCAAATGTGGTATATGGCAATACATCATCTGTTTCAATTTTTAATAATGCTATATCTGTTTTTGGATCTGTTCCAATAATTTTGGCATTAAAAGTTCTGTTATCGTTTAGAGTAACCGATAAAGCTTCAGAACCATCTATAACGTGATTGTTTGTAATAATATAACCATCTGGCGAAATTATTACTCCACTTCCAGTACCTAATTGTTGACGTTTAGCCATTCTACCATAGAATAAATCTTGTAATGTTGGCGAACCATTACTTGTAGTAACATTTTTTACGTGTACAACAGTATGAATTGTTTTTTCTGCGGCCTCACTAAAATCGGTTTGTTCTAAAGCACCTAATTTTGCGTTTGTATAATTTGTATTAGAAAATATTGGGGTTGTAGTTTTGGTATTAGCTAAAGGCTTTTTTGCGCCTTTTTCCATAAAAAGTTTGTAGCTTCCAAGCGTAATTACGCCTCCTAATACCGAAACTAAAAACAGTGTCATTAATTTTTTCATAAGTAAAAATAGTTTTGAGTTATTAGATTTAACGTTTAAAATTAATTATTTATTGGATGACTTTATCAACTTTAACGTGGCTTTAACATCATAAAATAGTCTTATATTTGTTGCTGTAATTTTATTAATTTTTTACAGTTGAAATTCACATTTTATAAATACCAAGGAACAGGAAACGATTTTATATTAATAGATAATCGTTTAAAAAGTTTTAATAAAACCGATACTAAATTGGTAGCTAAATTTTGTGACCGCAGATTTGGAGTAGGAGCAGATGGCCTTATTTTATTGGAAGATTCGGAGATATCGGATTTTAAAATGATTTATTTTAATGCAGACGGAAATCAAAGTACAATGTGCGGAAATGGCGGAAGATGTATTGTAGACTTTGCGCAATACTTAAATGTTATTGAAACGAATACCACTTTTGAAGCAATTGATGGTATACATCACGCAACTGTAAAAAAAGATACTATTGCATTACAAATGATAGATGTTTTAAAGGTTGAAGAGAATACTAATTATTCGTTTTTAGATACTGGATCACCACATCATGTGCAATTAGTATCTAATTTAAATAATTTTAATGTGAAAGCTGAAGGTTCTAAAATTAGATATTCTAACCTATACAACAGTAAAGGCGGAAGTAATATTAATTTTGTTGAGCAAGAAACAGCATCAATATTTAAAATTAGAACATACGAACGTGGCGTAGAAGATGAAACTTTATCTTGTGGAACTGGCGCAACAGCTACAGCAATAGCAATGCATAAAAGCGGATTAACTAAAGATTTAATAAATACTATTAAAGTTAAAGGTGGAACGCTAGTAATTCAATTTAAAACGCATAATGGAAATTATACAGATGTGTTCTTGGAAGGTCCAACGCAGCAAGTATTTAAAGGCGAAATAGAATGGTAACATTAAAAGCAGAAAATTGTTATTTACGTGCTTTAGAGCCCGAAGATTTAGATTTTATTTATCTTATAGAAAATGACGAAACTGTTTGGGAAGTTAGTCAAACTATTACACCATATTCGCGATTTTTAATTAAAGAATACCTAGAAAATGCTCATAAAGATATTTTTGAAGTAAAACAGCAACGTTTTGTAATTTGCAAGTCAAATAATGAAGCTGTTGGATTAATAGATGTGTTTGATTTTGATATTAAAAACAAACGTGCTGGTGTTGGAATTTTAATTTATGGTAACGAGAATAAAGCCAAAGGTTATGGAACAAGTGCCTTAAAAATGGTTGTAGAGTATTGTTTTAAACATTTAGATTTACACCAATTACATTGTAATATTACAGCAGATAATTTAGCAAGTAAAAAGCTATTTGAATCTCAGAAATTTGAACAAATAGGATTAAAAAAAGATTGGGTTTACTCTTGTGGAACCTATAAAGACGAATATATATACCAATTAATAAATTATGTACATTAAAAAAATACTATTAGCCATTGTAATTGTAGGATTAGTTATTTCAGCTTATTTTGCAAATTTTGTTTACAAAGCAATGCTTAAACCCAATACTGCTTTTAATGGCGAAACGGCTTATATATTTGTCTCTAAAAAAGATACATATAAAGACGTAAAAGCGCAATTAGAACCTTTATTAAAAGATTTAGAAAGCTTTAACGATTTAGCAGAACAGAAAAAATATACAACTCATATTAGATCGGGACGTTTTGCTATTACTAAAGGAATGAATAATAATGCCATTATTAATTCTATTAGAAGTAAGAATTTACCGGTTAAAATATCGTTTAATAATCAAGAACGTTTAGAAAATTTAGCAGGACGCATTTCTGAACAATTGGATTTAGATAGTTTAGATATTTTAAATGCCATTTCTGACACTAAATTTTTGAATAAAAATAATTTCACTAAAGAAACTGCTTTAGGAATGTATGTGCCAGATAGCTACGAGTTTTTCTGGAATAGTTCTGCCGAGACTTTTAGAAATAAGATGTTAAAGTCTTATAATAACTTTTGGAATGCCTCAAGAACTGCAAAAGCTAAAGCCTTAAACTTAACTAAAAATGATGTAATTACAATTGCATCTATTGTCCATAAGGAAACCGCTAAAGTAGACGAAAGACCTACAGTTGCTGGAGTTTATTTAAACAGAATTAGACTTGGAATGCCTTTACAAGCAGATCCAACGGTTATTTATGCTAAGAAATTAACGTCTAATAATTTTAATCAGGTTATAAAACGAGTGCTTTATAAAGATTTAGAAATCGATTCTAAATACAATACTTACAAATACCGAAGTATTCCTCCAGGACCAATTACAATGCCAGATATTTCTGCAATTGATGCTGTTTTAAATGCCGAAAAACACCAGTACCTTTACTTTGTTGCTAATGTTAAGAATTTTGGTTATCACAAATTTGCTAAAACATTAAGACAACATAACAATAACAAAAACGAATATGTACGTTGGATTAATAGTGTTGGAATAAATCGCTAAATTTCTTAATCGTAATTAGAATAGACTCTTTTTTTTAATTAGAAAATTCAACTATGCAATAGTATTAAGAGGTAAAGTTTTTGTTATAAATTAAGCTTCAATTAGTGTATTAAATTTAATGATTTCAAATTAATTACGGCACAATAAATTATAATTAAAAACTTTAAGTAAAAGTTTTTATATGTTTTAAAATCAGTTAATTAATAATTATATATACACTTTTTTTTGTTTTAATAATTACAACAGATTTTAATAATTAGTCTTTTTAAAAATCATGTTAATAGAGTAAGTTATAACTTGCCTTAATATTTATTAATAGTTTAATTTAAAAGTAGCAACTTAATACTTTTTAGAATTTTTACGCTAGAACTGGTTTAGTAATTATCCTACATTAGAGATAGAAATAAAAATAGATTAAGAAATAGAAAAGCAAAAGTCTTGCAACGTATGCAATATCTACTTTAACACGAGTTTAACTTGTTAGCTTTCTATATTTAGTAAAATGTTATATATTTGCACTTCGAAAATAGTGATATGTAGTTTGTAACTAGGAGTTTATGATAAAAAACAAAATTCGATTTTCATTCTTATCTTTAAGTATAGTAGCCTTTTTTATTGTGTCTACTCAAGAAGAAACTCAGTATAACACTGATTTGTCTTCATTTTCAACAAACGATATGCAATTAGATTACAACTTTTGTAGAGATTCTAATGTACCAACCACAAGAAAAGAGAAAACATTTACCCCATATTTAGGACAATCTTTAAATGCATTTAAAGAAGTCTTAGGTTTTAAAGAATCTCAAAACGACTATTCTAGAGTTAACACATTGGGTTATTTAGGAAAATACCAATTTGGACGTTCTACTTTAGAGATGATAGGTATTTACGATACTAATTTGTTTTTAAACACACCAGAATTACAAGAAAAAGCCTTTTTTGCAAATACAGAACGTAATAAATGGATTTTACGTAGAGATATTAAGCGTTTTGTAGGGAAACGTATTAATGGTACTATAGTTACAGAATCTGGTATTCTGGCTGCAGCACATTTGGCTGGTCCAGGAAATGTAAAAAAATATTTAAGAAGCTACGGAAAAGCTGCTTTTAGCGATGCTTTTGGGACAAGCTTAAAATATTATATAAAACGTTTTAATGGTTTTGACACATCTTCTATAGTGCCTAACCAAAGAGCTAAAGTAAGTTTAGATTCTAATTTAGTTTCTTAAAACAGATTCAGATTTTATTTCAATAATTATGCTAAAAGTGTTATTAGTATAAATTCTTTTAATGTTGAAGTATTTTTAATGGACTTTCTTTGTTACAAGTTAATATAAGTCAGCCTAGAAAAAACATCAATTAGGTTTAATAATATTAGGTGCAATTAAAAAAAGCTTGTAAAAACTAATTTAATTAGTCTTTACAAGCTTTTAAAGCTATTAAGAAATAGTTTTATTTAGCTGTTTTATCTACAACTAATCTATCTTTTCTATTAGCAACTTCCCAAGCAGTATAAAAAATTAAGCGTGTTCTGTTTTCTAATAAATCGTATTGGATTTTGTCAGGCGTATCGCTAGGTTGGTGATAATCGTCGTGTGTTCCGTTAAAATAGAATATTACAGGAATATTGTTTTTTGCAAAGTTGTAATGGTCACTTCTGTAGTAAAAACGATTTGGGTCGTTATCATCATTAAAAGTGTAATCTAAATCTATGTTCATATATTTAGAGTTAGCTTCTTCAGAAATGTTATGTAAATCTGTACTTAATTTATCGCTTCCAATAAGATATAAATAATCTCTGTTACGTTTTTCACGTTTTGGATCTGTACGTCCAATCATATCTATATTTAGGTTAGCTACTGTATTAGCTAAAGGAAAAATTGGATCAATATCTGTATAAAATGCAGAACCTAACAATCCTTTTTCTTCGGCTGTAACATTTAAAAATACTACAGAACGTTTTGGGCCATTTCCGTCTTTTCTTGCTTGTGCAAAAGCTTCGGCAATTTCTAAAACAGCAACAGTTCCAGAGCCATCATCGTCTGCGCCATTATAAATTTCTCCTTCTTTTACACCTTCATGATCTAAATGTGCAGAAATTATAACGTATTCGTCTGGTTTTTCAGAACCTTTAATAAATGCTGCAACATTTTCTGAAGCTACAGGTTTTGCATTGTTTTTATAATCTACATTTAAAGACGTTTCAACTGTTTTGGTTGTATGATTTGTTTCGATATCCTTAACCAAACTTTTAGCAAATGCAGTATTTATTAAAAAATAGTACATGCTGTCAGTTTTTCCTGCTAAGCTCATTCTTCCACTAGATTTTCCAAAACGATTTGAAGCCATAGCATAAACTTCTGGATAGTAAAATAATACTGCTTTAGCACCTTTAGCTTCTGCAATATCTTTTTTAGAGGCAAATTGCTGTCTATAATTAGACCATTTAGAAGCTTCTTCAGTTCCTGATATTAGATAAGTTCCGTCTTCGTTTTTAGGTTCTCCAGATTTTATTAAAACTACTTTTCCGTTTAGGTCAAGGTTTTTATAATCGTTATAAGCATTGTCTTCTATTCCAAAACCGGCATAAATTATCTCGTTAGCTTTAATTACACCTGTTTTAGAAGCGGTAACCGATACAAAATCTTCTATATTTTTAAATGTTTCGCCGTTATTTGTTATACTTACCGTAGGTACATCGTTAATTTCTAGGGCAACATCTTGAAAGTAGTTACCATTAGATTGTGCAGCAGCAATTCCAAGGTTTTTATAGGTGTCTCTAATGTAGTTAACTGCCATTTTTTGGCCAGGTTTACCTGTTTCACGACCTAAAAATTCATCAGATGCATAAGTATATAAAGCTGTTTTTAATTCTGCTTCTGTAATTGTGTTTGCATAAGTTGTAACATCTTCAGTTTCTTTTGTAACTGTTTTAGTTTCGCTTTTGTTTTGAGAACTGCCACAAGCATAAAGCATTGCCGATGCAGCTACAATAGTAATTAGGTGTTTCATATAATTTGTTAGTTTGATTTTACAGGTTAAATTTAGTGTAAATCTTTGAGTAGCTTTAATTATAATAAGATTTTAACATTCTAAATGTTACTAAAAGTCTAAATCGTCTATGTTTAAATCGTTTAATTCTTCTTTAGCGTCTTCTTTAATTTGTTCTTCTCTTTTTTCTAGTTTTACAGTATCGCCAACTTCATTTTTAATAAATACAGTTTTGTATGTACACATAACTAATGAAATTATAGTTAGTAACAAACTAAGCTGAATAAATTGTGTAGAATTGTTTTTTTTCCTTGCTTTTAAAAAAGCTATAACACTAAAAATAAGGGCTAAAATGGCAGGGATAAAGGCAAATTTGTATAGAGGTAATACTGCTAAAAGTGTTGCTATTACAGCAAATACGAATCCTAAAATGGTAAATGTTTTTTTCATAATAACTAATTAATTTTTTAAACCTGTAGCCGATTTTATTTTAAGTTCTCCACTACCAACTGCTATTTTAAATTTGGCATAAACAGGAATTTTGTTCTCGTCTGCAGTTAACCAAATTAGGTTTGCATTAGAGCCTTTTAGCACGTTAGATCCAGAGACATTAATGGCTAATTTATAACATTCTTTTTTTCCAATTGCCGTATTGATTGTTTCTTTAGCTAGGAGTTTAAAAGAACATTGAGTTTCTTTATTGTCAAAGAAAATTTTAAAAGTGTCGCTTGCTCCAATTGGTGCTTTTTTTATATCTAATGTTCTTAAATAGTATATTGTAGATACTAGGTCTTTAGTATTATATGAAAATCTAACACTTGTTTTTCTATCCCAAAATCCGCTAGGGAAATTCTCTGATTTTTGTCTTAATAAGCCTTCTACTTTTCTTGTTTTATGGTTAAATTTATATTTTGTGTATTTGTAATGTCCGCCTTCGTCTATTTCTCTGTGATATAGGTAAGGTTTTATGTTTTTTGGGTTAACATAACTTTCATATAAATCTCTAATCTTAAAGTAGCTGTCAAAACTTTTGTAAGTTGCTGCTGTAGTTTTTAGATGCATTAATGTTCCCGATTTGGTATTCATTTTTGCAGTTTGCATTTTAACTTCGGCTATATCTGTTAAAATTCCAGACATTTTATACGATGCTGAAAAGGTGAGGTTTTCGCCAAATGTAAATGCTTTATTAGTTTGAGAAAAACCAAAACTAAGGCTTAAAAATAAGATTAGATTAAATAGTAAGTTTTTCATGTGATATTGGTTTTAAATCAATTAAGTAGGTACTTATTAAACATATATTATGCCACGTTATTGTTTAGCTAATCTTAATTAATTTATCTCTGGCATTTCAAAAAAGCTAAACGAGTTTCCTCCATAGCTTTTACCATAACTGTAGTTTGGCAAATCTGCTAGTTTGGTATGTTTAGAATGTTCTATTACTAAAACACCATTAGGTTCTAATAATTGATATTTAAAAACAAATTCTGCTATTTTACTAAATGCTAGATCTTCAAATTCGTATGGAGGATCAGCAAATATTATAGTCGATTTTTTTTCAAATTTTTGTAAAAACTTAAAAACATCTGCTTTTATGGTCTCAATTTCCATTTCAAAACCTGCTGCTGTTTTTTTTATAAATTCTATACATCCAAAGTCTTGATCTACTGCTGTAATTTCTGTTGTTCCTCTAGAAGCAAATTCGTAGCTAATATTTCCTGATCCAGAGAATAAGTCTAGAAACCTAATATCATCAAAATAATAGTGATTGTTAATTATATTAAATAAGGCTTCTTTAGCCATATCTGTTGTTGGTCTAACAGGTAATGAGTTTGGTGCAGTAATTTTTCGACCTTTAAATTCGCCAGATATAATTCGCATTAGATAGAGTTTAAAATAGAGTAGTAGTGTTGTAAATAAATTGGAGTTGCTTTAAATGTAAAGCTATAATTTGGCTTGTATATTTCTACGTGCCTAATGTATTTGTATAATATTTGGTAATTTGTATTGTCTGTTGTAATTAGACCCATTACAGCAACATTTATTGTGTCTGGGCTAAGTTGTAATTGCTCTAAAGTGAATAATATATAGTAAATAACATCTTCTGGTGTAAAGATTTCAAAACTATTATAAAGTTCTAATTTTCCTGCTTTAAAAATAATTAGGTCTATGGATTTATTATTGAAATTAACATAAACCTTAGATTCAATATTATTTTTAGTGTCGCGCTCTAAACTTTCTATTAATACAGTAGATTGATGTTTGTAAATAAAACTTCCAAAGTGTTCAAAAACATAATTATTTACATTTGTAAATGGAATGTAAACCGACATTATGTTATGTGCTAACAATTCATCGTAGGCTATAAAATCTGTTTTAAGAATCTTAGTGTTATATTTTAAATAGTCTGCTAAAAGTGCTTCTTTAAATAAAGCTTTAGGAACTAATGTTTGCCAAATATTTTGATGAATAAGTGTTACATTAGTAAAGTTTTGGTGTAATTGTGTGTGTGTATTAAATACATGTTTTACAGCATCTAATACTGTTTCCGTGTTTTTTAATGTAGAAAACGTAATGTGTTCTAGGTGTTCTATAACATTAGTTTCTGTGTTAAGCACACAAAAAGAAAGTCCACTCAAATTAATTTGAATGGACAAGTCTTTGGTTATTGTTTCAATTTGGTTGTTACTCGTTGTCGCCATAAGTTTTTGGCCAGTTACCAATAGTTTTTACTTCTTGCATAGATCCAACTCGTATTGCATCTCCATTTACAGCTTCTACAGACATGACTTGATTTTCTTTGGTAATTAAATCTTTAGGCTGGTCGTATAAAATATCTGCTTTTTTTACAAATGCTTCAAATACAGATAATTTGTTGTCGTTATTGTCTGTAATAAATCCTGCATTCATTGTATATTTTGTTCCTTCTTTAGCAAAAGGGACATTCATCATTGTTCTGTAACGAGTAGATGTTTTAAATAACGAATCTTTTACCGATGCAAAACCTAATGTATCAATAATAGATATATCTTTCATCATTGTAACTCCACCATAACGTTTTGTCATTTCTTCATCTACAATAGAAGAATCGCGTCTTTGTGTTAATGTAAATTTTTCAGTTTCAATAAATTTAACTAAACTATCGTAGTTGTTTGTAAACTGTCCTTTTACTTCGTTGTGAGCTAATTGTGCATCTCTAATGTCTATTAAATTTTCAATAGAAGCTTTAAAACGATCATTTTTAATATCGTTAAATTTAAGTTCGTTGTAAACAGACATAAAAGTAGTGTAACCTAAAAAGACTATTAAGGACCATAATACAATGTGTACAACCGGTCTCATTTTGTTAGATACAAATTTGTTAATTAACCAAACAATTGCAATTGTTAGTACTACACATAGAATAATATAAATTAAATACATCTTTTTAAATTTTAATTTTCGTTTCAACAAATCTACAATTTTTTTTTATTCGTAAAAACCTAATACCACTAAAAATCAAATTATATTTACATTTTAATTCTTTTTCAAATTAAATAATGACGAGTCAAAAATTTTATTCCCTTACAAAACAAGCGTTTCCGTTTGAGCCAACCCAAAAACAAGGCGAATTATTATTGCATTTATCTCAATTTATTTTTAACAATAATAAAAACAGCTTATTTTTACTAAAAGGTTATGCTGGAACTGGGAAAACTACCATTATTGGTACTATTGTAAGTAATTTGAAGCATGCAAATATGACTTCTGTTTTAATGGCTCCAACAGGTAGAGCAGCTAAAGTTATTTCTAATTATGCCAAAAAAGAAGCATTTACCATTCATAAAAAAATCTATTTTCCTAAAAAAGAATCTGGTGGTGGCGTAAAATTTGTTTTACAACCTAATAAGCATAAAAACACTATTTTTATTGTTGACGAAGCTTCAATGATACCTGATACGCCTGGCGATTCAAAATTATTTGAAAACGGTTCGTTATTAGACGATTTAATTCAATATGTTTATCAAGGTCAAAATTGTAAATTATTATTAATTGGTGATACGGCTCAATTACCACCAGTAAAATCTGACTTAAGTCCTGCATTAAATGAAGACACTTTAAGTTTAAATTATAATAAAGATGTTTCGCTTATAGAACTAGACCAAGTTGTAAGGCAAGGTTTAGATTCTGGTATTTTGTTTAACGCAACAGAATTACGCGAAACGTTGGCAGGACATTTCTTTGAGAGTTTTCAGTTTAATTTAAAAACGTTTAAAGATATTATAAGATTAGTAGATGGCTACGAAATTATGGATTCTATTAACGATGCCTATAGCAGTTTGGGTTACGAAGACACATCAATAATTGTAAGAAGTAATAAGCGTGCTAATTTGTATAACCAACAAATTAGAAGTCGTATATTGTTTAATGAAAATGAATTGTCTGCAGGCGATTACCTAATGGTTGTTAAAAACAATTATTTTTGGATTAAGCCAACAACAGAAGCTGGTTTTATTGCAAATGGTGATATTATTGAAGTCCTTGAAATTTTTAGCATAAAAGAATTATACGGGTTTAGATTTGCCGAGGTAAAAGTTAGAATGGTAGATTATCCAAATATGGATCCGTTTGAAACTGTTTTAATTTTAGACACAATTGATGCAGAAACACCATCTTTAACTTACGATGATTCTAATAAGCTTTACCAAGCCGTTCAAGAAGATTATCAAGACGAAACAAGTAAATATAAAAAGTTCTTAAAAACCAAAAGTAATAAACACTTTAATGCATTGCAGGTTAAGTTTTCATATGCAATAACATGTCATAAATCTCAAGGTGGACAATGGCATACCATTTTTGTAGAGCAACCTTATTTACCAAATGGAATAGATAGAGATTATTTACGTTGGCTTTATACAGCAATTACAAGAGCAAAAGAAAAACTGTACCTTATTGGGTTTAAAAATGAATTTTTTATAGAAAATGACTAAATAAACTATATTAAACCTTTTGTTTTGCTATTACTAAGTGCTAGAAATGTTGGTTTAAATTATAGATGTCTTAATTAAATACAATATAAGACTTTAATTTTTTTCTAAAAGCAAAGCAATCTTATTCTAAAAATATTAAAGAAAAAGTAGCAATAAATAAGGCATAACTTATTAAAATCTTCTATTTTTGAAATTCATCTAAATGCTTTTCCATTTATGAAAATTATAGCCATGATTCCTGCACGTTACAGTGCTTCTCGTTTTCCTGCAAAATTAATGCAAGACTTAAACGGAAAACCTGTAATAACAAGAACTTACCAAGCTACTGTTGCAACAAATCTATTTGATGATGTAATTGTAGTAACCGATAGTGATATTATTTTTAATGAGATAGAAAGTGTTGGTGGAAAAGTAATGATGAGCCTAAAAGAACACGAATGTGGAAGCGATCGCATTGCAGAAGCAGTCCAACATTTAGACATAGACGTTGTAGTTAATGTTCAAGGAGACGAACCTTTTACAGAAGTTGAATCTCTTAAGAAACTTATAAAAATATTTAAAGAAGATTCTAAAAACGAAGTCGATTTGGCATCATTAATGGTTCATATAACAGACCAAGAAGAAATTAAAAATCCAAATACGGTTAAGGTTATAGTAGATCAAAAAAACTTTGCATTATATTTTTCTAGAAGTCCAATTCCTTATCCAAGAGATACAGAAGTTGCTACAAAATACTACAAACACAAAGGCGTTTACGCTTTTAGAAAACAAGCCATAATGGATTTCTATAACTTGCCAATGCAATTTCTAGAAGCTTCAGAAAAAATAGAATGTATTCGCTATTTAGAATATGGAAAACGCATTAAAATGGTAGAAACTAATGTTCAAGGTGTAGAAATAGATACTCCAGAAGACCTTGAACGAGCTAAAAAGCTATGGAAATAAAAGGTTTAGTAGCATTATTAATACATTAAAAATAATATAAATACTACAAGTTTTAAGATTGAAAAACACTTACCAAAATATTAAAGTTATTGGTTTTGATGCAGATGATACACTTTGGGTAAACGAAACATATTTTCGTGATGCCGAAGCTAAATTTGCAGAATTATTATGTGGTTTTGAAACTAAAAACAAAATAGATCAAGAACTATTTAAAAAGGAAATGCAAAACTTGCCAACCTATGGTTATGGCGTAAAAGGTTTTGTTTTATCCATGGTAGAAATGGCTTTGGAATTATCTAATTACACGATTTCTAATACAATTATTTCTAAAATCTTAGACATAGGAAAAGAAATGATTAATCAACCTGTAGAATTGCTAGATGGCGTAGAGCAAACCTTAATAACATTATCTAAAAACTACAAATTAATAGTTGCCACAAAAGGCGACTTGTTAGACCAAGAACGTAAATTGGAGAAATCTGGATTGTTAGACTATTTTCATCATATAGAAGTATTAAGCGATAAAAAAGAAGCCAATTATTCTAAGCTTTTAAACCACTTAGATATAAAACCATCAGAATTTTTAATGATTGGTAACTCCTTAAAATCAGATGTTTTGCCATTGGTAAATTTAAAAGCAAATGCCATACATATACCTTTTCATACCACATGGCAACATGAAGTTGTAAATGAAAACGACATAACAAACAAGAACTATAAAACGTTAAATTGTATTTTAGACCTAGTAAAATTATTAAATTAGTTAAAAAAGCGATACTTTTATCGTGTTATAAGACCTAAATGAGTTATAGAAATTATCCAATGGTAGCAAGAATCGTTTTTGGACGAGGAAGCTTCAATCAATTAGAAGATTTATTAGAACCTAAGCGTTCTCACATTGATGCACCATTTATTTTTATTGTGGACGATGTTTTTAAAGGAAATGCATGGTTAACAGGCAGAATTCCTCTTAAATACGACGATAAAATAATATATGTTTCAGCTAATGAAGAACCTAAAACCTCTCAGATAGACCATTTAGTTGAACAAATTATTTTGGATACCAAACAAAAACCTTCTGGAATAATTGGAATTGGTGGTGGAACCGTATTAGATATTGCAAAAGCAGTTTCTATTATGATTAAAAACCCAGGATTATCATCAGAATATCAAGGTTGGGATTTAGTTAAAAATGAAGCTATTTACCACGTAGGAATACCAACTATATCTGGAACTGGAGCAGAAGTTTCTAGAACTACAGTTTTAACAGGACCAGAGCGTAAATTAGGAATTAATAGCGATTATACACCTTTTGATCAAGTTGTTTTAGATCCAGAATTAACTAAAGATGTTCCTAAAGACCAATGGTTTTATACAGGTATGGATTGTTACATTCATTGTGTAGAATCTTTAAATGGAACATTTTTAAATGCTTTTAGTCAATCTTACGGAGAAAAAGCATTAGAGTTATGTAAAGCTATTTTTATAGAAGATAAATACTCTAAAGAAGAGGCAGAAGACCAATTAATGATGGCAAGCTGGCATGGCGGCATGAGTATTGCGTACTCGCAAGTTGGAGTAGCACACGCCATGAGTTATGGTTTAGGCTATTTATTAGGAACAAAACATGGTATTGGAAATTGTATTGTTTTTGATCATTTAGAAGAGTTTTATCCTGAAGGCGTTGCATTATTTAAACAAATGAAGGTAAAGCACAATATTACTTTACCACAAGGTGTTTGTAGTAATTTGTCTGATGCAGATTTTAATACTATGATTAATGTAGCTCTAAGTTTAGAACCTTTATGGGAAAATGCAATAGGTAAAAATTGGAAAAAGACAATAACTCCAGAAAAGCTAAAGGCTTTATACAAAAAAATGTAATATGCGTTGGTTAGCAAAACTTATATATTTCCGTCTTTTTGGTTGGAAAATTGTTGGGAATACTAATTTTTCAAAAAACACAGTTAAGAAAGCAGTTATTATATCTGCACCACATACCAGTAATTACGATTTTTTTATTGGAATATTTCTCAGAAAAATTACAGGAGTAAAAACAAACTTTGTTGCTAAAAAAGAGCTATTTACTTGGCCTTTTGGCTATTATTTTAGATCTGTTGGTGGTGTTTCTTTAGATAGAACATCTGGCCAAAATAAAGTAGAAGCCATAGCTAATTTATTTAAAGATAAAGACGAATTTAGGCTAACACTTGCTCCAGAAGGTACACGAACTAAAGTATCCGATTGGAAAACAGGCTTTTACTACATAGCTCAAAAAGCTAAAGTACCTATTATTATGTTTACTTTAGATTTTGAAAACAAGCAAAATAACATTTCAGAACCTTATTATTTAACAAACGATTTTGAAAAAGATATGGCTTATTTAAAAGACTTTTTTAAAGATGTTAAAGGTAAAGTTCCCGAGAATTCATAAGTTTTAATAGTAATTTTGTGTGTATTACTAATAACTAAAGTCCACATCAAAAAAAGGCAATAATGTTTTTTTTAGCGACATTTAGGCATAACTATTGCTTTATCTAGTTTGTAGTTATTAATGAAACATAAATTAAACAAGTAACATACACTTGTACCTAAAAAGAAACATTCTTTCTACTTTAAAAAGCAACTTTATAATCTAAAGTTGCTTTTTTTTTGATTTTTTTAGCCTTCCATATCTCCAGAACCAAAACCACCACTACGTTCCATTTTTTTCTTCTGATTAAATCTGTAGGTAAATGCTAAATTAAAACTGCGCTCACTCCATTGGAATTCGCTATTACCTTCAAAAGTTGGTGTTGTAGTGTTTTGAAAACGTTTTCTACTATTTAATACATCGTTTATGTTTAAAGATATGGAAGCTTTATCTTTAAATAAGTCTTTGCTAAAAGCCAATGCCATACTAAAAACACCATCTGTTTTTGTTTGTGCATCTTCTCTTGGGCCTCTATAGTTTAAGTTTGTTTGCCAATCTATACTATAAGGTAATGTATATTTATTGCTAATTCTTGCAAACCATTGGTTATTGGTATTATCTAAACTTAACCCATTTAAAGTTTTTCCTTCAATAGTGTTTCTATAAAAATTATAATTTCCATTTATTCGCCATTTTTTAGAAGGATTATATGTTATGGTTATTTCTGCACCCAATCTATCTTCTTTTGCTAAATTTATTGGTGTACGTTGTATAACAGGTAATTCTTCGCCATTTACTGTAGCTGTTGTTCCATTATCAAAACTTTGAAAACTAAATACATCTGTAGCTCTAGAATAGTATGTAGAACCGTTTAGACTAAGTTTCCCCATTTTTTTGTAATAACCTAAATCAAATTGTCCAGAATAACTTGGATCTAAATCTGGGTTTCCTTGAAAAATACTTGTTACACTAGATCTTGATGGAAAAGGATTTATATAATAAGATCTTGGTCTTCTTAAGCGTCTTGCATAGCCTAATGTAATGTTCTCGTTATCGTTTAATTCATAACTTAAATTAAAAGTAGGGAATAAGCCCGTATAATTCTTTTTAGTTAAATCTGCAGTTGTTTTCTGATTTATAGTAATTTGTGTGTTTTCTAACCTTAAACCTATTAAGTAAGACAATTTACCAATTTTACTACCAAATTGTGTGTAAGCAGCATATAGATATTCTCTAAATAAAAGTTCGTTTGATAAATTATTATCTAAAACAAAATCTGTTTCTGTTGCGTTTAAAAAACGCACTTGGTAATCTGTATTTGTGTTATTAAAATTTGTTCTAAAACCAGCTTCAAATTGATGTTTTTCTCCAATAGGCAATACATAATCTCCTTGAAGTAATATGCGAGTTTCATCGCTAAAGGTATTAACTTGTTCGCTTAATTTATTATTTATTAAAACAGGAGAATCTTCATCTTCTGAGGTGTCTTCATATTGAAAATCTAAACTTAACGTATGTCCCGAAGTTTCAAAGTTTTTTGTGAAATTTGTGCTGTATTGTATGGTTTTATCATCTTCAATCTCTGGATCAAAACGTGTGCTAGTGTTTGTTAAAACTCTATTTACATCAAACTGTTCTAATAAGTTATTGGTATTATCTTTGTTTTCATTATCTCTATAAAACATAGATGTTGTTAAAGAAGTAGAGTTATTTATGTACCATTCTACACCTAAATTGGTGTTAAAACCTTTTCGTTCTCTTTCAAATCGTTTGGTTTCGTCTAGATAAGTGTCTGGATTATTGGTGATTAAATTTCCATTATTATCGTATTTTTCGTTAAAATAGCGTGTAGATGTAGTCCAGTTTCCTGGGTTTTCTCTGTAGCTGTAACCTGTAGTATTAAAGATATTAACGTTTCCTGTTCTGTAATTAATATTTCCAGAAATTCCTGCGCGTGGATTGTAACCAATATTGGAATTTATTGCGCCATTAAGACCTTGTAATTTACTACGACGTAAAATAATATTTAGAATTCCAGCTGTTCCTTCGGATTCGTATCTTGCTGATGGCGATGTAATAACTTCTACTTTTTCTATGGATTCTGCAGGTAGTTGTCGTAATGCATCAGATCCGCTTAAGCCAACTAAACCAGATGGTTTACCATTAATAAGAATTCTTACATTCTCGTTTCCTCTTAGTGCTACATTTCCTTCTACATCAACAGAAACCGATGGTACATTATCTAAAACATCGCTAACAGTTCCGCCTCTTACGGTTAAATCTTTACCAACATTGTAGATTTTCTTATCAAGCTTGATTTCTACGGTTGTTTTTTCGGCAATTATGCTTACTTCATCTAAGGATTCTGCATCTTCAAAAAGATATTGAGTTAGAAGCGTTTGGGATTTATCTAAATTCTTATTAGTTAATGAAACAGTTTTATATCCAATATATTCATAACTTATTATGTATAAACCTTTGGGAACAGAAATTTCGTAATTACCAGTTTCGTTTGTAATTCCTCCATTAATCTTACTAGGATCTTTTGCGTCTTTAAAAACTATAGTAGCATATTCTAAAGGTAAATTTGTGCCTTTCTCTAATATTTGTCCTTTAATTGTTATATTTTGAGCACTAATAACACTTGTAATTAAAACTAATACTACTGTAAAAAATAATTTTTTCATAAACCTGTTTTTGCTATCTAATATTGCAAAAATAATCTTTGGTTTAAGCCTTTATGGTTAAAGGTTTGTTAATAATTGCGTTGAGCTTGTTTAAGCTTTTTTAATGCCTCTATAACTTGATTATGCCCATATTCTCCAAAATAGCTCACGTAATTTCCGTTTGGACCAACTATTACAAAGCTTCCACAGCTATAATGATATTTAAAAAAAGATTTTTCTATAATTTGAAATGGATCTAAATCCCATTCATTAACATTATTCTTTGCATTAAGCCCATAATTATCTTTATATATTTTAATAATATTTAAAGAGTCTTTACGTTTAATTTTTTTTTCTAATTTTGAGTACCATTTCTTATAACTCTTTTTAGTAGCAGATCCAGTAGAGTTACACAGATCCTTTCCAGGGTAATAATAAATCAAGGTGTTTTTTGATACATCTAAAGGTTGGTAAATATTGGCTTTAACTGTTAATAATAATTGTTTTATTTTTTTTAGTTTTCCTTGATTTTCTCTAAGTACTAATATTTTTGTACTATCATTTTTTAGAATAACTAAATAGGATTCATAGTTATTTAATTTTCTAAAATACTTTTCTTTGGAGATTTTGTTGTTATCACTATCAAAATAACTCATTTTTTGAGCTTCGGACTGTAACGAAAGCATTAAAAATACAATACATATTGATGACTTTAAAAGTAGTTTCATAAAAAGAGTTTAAAACTATAAAATAGTATCAATTAATTCTGTTGGTCTTGCCACAACTGCTTTGTTTCCATTTACAATAATTGGTCTTTCTATTAGTTTGGGATTTTTAACCATTGCTTCAATAACTTGAGCGTCTGTTAATTCTTTTCCTTTATAATCGCTTTTCCAAATGGCTTCGGTTTTTCTAACTAATTGAATAGGCGTAAAACCTAATTTTGTAATTAACTGTGATAATTCTTCTATTGTAACGTTTTGTTCTAAGTATTTTACAACTTCGAATTCTACATTTTTTTCTTCTAAATGTGCAACTCCTAAACGCGATTTACTACAACGTGGATTATGGTATATTTTAATCATTTTGTTTGTTTATTTGAATATTTCTTTACTTCGGATTTTATATACAAAGTCCTAAAGTGTTTTTATTATGAATTTTTGTTAATTAAATAGAAATTAACGGTAAACTGCTTAACTATTCAATATTTTAAAAACAAGCTCTTTAGTCATTGTTTGGCCGTTTGCTTTTGCTCTAATATCATTGTAAGAAAATCTAAAACTGCATCCATCTTTATAGGCGCTACAGCCATAAGCAGTTTTTCCTTTTAGAATGGTTCCTTTTTTACATTTAGGACATGTGTTTTTGTTGTTTTCTTCGGAATTATTTGATGATTTTACACCTGTTTTTTTAGGTTCTAACTTTAACTTAAAAGCTTCATCAAAACGTAATAAACCTTCTAGTGTTTCATTATTAATTTTAAATCCTTTTAAATTTACCGTACTACCTTTATCTAATAAACGCTTGTATTGATTTTCGGATATTTTCTTTTCTCCAAACTCAAAAGGCAATACAAAATCGCAAGTTTTACCATAAAGATTACAACCATAAGCGCTTTTTCCTTTTACTAATTGTCCGGTTTTACATTTAGGACAAGCAGCAGAAACAATGCCTTTAGTAGCTGTTTTTTTTGCAGCTTTCTTTTTAGTTGGTGTAGTTGTTTTATTGTTAGTATAACTAATTTTGGCTTCGTTTTTTTCGCTTCTAACTTCGTAGACCAATTGATCTACCATTTTCTTCATATTATTAATAAAGGTTCCAGCACTAAATTGGCCTTTTTCAATATCTTTTAATTGTTTTTCCCAAAGTCCAGTAAGTTCTGCAGATTTTAATAAATCGTTTTTAATAGTTTCTATTAACTGAATTCCAGTAACTGTTGGTAATACTTGCTTTTTATTACGTTTTATGTATTTACGTCTAAATAATGTTTCGATAATATTGGCTCGAGTAGAAGGTCTTCCAATGCCATTTTCTTTCATTAAATCACGCAACTCATCATTATCCACTTGCTTTCCAGCTGTTTCCATAGCACGTAGCAAAGTAGCTTCTGTAAACTGACTTGGTGGCTTGGTTTCTTTTTCTAAAAAAGATGGTTCGTGCGGACCTTTTTCTCCTTTTACAAAATTTGGCAATAAGCCAGATTCTGTATTTTTAGAATTTGGTGTTTCAAAAACAATGCGCCAACCTTTACTTAAAATTTCTTTGCCAGTAGTTTTAAAATTTACTGTATCTGCTTTTCCAATAACTGTGGTGTTAGATACCTTACAATCGTCGTAAAAAACGGCTATAAAGCGTCTGGTAATAATATCGTAAACCTGTTGTTGGTTGTATTGTAAGTTAATTTGTATTCCTGTTGGAATTATGGCGTGGTGATCTGTAACTTTAGCATCGTCGAAAACGCGTTTGGATTTTTTTATCTTTTTACCTAAAAGTGGCTGTGTTAATGCGCTATAACTTTTTAAATTAGTAAGTATTCCTGGTACTTTTGGGTAAATATCGTTTGGTAAAAAAGAGGTGTCAACTCTTGGATAGGTAACCACTTTTTGTTCGTATAATTTCTGAACAATTTTTAACGTTTCATCTGCCGAAAACCCAAATTTAGTATTACAATATACTTGTAAACCTGTTAAATCAAATAGTTTTGGTGCGTATTCGTTTCCGTTTTTATTTTTGGTAGATACAATTTCAAAATCGTGTTCTTTTACCTTTGTTGCTAAAGCTTGGCCTTCTTCAACTTTTGTAAATCGGCCTTCTTCGTAACTAAATAATGTATCTCTGTATAAGGTTTGTAGTTCCCAATATGGTTTTGGTTTAAAGTTTTCAATGTCTTTAAATCGGTTTACAACCATTGCTAATGTTGGTGTTTGTACGCGACCAACGCTTAAAACTTGTTTATATCCACCATGTTTTACGGTATATAATCTTGTGGCATTCATTCCTAAAAGCCAATCTCCAATAGCTCTAGAAAATCCTGCGTAATATAAATTATCGTATTTTTTACTAGATTGTAAGTTGTTAAAGCCTTCTTTTATGGCTTCGGTTGTTAAAGACGAAATCCATAAGCGTTGTACTTCGCCTTTATAATTAGCTTGATCTAAAACCCAACGTTGTATTAATTCTCCTTCTGTTCCTGCATCGCCACAGTTTATAACCACGTTTGCTTTGTCAAATAATTTTTTAACAATACCAAACTGTTTTTTTATCCCAGCATCGTTAGTTACTTTGGTTTCAAACTTATCTGGCAACATTGGTAGGTTATTTAAATCCCAACTTTTCCAATGCGGTTTATAATCGTTTGGTTCTTTTAAAGTACATAAATGCCCAAAAGTGTAGGTAACTTGGTAACCATTTCCTTCGTAATAGCCGTCATGTTTAGTGTTTGCGCCAACTACTTGGGCAATTTCTCTAGCAACACTTGGTTTTTCGGCTATACAGACTTTCAAATTATTTGGTTTTGTTTAACGGTGCAAAGTAATATTTTTTGTTAAATTTTTTAAGATGATTTGTTAGGAGTTATTAACCAAATTTCAAGTCTATTCTAAAATAAGTATTGGTCTCTAATTTTTTTGCATTCTTATTTTTATGCTCAAGTAGATTAAAGTTAAAAATTATAAGTGTTATTTAAATTTGTTAGTACACAGAGTTTCTAGAATAAACATAGAGGTTTATGTAACCAAAGTTATAGTTGTTGTAAATAATATTTATACAATTTACATGGATTTGAACTAATTTTAATATGGTTTAATTTTTTGTGTATTGTAAATCTTAATTAAATAAAGCGAGTTAGACTTTAGTGAAGTAAACAAAAGTTCTTTTTTGCTTTTAATATTTAAATTAGCTTTTTTATTAGCACCATTGCAAGTGTTTACGTAGTATTTTAAATTACTTTGTATTAGAAAGTTTACTAAAAAGGTCATTTAATGTGCAGCTTTTTTTTTAACTTTTACATAAGTTTTGCTTATGCCATATAATTGTAAAAATTAATTAGAACTCGTGTTAATAATCTGTTTAAGAATTTTATCATAAAAAAAACTTAAATAGTTTATAGTTATTAAGTTTTCCATATTTTTGTTTATATATGTTAATGTTAAAAAACATTTTTACTAAAGTATTGTGACTAATTTTATTAGTGCTTTTATTAGTGCCTACATTTTTAGCATTAGAGCATAGTTTTGAGCAGCACGAGCATAAAGTTTGTTTAGACAACGCATTGCACATGCATGAGGACATTGTGGAGTGTCATATTGGAGACTACCAATTCACACCATATCAATTTGACCTAAATATTTATAGAGAATACGTAGAATTTAATATTATAAAGCAACCTATATTTAATTCTAAATATATTGTTTACTCAAATTATACTTCAAATTTAAATCTTCTTAGAGGTCCGCCATTTTTTAGTTAAACTTATTTATTGTTTAATTAAAAATATATTATGCGCATTTTATTTAGTGTAGTAGCTTGTTTACTTTTTTCTCAAGTTTATGCACAAGATTGTAGCAATACTTTTAAAGGAAAAGTAGTTGACTTACATGACAATACGGTATTAGTTGGTGCTACGGTTATTTTAGCAGGCTTAGAGCAAGCTGTTTTAACCAATATAAATGGTGAGTTTACTTTTAGCAATTTATGTATTAAGGACTATACGTTTCAAGTTTCTCATCCATTTTGCAGCACTAAAGCTTATACCATAAAAGTTAATGGAGATACCAATAAAACTTTTTATTTAGAACATCATTTAGAAGAACTTAATGAAGTTGCTTTAAGTGGTAAAGCTTTCAATTCTTTAACAAAAACGGCTAACGAGTCTGTTATTAAAAAAGAAACTATAGATAACTTTTCTAGCAAGTCTCTAGCAGATTTGTTGGAGTCGGTTTCTGGTGTTACTAAATTAAGTACAGGAAATAGTATTTCTAAACCAATTATTAATGGTTTGCATAGTTCTAGAGTTGTAATAATAAACGATGGTTCTAGACTTAAAGACCAAGATTGGGGCATTGAGCATGCACCAAATTTAGATGTAAATTCTATTAGCAGAGTTACAGTAATTAAAGGCGCTAATGCACTTAGGTATAGTGGAGATGCTGTTGGAGGATTAATTATTACAGAATCTAACAAAATACCTGTTAAGGATACTATTTATGGTAGTACTATTTTAAGTTTACATAGTAATGGTAAAGGTGGAACTGTAAGTTCTAACTTAACACAATCTTTTGAGTCTGGTGTTTTTGCATCGGTTCAAGGTACATTAAAGCGTTTTGGCGATTTCAATTCGCCAGACTATAATTTAAGTAATACCGGTTTTTTTGAGCGCGATGTTTCATTAAAATTTGGCTTAAATAAATTTAGCTATGGTGTGACAGGAAGTTACTCGTATTTTAAAAATAGTGTAGGAATCTTAAGAGCTTCACATTTAGGAGGCGCATCAGACCAAATTGCCGCAATTTCAAGTCCAAAACCGCTTTTTATAGACGATTTTACGTATGCAATTAACAACCCAAAACAAGAGGTAACACATCAAGTTTATCGATTAAATGCTTTTAAGAAGCTTAATAAATTAGGGAAGTTAAATGTTCAGTATAATTATCAAAAAAATAAGCGTTTAGAGTTTGATATTAGGCGAGGCGACCAAGAAAATGTGGCTTCTGTAGATTTAGAACTAAGCAGTCATAATGTATTATTAGATTTAGAAACGAAGTTAAACAGCACAGGAGATTATTTAAAATATGGTGTAAGTTTATCTTATCAAAACAATTATGCAAACCCAGAAACTGGAGTTAGACGTTTAATTCCAGATTATGATGCTTTTGAAGCTTCAGTTTATGGGGTTTATTCAGCAAATTTAAATGATAAATTAACTTTTGAATTTGGTTCGAGATTAGATTACAGAAATATTGATGCTTTAAAGTTTTATAGAATATCTTTTTGGGAATCTAGAAATTACGATGTTCTTTTTCCTCATTTAGTAGTTCAAGAGTACGATAATCAGATTTTAACTAATCCAAATTTAACTTTTGTGAATTTATCAGGAGCTACTGGTTTAGAATTTAAAATAGATGATTTTCAAACGTTAAAATTAAACTATGGTTTAGCATCAAGAGCTCCAAATCCTTCAGAATTATTTAGTGAAGGTTTACATCATTCTGCCTCTAGGATAGAATTAGGCGATTTAAGTTTTAAACCCGAAATCTCTCATAAAATAGCATTTAATTATGAAAGAAAAGGTGAAACATTAGCATTTAATTTTAATCCTTTTATTCAGTTTGTAAATCGTTTTAAGGTTTTAGAACCTACAAGCGTAGAACAAACTACTAGAGGTAATTTTCAAGTGTGGAGCTACAGAGAAACCAATGCAAAATTATATGGTTTAGATATAGATGTAACATATAAACCACTAAAAAATCTAGAGATAAATCAGCAATTTGCTGTGGTAAAAGGTTACGATGATTCAAATAAACCCTTAATTAGCTTGCCACCAGTAGCTTTAAACAATACAATAAACTACACAATTAAAAAATTAAAACAACTAAAACTTACATTACAGAATAATTATGTGTTTGAACAAAACGAATTTCCAAACACAAATTTTGATGTATTTGTACCAACAACACAAACATTCCAAACAGTTGATTTAAGTACGCCACCAAGCGCTTATTTTTTAACAAATTTTAAAGTAAGTATGCCATTAAATCTATCAAATAACCAGACATTAAATGTAGGATTATTTGTAGACAATGTATTTAATATTAGCTATAGGAATTATTTAAATCGTTTTAGATATTATGCAGACGATTTAGGTAGAAACATTTCTATTCAAATAAAATTTAATTATTAAAACAAACTATTATGAAAACTATTAAATTATTAAGCCTTGTAGCAATTTTAGCATTAACCTTTTCTTGTTCTAGTGATGATGTTAATCCATTACCAGTAAATGAAGAAGAGTTAATTACAACCGTAAAAATTGTTTTAACTAACAGTACTAATTTAAGCGAATCTGTAACATTAACTTACACAGATTTAGATGGTGATGGGCCAGATGCTCCAGTAATTATAAACGGTAATTTTAATGCTAATACAAATTATACAGGAACTGTTCAGTTTTTAAATGAAACTGAAACTCCAGCAGATGACATTACGTTAGAAGTTAAGGATGAAGATGACGAGCACCAGGTGTTTTACTCTTTTAGCAATGCACTAAACATAACTGCTACAGCAACAGATGTAGATGTAAATAATAACCCATTAGGATTAGAGTTTAATTTTAATACAGGAGCAGTTAGTAGTGGAACATTTACTTTAGTATTAAAACATGAGCCAGCAAAACCTAATACAGGTATTTTAGACGCTGGAGGAGAAACAGATGTAGAGGTTACATTTAGTGTAAGTGTAATTTAAAATTTAAATCTCTTATAAAAAGTAAAAAGCATCCTTTAATTTAAAGGATGCTTTTTTTATATGTAATAATTAGAATTAATCTTTAAGGAATTTTCCAAGACCAAAACGTCTTAACATTTTCTTTTCGAAGCTCCAGAAAAAATCAAACTGACCAAAAAGCCATCCATAAAACACTAACAAAATTTGGTAAAAAAACATTACAATTGTAGTATAAACAATAACATAAAGTACACCATTTAAATGTTCTTTAAGATGTAATGTATCTAATAAAGGTCTAACTATAAAAACAGAAGACGATCCTGTAACTGCAAAAACTAAAAAAATTCTAATAATTTCCCAACGTTCTTTAACAATCCATTTTTTTTCTAATTTTTTAAATAGTTTTAAGCATAATTTTAATAGTAAATAGGCAATAACTAGAGTTGCTACTATTTTTAAATAAACAGGTTGGCTTTTTATTATTAAGTTAGAAAGTCTGTAACTAGAAAAAAGTAAAGCTATAATTCCTAAAAATGGAAAGAGTAATTGCCAATTTTTAGTAATTTCCCAACGCTTTTTAAATTCTTGCATAATTTGATCTGGTTTAGCGTGTGCAAATATAATTTAATTTATAGGAACTCTTCCTTCAAGAGGATTTTGTTTGTAGGTGTTTTGGAAATAAATAAAGTAATTATAAAGTTTATAATTAAGCGCATAACCGTAATCTAAGTTATAGTAATAGTTAATTTGTATTTCATATTAGTTTTAAGAATACTTATTAGGTTTATTTACTCGGTTATTTCTTTAAGTAACATCTTTTTTTGTTCTAAAAAGCTTGAGATTAGTAGTTTTTGGTTAAGCAATACTTTTTAAACAAATAGTAAAGTGAAATCCTATTATAATAACTTTATATTCTAAGTTAGAAACCAAACTATTTTATAAAGTTATTAATAATCTTTGTTGTATTTACTTTTTTTGATGAATTGTAGCAAACACAAATTAACTAATAAATGCGTTTTTATTAGTTAGCACATTTTAAATAAAAGCAGTAAAAAGGATTAAAAAAAAAGCCAAACATAACGTTTGGCTTTAATTCTATATATTTTTACTATTATTTTCCAAAAAGACCGCCTAATAGTCCGGCTAATCCTCCTTTTTTCTGAGAACCACCTAAAACCATTCCAGCAACATCATCTACAATACTTCCATCTCCATCTGCATCAAGAATTTTTTCTAAGAAACTTTGTTCAGCAGAGTTGGAGTTGCCTCCCAAAAGTCCACCTAACATGTCTCCAATTCCATTTGATCCGCTAACATTATTTTGAGACGCTTGCTTTCCTAAAACTCCCATAAGAATTGGAGCTGCAACCTTTAATATTTGTGCTACAGAACTAGAATCCATACCAGTTTTTTGTCCAATTACTGACTCAACACCAGTTCGTTTAGCACCTAAAACATGACTTAAAATTTTATCACCATCGTTAGTAACATCTTCATTTACGCCACCACTAAAAAGGTCGCCTAAATTATCTAATATAGCACCACTATGTTTTCCATTAATTGCGCCCATAAGTCCTTCGGCACCTTCTGGAGTTGAAGCGTTTCGTTGCATTGCTTTCATTAAAACAGGCAGAGCCATAGTTAAAACACTACTTGTTTTACCTTGGTCGTTACCAGTAGATCCGGCAACACCACCAATAATTTGTTTTCCTAAATCGCTGTTTAATAAGTCTAAAATTCCTGACATGTTATAAGTTTTGTTAATTATTAATTTAAAATTATATTTCAAATTACATAAAAAAAGCCTCAATAAATTATTGAGGCTTAAAATATTATTAAAATTAGATATAAGTCAGATTAAATGTTACTTATTATCGATTAAGAGTAAGCTTTTTATTTGTTCTGCCAATTCTGTTCCAATTCTATCTTGTGCTTCGTTAGTTGCAGCTCCAATATGTGGAGTTAGAGAAATGTTACCATTCATTAATAATTGTACAGCAGGTTTTGGTTCGTCCTGAAAAGTATCCAATCCTGCAAAAATTAATTTTCCAGAATCTAAAGCGTTAACTAAAGCAACTTCGTCAACAACACCACCACGAGCAGCATTTACAATTGCCGATCCATCTTTCATTAAATCAAACTGTGCTTTACCAATAACGTAGTCTTTTTGTGCAGGAACGTGTAAAGAAATAAAATCTGCATGCTTTAAAACGTCTTCCATTGGTTCTGTTTCAATTTCTACATTAATAAATTGTCCGTTGTAAAATTCTACTTTTACTTCTGCTTTACCAACAAATTTATCGCTTGCAATGACTTTCATACCAATACCAAGTGCAATTTTTGCTACTTCGCGTCCAATACGACCAAAACCAATAATACCAATGGTTTTTCCTCTTAATTCTATACCTTTTGCGTAGTTTTTCTTTAAAGCTTTAAATTTTGTATCTCCATCTAAAGGCATGTTACGGTTTGAATCGTGTAAAAAACGTACGCCACCAAAAAGGTGAGCAAAAACTAATTCTGCTACAGATTGAGAAGATGCTGCTGGTGTGTTAATTACATGTATACCTTTTTCTCTAGCGTAATCCACATCTATATTATCCATTCCAACACCACCACGACCAATAATTTTAAGATTTGGACATGCGTCTATAATTTCTTTTCTAATTGTGGTTGCAGATCTTACTAAAATAACATCTACTTTATTTTCGTTAATGTAATTTACTAATTGTTCTTGAGCTACAGTTGTAGTTAAAACTTCAAAACCTGCAGCCTCTAAGGCATCAATTCCACTTTGAGAAACGCCATCGTTTGCTAATACTTTCATTTTTTGTTTTTTTTCATTTAATAAAATAAGTTTTAATAAATGATTTATATTCTATTATGTTAATTTAAGCTTTGTACTCAAGTTCGCTCATAACCTCTACTAAAACCTTAACGCTATCTAATGGTAATGCGTTGTACATACTAGCTCTATATCCACCAACACTTCTGTGTCCATTTAAACCGTTTATTCCAGCTTCTTGAAGCATAGATTCAAAGGTTTCTTTTAAATCTTCGTTAACTAAATTAAAGGTTGCATTCATATCGGATCTATCTGCTTTTGCAGCAAATCCTTTAAATAATGGGTTTAAATCAATTTCAGAATACATTAAAATTGACTTTTTCTTGTTTTCTTTTTCAATAGCTTTAATTCCACCTAAGTTTTTTAGCCATTCTAGAGTTAACATAGAAGTATAAATAGGGAAAACTGGAGGCGTATTAAACATACTACCTTTGCTAATATGTAGTTTGTAATCTAGCATACTTGGTATCTTTCTAGATACTTTTCCTAGAATATCTTCTTTTACAATAACTAGTGTTGTTCCTGCAGGTCCCATATTTTTTTGTGCTCCAGCATAGATTAAATCAAATTTTGTGAAATCTAATGTCCTAGAGAAAATATCCGAACTCATATCGCAAACCATTGGAATAGGAGACTTAGGGAATTTTTTCATTTGAGTACCAAAAATGGTGTTGTTTGATGTACAATGAAAGTAATCATGATCTTCTGGAATATCAAAACCTTTTGGAATATAATTATAATTTGCATCTTTAGATGATGCTACTTCTAAAATATCATCAAAAATAGCAGCTTCTTTAATAGCTTTATCTGCCCAAGTACCAGTATTTAGGTATGCTGCTCTTTTTTCTAATAAGTTTTGAGCAACCATTAAAAATTGTGAGCTTGCGCCACCTTGTAAAAACAACGCTTTATATCCTTTTCCTTCTAATCCTAGAAGTTCTAAGGCTAAAGAACGTGCATTTTCCATAACGTCTACAAAAGCCTTACTTCTATGAGATATTTCTAATAATGATAAGTTATCGTTATTAAAATTTAATACAGCTTCTGAGGCTTTTTTTAAAACTTCTTGTGGCAGAATACATGGTCCTGCACTAAAATTATGTTTTTGCATGTTGTGTTGTGTTTAGATTTACAAAGGTCTTAAATATTGTTAGATATAATAGTGTTAAAGTGCTAATTTTTAGGCTATATTTTTAGTAAAAACTCAATAGTATCTATCCCATCTGCAAAATCTGATAATTTAGGTTGCTGTGTTTGCCCAAAACTAACTTTGTTGTCTAATTCTTGATTTGTAACAACGCATTGCACAAGTTCTTTATCGTTGGTTAATTTAGATTTAAGAGATTCTAAATCGTCATAATATTCATAAAAAAGTGTAGCAATTGGAGAGCTATAACTAGTGTCTTCTTTAATCATAAAAAAACCATTTTCTAGCATATCAAACTCGCTCATTAAATAAACGGCTTTATTGTAATCGTAATTATTAGTGTATTTATGGTAGTTTATAATATTGTTCCAGTGGTAAATTCCGTTAAAAAAAGCATCAAAATTATAATCTTTAGGAATAAATATTTTTGAGATGTTTCTACAACCTAAACCAAAATATCTAAAGATGTCTTCAGATAAGTTTTTCATGTCGGCTTCAGTTTCGTTTCCATCTAATATAGCTACAGAATTTCTGTTTTTTCTAATAATAGAAGGTTTACCTTTAAAGTAATAATCAAAATATCTTGCCGTATTATTACTTCCTGTTGCAATTACAGCATCAAATTTTTCTAATTTTTGTTCTGTAAATACTATTTTTCCTTTAAAACCTGTTTCAATATATTCTAAATATTTAGCTAAAAATGGTAAAAGTTGCTTATCGTTTGTGGATTGTTTTACCAATACATTGTGACCAGAAAGTAACACGCAGAAAAAATCGTGAAAACCCACTAAAGGAATGTTTCCAGCCATAATAATAGCCACATTTTGAGGTTTTAGAGTGTTAAAATTATAAGTTGAACAAAATTCATCAAGGTTGGATTTCTCAAGAGCTTTTGTCCAAGAATTAAAACTATAAACAAGATTGTCTAAATTAAACCAACCATTATGTTCTTGCGCTAATTTAATTTGATGCTTAAATCCATCAAAAAATAAATCGTTATGCAAAACAGAATGGTCTTTATTGAATGCTTTTGATGTAAATTGACTTAAAAAACGACCTAATTCTGAAAAAGCGTTAATTCTTTGTTCTAATTGCATAAGATATTTTGGTTATAAAGTGAATTGGCTTTATTTTTGCATTGCAAAGTTAAGAAAAGCAATTGAGCTTGTAAAGTTTTATAAAACTTCAATTGGTTTTTGATTATTACATAAACGAAAAATTACTATGGCAATTATTATAACAGACGAATGTATTAACTGTGGTGCTTGTGAGCCTGAATGTCCAAATACAGCAATTTATGAAGGTGCAGACGATTGGAGATATAAAGATGGAACAAGTTTAGATGGTAAATTAGTTTTACCAAACGGTAAAAGTGTTGATGCAGACGAAGCACAAGAACCTATAAGCGACGAGGTTTATTATATAGTACCAGATAAATGTACAGAATGTGTTGGTTTTCACGAAGAACCACAATGTGCAGCAGTTTGTCCAGTAGATTGTTGTGTTCCAGATGATGCGCATGTAGAAACCGAAGATGTTTTATTAGGAAAACAAAAATTTATGCATCCAGATGGATAGTTTAAAATTTTATTAGATATTAAAAGCCTAAACAATAGTTTGGGTTTTTTTATGCTCAATTTTAACCAAGTTATTACTTCTGTTAGTCTTAATTGGTCTACTTTTATATTTGAATTTTAGAGTTCTAATATTACCAATGCTTTTAAGCAAGTATTTAATATTAAAGCTTCAATTTTAATTAAAGCAATTTTAATTTTGTTAGATATAATCGTCTAGTCATATCATTATTTATTGGTGTAATTTAATAGCCAACTTAATAAAAACACATTAAAGATTATATAAGATTAGTAGCAACCATTTTTTTCTATCATAAAACCATATAATTACTTACATTTGCACACGTTAAAACGATAGATTCTCCGTAATACGGAAACTTAAAATATATAGATCTTTATGAAAGCAGGAATTGTAGGCTTACCAAACGTAGGAAAAAGTACATTATTTAATTGTTTATCTAATGCAAAAGCACAAAGTGCAAATTTCCCATTCTGTACAATCGAACCAAATATTGGTATTGTAAATGTACCAGATCCAAGGTTAGCAAAATTAGAATCTTTAGTAAATCCAGAACGCGTTTTACCAGCAACTGTAGAAATTGTTGATATTGCAGGTTTAGTAAAAGGCGCAAGTAAAGGTGAAGGTTTAGGTAATCAGTTTTTAGCAAATATTAGAGAAACAGATGCTATTTTACACGTATTGCGTTGTTTTGATAACGATAATATTATTCACGTAGATGGAAATGTAGATCCTATTAGAGATAAAGAAACTATCGATATGGAATTACAACTAAAAGATCTTGAAACGGTTGATAAAAAGTTAGAAAAAGTAAAAAGAGCTTCAAGAACAGGAAATAAAGACGCACAAAAGGAAGAAGCTATATTATTAAAAATAAAAGAAGCTTTAGAAGCAGGAATATCTGTTAGAGCTTTGGAGTTTTCAGATGAAGATGTTGCCGAGTTTGTTAAACCGGCTCAATTTATTACAGATAAACCAGTAATGTACGTTTGTAATGTAGATGAAGGTGCTGCAGTAACAGGAAATGCTTATGTAGAACTTGTTAGAAATGCTGTTAAAGACGAAAATGCTGAAGTTTTAGTACTTGCAGTTGGAACAGAAGCAGATATTAACGAGCTTGACGATTACGAAGAACGCCAAATGTTCTTAGCAGATATTGGATTAGAAGAAGCTGGTGCAGCAAAACTAATTAGATCGGCTTATAAATTATTAAATCAGCAAACATATTTTACTGCAGGAGTAAAAGAAGTAAGAGCTTGGACAGTAGATATAGGAGCAACAGGACCACAAGCAGCAGGAGTTATTCACACAGATTTCGAAAAAGGATTTATTCGTGCAGAAGTTATTGGTTATGATGATTATGTAGCCTATGGAAGCGAAGCAAAAGTAAAAGAAGCTGGTAAAATGCGAGTAGAAGGCAAGCAGTATATTGTTAAAGATGGAGATGTTATGCATTTCTTATTTAATGTATAAACAGTAACAAAATTTTAGAATTTAAAGTCAGTATTTTTATGCTGACTTTTTTTTGTTAATAAATTGACCTAAAGCCTTTTTATTTTTTAATCACTTATAGTATCTTAGCAACAAACTCCATTTACTTTATTTTTTATGATTGAAGAAACTAATTATACCGAAGATAATATACGATCACTCGACTGGAAAGAGCATATTCGTATGCGTCCAGGAATGTATATTGGTAAGTTAGGCGATGGTTCTTCGCCAGACGATGGAATTTATATTCTTTTAAAAGAAGTACTTGACAACTCTATAGACGAGTTTGTTATGGGTGCAGGAAAAACCATAGAGATTTCTGTTCAAGGCAGTAAAGTAATAGTTAGAGATTATGGACGTGGAATTCCTTTAGGAAAAGTAGTCGATGTAGTTTCAAAAATGAACACTGGAGGAAAATACGATTCTAAAGCATTTAAAAAATCGGTTGGACTAAATGGAGTTGGTACTAAAGCCGTAAATGCTTTATCTGGTTATTTTAGAGTAGAATCCTCTAGAGATGGAAAATCGGCAGCAGCTGAATTCGAAAAAGGAGAATTAATAAATCAAGAGTTTTTAGAGGAAACAACACGTCGTAAAGGAACCAAAGTATCTTTTATACCAGACGAAATTATTTTTAAAAATTATAAATACAGAAGCGAGTATGTAGTTAAAATGCTAAAAAACTATGTGTATTTAAATCCTGGTTTAACCATAGTTTTTAATGGCGAAAAATTCTTCAGCGAAAATGGTTTAAAAGATTTATTAGAAGAAAAAATTAATGCATCAGATATGCAATATCCAATTATTCATTTACGTGGAGACGATATTGAAATTGCATTAACACATAGTAAAACGCAATATAGCGAAGAATACAATAGTTTTGTAAACGGACAAAACACGACACAAGGAGGAACACATTTGTCCGCATTTAGAGAAGCTTTAGTAAGAACCATTAGAGAATTTTATGGTAAAAATTATGATGCTTCAGATATTAGAAAATCTGTAGTATCTGCTATTGCAATAAAGGTTATGGAACCCGTTTTTGAAAGTCAAACAAAAACAAAATTGGGTTCTACAGATATGGGCGGAGAATTGCCAACGGTAAGAACCTATATAAACGATTTTTTAAAAACCTATTTAGATAATTTCTTACATAAAAACACTCAAATTGCAGATTTATTACAACGTAAAATATTACAAGCAGAACGAGAACGAAAAGAATTATCTGGAATTAGAAAAATAGCAAAAGAACGAGCTAAAAAATCTAATTTACACAATAAAAAATTACGCGACTGTCGTGTGCATTTTGGAGATGCTAAAAACCCAAGAAACTTAGAATCTACCGTTTTTATTACCGAAGGAGATTCTGCATCTGGTAGTATTACAAAATCTAGAGATGTAAATACGCAAGCCGTTTTTAGTTTAAAAGGAAAGCCTTTAAACTGTTATGGTTTAACAAAAAAGATTGTTTACGAAAACGAAGAATTTAATTTGCTTCAAGCCGCGTTAAATATAGAAGAATCTTTAGCAGATTTAAGATATAACAATATTGTAATAGCAACCGATGCCGATGTAGATGGAATGCACATTCGACTATTATTAATAACATTTTTCCTTCAGTTTTTTCCAGAGGTTATAAAAGAAGGCCATTTATATATCTTACAAACACCATTATTTAGAGTTCGTAATAAAAAAGAAACCATTTATTGTTATACAGATCAAGAACGAAAAGATGCTATTTTAAAACTGAAACCAAAACCGGAAATTACCCGATTTAAAGGTTTAGGAGAAATTTCGCCTAACGAGTTTGTTCATTTTATAGGAGAAGACATTAGATTAGATCCAGTAATGTTAGACGATAATATGCTTATAGAAGATTTATTATCATTCTATATGGGAAAAAACACACCAGACCGACAAGAGTTTATTATTAACAACTTAAAAGTAGAGTTGGATGTAATGGATGATGTAGAAGAAAATGAGATGACCTAATAAATAAAATTCCTTCCTACGTAGGAATATAGTAATATGACAGAAGACCACAACAACGATTTAACCAACGATAATTTAGAACCAATAAATTCTGAAGAAATTCAGAAACCACAAGAAAGCATTACCAGAATTACGGGAATGTATAAAGATTGGTTTTTAGATTATGCATCATACGTAATTTTAGAACGTGCAGTTCCGGCAATAGAAGACGGATTTAAACCAGTGCAAAGACGTATTATGCATTCTATGAAAGATTTAGACGATGGACGCTACAATAAAGTAGCCAATATTGTTGGTCATACCATGCAGTATCATCCTCACGGAGATGCCAGTATTGCAGATGCAATGGTGCAAATTGGACAAAAAGACTTATTAATAGATACACAAGGAAACTGGGGAAATATACTTACTGGAGATAGAGCTGCAGCATCTCGATATATCGAAGCAAGAATTTCTAAATTTGGACTAGATGTGGTTTTCAATCCAAAAATTACAGAATGGCAATCAAGTTACGATGGCCGACGAAAAGAGCCTATTAATTTACCCGTTATGTTTCCGCTATTATTGGCACAAGGTGGCGAAGGAATTGCAGTAGGATTATCCACTAAAATCTTGCCTCATAACTTTGTAGAATTAATAGATGCTTCTGTAAAACATTTACAAGGTAAGCGTTTTACTATTTATCCCGATTTTCCAACAGGAGGAATTGCAGATATTTCTAATTATAATGATGGCTTACGTGGCGGAAAAGTTAGAGTTAGAGCTAAAATTAATCAATTAGATAAGACTACTTTAGTTATAAACGAAGTACCTTTTGGTAATACCACTCAATCGCTTATAGATTCTATATTAAAGGCGAATGAAAAAGGTAAAATTAAGATAAAGAAAATTGAAGATAATACAGCTGCCGAAGTAGAAATATTAATTCATTTACCAGGAGGCATATCGCCAGATAAAACCATAGATGCTTTGTTTGCTTTTACAAGTTGCGAATCGTCAATATCGCCATTAGGTTGTGTTATTGAGGATAATAAACCACTTTTTGTTGGTGTAACAGAAATGCTAAAACGAAGCACAGATAATACTGTAGATTTATTACGTCAAGAATTACAAATTAAATTAAACGAGTATCAAGAACAATGGCACTTTGCAAGTTTAGAACGTATTTTTATTGAAAACAGAATTTATCGCGATATAGAAGAAGAAGAAACTTGGGAAGGCGTTATTAATGCCATAGATAAAGGTTTACAACCACATATAAAGCATTTAAAACGTGCCATTACAGTAGACGATATTTCGCGTTTAACAGAAATTAGAATTAAACGTATTTCTAAATTTGATATCGATAAAGCTCAACAAAAAATTGATGCTTTAGAAGATCAAATCGCCCAAATTAAAAACCATTTAGCCAATCTAATAGATTATGCTATTGCTTATTTTACACGTTTAAAAAACGACTATGGAAAAGATCGCGGACGTAAAACAGAATTACGAACGTTTGACGATGTAGATGCTACTAAAGTTATTATTAGAAACACTAAACTTTATGTTAATAGAGACGAAGGTTTTATTGGAACATCGCTAAAAAAGGACGAGTATATTGGAGATTGTAGCGATATAGATGATATAATTGCATTTACTGCCGAAGGAAAAATGATGATAACTAAAGTTGATTCTAAAACCTTTATTGGTAAAAACATTATTCATGTTGCCATATTTAAAAAGAAAGACAAACGTACCATTTACAACCTAATCTATAGAGATGGAAGCAAAGGTGCATCTTACATAAAACGCTTTAATGTAACCTCGGTAACAAGAGATAAGGACTACGATTTAACCAATGGTACAAAAACATCTAAAGTCTTATATTTTTCAGCAAACCCAAATGGAGAAGCCGAAGTTATAAGTATTTCGTTACGTCAAGCAGGAAGCATTAAAAAGCTAAAATGGGATATAGATTTTGCAGATGTTTTAATAAAAGGTCGCGCAAGTAAAGGAAATGTAGTTACAAAATATCCAGTAAAAGCTGTAGAACTTAAAGAAAAAGGCGTTTCTACGTTAAAACCACGCAAAATTTGGTTTGACGATACAGTACAACGCTTAAATGTAGATGCAAGAGGCGAATTATTAGGCGAATTTAAAGGCGATGATAAGTTACTTTTAATTAATCAAAAAGGAATAGTTAAAACCGTAACACCAGAAGTAACGCTTCATTTTGATAACGATTTAATTGTTATGGAAAAATGGATTCCAGAAAAACCAATATCAGCTATTTATTTTAATGGCGAAAAAGAGATGTATTATGTAAAGCGTTTTTTAATAGAACAAGCTGAAAAAGAAGAGAAATTTATCTCCGAAGATGAAAAATCCTATTTAGAAATTGTCTCTACAGATTGGAAACCTTTAGCCGAAATTGAATTTACTAAAGAACGTGGAAAAGATCGTAAAGACAACGAAACTATTAATTTAGAAGAATTTATTTCTGTAAAAGGATTGTCTGCTTTAGGAAACCAATTAACTAAAGAAAAAGTTAAGCAAATCAATTTATTAGAACCAATTCCAATAGAAGTTGAGGTTGAAGAACCAAAAACTGAAATAGAACTTTCTAATAACGCTGAAAATGAAACCCCAAAAGATGAATCTGGACAAGCAAGTTTGTTTTAGAGATTTTAATAGTAATAATAAAGTAATAAATACAGTATGAATAGAATACAGCATATAGAAAATGAGATTTTAGAGTTAAGACAACAGTTGCAAAATCATATGCTTTATAAAAACCTTAAGAACATTGATGATATTAAAGTTTTTATGGAGAATCATGTATTTGCTGTTTGGGATTTTATGTCGCTTTTAAAATCTTTACAAGCAAAACTTACAAATGTTCAAACACCTTGGTTACCTTCAAAAAACGCAACACTTTCAAGGTTTATAAATGAAATAGTTCATGGCGAAGAAAGCGATATTAATGAGTTAGGAGAACCAAATAGTCATTTTGAAATGTATTTGGATGCAATGAGGCAAGTAGAAGCAGATACTACAGAGATTAATAATTTTATAAATCACTTAGAATCTAATAATACAGTTATAACTTCATTAAATAAAATTAATATTGATTCAAGAGTTGCTGATTTTGTAAAATTTTCTTTCTCAATTATTGAAACAAACAAGCCACATCTTGTTGCATCAGCCTTTACTTTTGGTCGTGAAGATGTGATTCCTGATATGTTTATTGAGATTTTAAAAAATGCTGATCCTAGCAACAAATCTTATAGCAAATTGTCTTATTATCTTCAAAGACACATAGATTTAGATGGCGATGAGCACGGACCGCTATCTCTTAAAATGATTTCAGAACTTTGTGGTAACGACGATCAGAAATGGAACGAAACTCTAACAGTAGCAAAGCAATCATTAGAGAAAAGAGTTAATCTTTGGGATTCAATAAATGACTTAATACAAAATAAATAGCACACTTTAAACATAGCTAAAATAGTAGTAGTAATTAAAACTTTATTTTTTTAATAAGCATTATAAGTTATCAAAACTTTTATGTTTAAAAGTGATCTTGGGATTTGTTACTAAATCTAAAAAACATTAATAAAGTTATTTGTAAAACATATTATGAAAAAGCAAATTACAATAATTGGTGGCGGACCATCAGCTTTTTTATTAGCGGCTTTTTTAGATTCTAAAAAGTTTAAAGTTACTATTTACGAAAAAAATAAAACCTGTGGACGTAAGTTTTTAGTTGCAGGAAAAGGCGGATTTAATTTAACACATTCAGAACCTATTAACCAATTAATAAATCGTTATACATCTAACGCTTTTTTAGATAATGCGTTGTTAAATTTTACAAATACGGATTTTAGGAATTGGTTAGAGCAAATTGGTATTCCAACTTATATTGGAAGTAGTAAACGTGTGTATCCAAAAGCAGGAATAAAACCTATAGAAGTTCTAAATGCTATTTTAAAAACCTTAGAAGAAATAGGTGTTAACATTAAATACGAACAGACTTTTTCTAATTGGGATAATAAAAATAATCCAATAATAAATAAAAAAGCCGTAGCATCAGACTACACAGTTTTTTCTTTAGGTGGCGGAAGTTGGAAGGTAACTGGATCTAACGGAATTTGGTTAGATGCGTTTTCTAAAAAAGGGATAAAAACAAATCCATTTAAAGCGTCTAATTGTGCGTATCAAATTAATTGGAAACCAGAATTTATTAAAAAACACGAAGGAACGCCATTAAAAAATATAGCAATTTCTTGTTTTAATAAAACCCAAAAAGGCGAAGCGGTTTTAACAAATTTTGGGATAGAAGGAAATGCTATTTACGGATTAAGCCCAGAAATTAGAGTGCAATTAGAAGAAAATAGTAAAGCAGTTGTTACAATAGATTTTAAACCTGCGTTACGCTTAGAACGTGTTTATTCTAAACTAAGAACGTCCAAATATAAAACTATAACAGATTGCTTAAAAAAAGAGCTAAGATTAAGTGTTGCTCAAATTGATTTGTTAAAAACGTATTTATCTAAAGAAACGTATTTAAATTATGAAGAATTATCCAAAAACATTAAATCATTTGCAATAGAATTAATAGACACAGCAACTATAGACGAAGCTATTTCTACTGTTGGAGGAATTAATTTAAATGCTGTCTCAGATAACTTTGAACTTCACAAATTACCCAATCAATATTGTATTGGAGAAATGTTAGATTGGGATGCACCAACAGGTGGCTATTTATTACAAGCTTGCGCAAGCACTGGATTTAGTCTAGCAGGTTATTTAAATAAGGCTAATTAATTATGGCTTTAAAACCTATAAATATTTTAGAAGTTAAAAAAGTAATAATTAACTAAGATGTTAAGCTTAAAACTATAAACTTAATATAGCCTATTTTTTAAATTTAATTAACCTTGTAAGCAATACCTTTTTGTTTAGTAACTTCTCCAACGTAAGAGTACTCAAAAGTGTAAGTAGAGTCTGTAGTTGTTAGTATTTTTAAATGCACATCTTTTTTAGCTGCCATACTTTTAGGATTAATGGTTGTAAAAATAACTTCACAATCGTTAATCCAACGTAAACTGGACGAATCTGTTTTTTTGTTGTAAGTTTCTATTTGTAAATCTTTAGATCTATTAAAAATAGATGTGTAGGTTTTACCATCAATTTCAATTTCACTTCTAAAATAACCTGTTTGATAGTCTGAACAATTACGTTCAAACTCGTAACAACTAGTAAGCAATAACAATAGAATTAAAGTCGATAAATATTTCATCAGTAAGATTTTTACAAAATTACAAAAAAGCAGTAGTTTGTCATTTCTATTTTAAGATAAATTATAGTATTTATTATTAAAATTCTTAAATTTTAATAATAAAGCTATTGCAAATAAAACCCGTATTTAAAAACTTATGAAAATTAGTTAAGAATTCTCGAAATTTGAAAAACTTCCATCTTTATAGAAAATAACAATGCGTTCAATTTGTTTTCCTTTAGAATTGATTTGCATCATATTACCAAAATTTAAGTTCTTAGAGTTTTCAATATTATCCGATTCGCTTTTTTTAGAAAATAAATCTTCAGAATTTTTGTTGGATGATTTATATGGGGTTTCAAAATTAGAAATTGGAGTAGGTGTATTTATTTTTTCTGATATATCTGTTTTTGGGAATGTTCCTTTACCATTTAATAACCAATACAATTCAACATCGGGATAAGCATCTAAAGTTTTCATTACAAATTCTAAACTAGGTTTATTTCTACCAGATAGTATATGAGATATACTAGAACGTTGTACGCCAATTTTTGTGGCAAAACTAGAGGCGCTTTCCTGGTGATAATCTATTACTTTTTGTAGTCGTTTAGAGAATTCCGTGTTGTTTATCATTGTAAACAGTTGTTGTGGGTTTTATGGTGTTACAAATGTAATCAATACATTTTAATTAACCTAATAGTTGTTTATAACTGGTTTTATTTATTGGTTTTTTAGTTTAGGTAAAGTGATTTAATTAATTGATTTATAGTGTTTTAAATTAAATGGTATTAATATTGCGCATTCTTGTAAATCCGTATGGTTAAAGAACTTATAAGACTTAGTTGTTTGTATATTAATGTAAACAAGTGATGATACGGCAACCGTTTACATTTGTAAATTATATAATGTTTACATTTGTAATTGGAATACGTACCTTATGAAAAATCAATACCAAAAATCACATGTTAACTTTAAAGAAACTTCTTTATTTGGACGTTATATTAACTTAAACCATATTGAAGATTTAATACTTAGTTGTACTGATTTTTTTGATTTAGAAGTTATAGGCTTTTCAGAATTAAACGCACCTATTTATAATCTAACTATTGGTAATGGACCGTTAAAAGTTTTAATGTGGTCGCAAATGCATGGAAACGAATCCACAACAACTAAAGCGGTAATGGATTTATTAAATTGGCTTAAACAAGATAACTCTCAAGTTAAATCACTTCTAAGTAACCTAACAATTAGTATTATTCCAATGCTTAATCCTGATGGTGCAGAAGTTTATACACGTACAAACGCTAATAAAGAAGACTTAAATAGAGACGCACAAAACTTAACACAACAAGAAAGTAAGGTGTTTAGAACTTATTTAAATTTTTTTAAGCCAGATTTTTGCTTTAACCTACATGGGCAACGCACTATTTTTAGTGCAGGAGAAACTAATAATCCTGCTACATTATCCTTTTTAGCTCCAGCATATAATAAAGATAGAACACTAAATAGTGTAAGAAAACAATCCATGCGCTTAATAGCTTATGTTAATAATAGCTTACAAACTATTATACCGCATCAAATTGGTAGATATCATGATGGTTTTAATGCAAATTGTTTAGGAGATAGCTTAACAATGCTAGATATTCCTACCATACTTTTTGAGGCCGGACATTACAAAGATGATTACACCAGAGAAAACGTAAGGCAGTTTACTTATGTTGCTATCTTAGAGATGTTATTGGCTATTGAAAATAATATTCAGAACACTTACAATCACGAGTTATATTTTAACATTCCAGAAAACGAGAAATTATTTTGTGATGTATTAATTAATAATGTTAGGGTTAAAAATGAGATTTTTGATATTGAAATAGATTTTAATGAAGTTTTAATCGATAAAGAGCTTAAATTTTCGCCAAAAATTAATAATATTATTAAATCATCAAAAAAGAAAGCGCATTATTCCTTGAATGCTAATGGTAGCGTGGTCTTAACGTATAACGATGAAGAACTGTATATTGGTTACGAAAACGACATTATAAAGATAGGTCTTGATAATTGTTCACTAAATTCTCTTTTTAAGTAAGAATTAATTATGATTATTTGTTAAAAATGTATTATTTTTGCGGATATAATAAATAAAAATTATAATGGCTAAATTCAAGTTAGACGAAATTGATCATCAAATTCTTGATATGTTAATTGATAATACTAGAATACCTTTTACTGACATTGCAAAAAAGCTATTAATATCAGCAGGTACTGTACATGTTAGGGTAAAGAAAATGGAAGATGCAGGATTAATTAAAGGTTCGTCTCTTATATTAGATTATAATAAGCTAGGTTATTCATTTATAGCTTATGTAGGTATATATTTAGAAAAGACTTCGCAATTACCTTTTTTAATTGAAAGGATAAAAGAAATACCTAATGTTACAGTAGCTCATATTACTACAGGTAAATTTAATATATACGCTAAGATAAGAGCAAAAAGTACTAATGACGCTAAGGA
>CALJFB010000046.1 GCA_938073895.1 uncultured Flavobacteriaceae bacterium
ACTTACTATAACTGCTCCTGTTATTGGAAGCGATTGCATAATACTTAAATGAATATCTCCTGTTCCTGGTGGTAGATCTAATAATAGGAAATCTATGTCTCCCCATGCTGCATCAAAAATCATTTGATTTAATGCTTTTGCTGCCATTGGTCCACGCCAAACTACAGCTTGGTCTGGTTTAGTAAAGAATCCTATAGATAATATTTTTACTCCATAGTTTTCTACGGGTTTCATTTTAGATTTTCCATCTACGGTTACAGATAATGGTTTTTCTAATTCCACATCGAACATTATTGGCATTGATGGCCCATAAATATCGGCATCTAAAATTCCAACTTTAAAGCCCATTTTAGATAATGTTACTGCTAAATTTGCGGTAACAGTAGATTTACCAACGCCACCTTTTCCAGAGGCTACTGCTACTATGTTTTTTAATCCTGGAACTGTTTTCCCTTTAATTTCTGTAGCTGCTTTTTCTGGCGCTTCTACTTTTATGTTTACCTTGGTTTTAGCGTTTGCTTCAACGTGTTCTTTAATAACTTTTATTATTTCTACCTCTGTTTTTTTACGTGCCTGTAATGCTGGGTTTTTTATAGTTATATCTACAATTACCTCATCTGCAAAAGTTACTACATTTTTTACAGCACCGCTTTCTACCATATTTTGTCCTTCGCCAGGAACGGTTATGGTTGATAAGGCTTTTAAAACGTCTTCTTTTAATATTTTCATTATAAAATGAATTTGTATTTATATAGTGATTAAAACAGTAAAACTACTTTAATTTAGATTTATTCTAAGTACAAATATACGATATATCCCTTGAAGAATAAATCGTTTTATTGAAGATTTTCTATAATGAAATAAGGTTTATTTATAGTTTGGTATTGCTATTAAATTTATTCCAAAAGCTCTAAATATGGATCCCAAAAAACCGCTTCTAAATCTTGAATTTGATGGTCTATAACTACAATACCTTCGCTTTCTAAAAGTTGTTGCATTAAGTTAGTGCCTTGAAAATGATGTTTTCCTGTTAATAAACCCTTTCTATTAACTACACGATGTGCTGGCACACTTTTGTTGTGAGAATTATTCATGGCAAAACCAACAATTCTTGCACTGCGCTTGGCTCCTAAATAGTTGGCTATAGCGCCATAACTGGTTACTTTTCCAAATGGAATTTTACGAGCTACTTGATAAACTTTATCGTAAAAATGAAGCGTTTCGGGTTTCATTATATTTCACGAATTATATTAATTAATGTAACTAGAGCAATAAGTCCTGTTACCAAACCAATAAGTTTACTCATGTTTTTTTGAGACTTTAGCTTATTACTTTTTATTTTCTCGAAAAAGAAAACATAAACATAAAACACTACAAAACTTCCTGTTACTGCGCCTGCTATATAGGTGTAAATATTTATTGCTGCAAAACTAAACCAACCTAAAGATGCTATAGTTATTACCATATAGGCTTGATATGGAATTGGAAACACGTTTAATGCAGATAAAAGCATACCAAAGAAAAATCGACTTTTCTTGTTTCTTGGTTCTCGTTCTTTTTTAGGTTTATTGGATGTTTTTTTTGCCAACAGTAAGAAATAGATTGTAATTAAAACAAATATTACAAAAGCAACACGTTTTAAAATACTAATAACTTCTGGATGATTGGATAAATATCTTGCAAATAGTGCTGCTATTAACGTTTGTATGCCAATTATTAGGCAAGCACCTGCCGAAAACACCAAACCTCTAACATGACCATCTTTTAAACTTATTTTAGCAGCAGTTATATTTAATAATCCCGGAGGAATTACGCCAACAAGTGCTATTAAAAATCCTAGTAAAAAGATAATGGTAATCTCCAATTTATTTTATTTTAAATTTTATAAATGTAATTGCTTTGTCCTCTGCTAAATACTGACTTTCGTAATAGGTTTGAATTTTTAAGACTTCTTCTGGAGCGCCTTCTTGCCTGTAAATATCATGGTTTGCATATAATACGTCGTGTCCAGATCCATGTAATAAACCTAAGGTATAACCGTGCATAAATTCGCTATCGGTTTTTAAATTTACGGTTCCATTTTCTTTTAAAATGGTTTTATAACGTGCTAAAAATGCTTCATTTGTCATTCTGTGCTTAGTACGCTTGTATTTTATTTGCGGATCTGGAAATGTAATCCAAATTTCATCGACTTCATTTTCAGCAAAAACCTGATCTATTAATTCTATTTGAGCACGTAAAAAGGCTACATTTTCCATTTTTTCGGTGTCTACTTCTTTGGCTCCAAAAAAGAAACGTGCACCTTTTAGATCTATTCCTATAAAATTTTTATTTGGAAATTTTTTACCTAAAGCTACAGAATATTCGCCTTTACCACAACCTAATTCTAAAACTAATGGGTTATCGTTTTTAAAAAACGTTTTATTCCAATTGCCTTTCATTTTATATGTTCCACTTACAATCTCTTCACGAGTTGGTTGGAATACATGAGGAAAAGTTGCGTTTTCGTTAAATCTTTTTTGTTTGTTCTTACTTCCCACGAGAGTTTATTTTAAGCGTCAAAAGTAAAAATTTTAATTCACACTAAATTGATTACACTTAACTTTTACTAAAGTAATAAAATTTTACAAAGGACCGGTTTTGTTTGTGTAAGGTAAAATTGATAACACTGCAAGATGCAATTGGTCCACACAGAAACTTAAAGTATGGTTATAAACAGGATAATGAAGATGAATTACCTCTAAATTTATTCGGATGCTTTATTTAAGGTAAAAGAAAATTCGCTACCAACACCAAACTCGCTTTCTACATAAATTTTCTCGTTATGAGCTTCAATAATATGTTTTACAATAGCCAATCCTAAGCCAGATCCGCCTTCTTTTCTAGAACCACTTTTATTAACGCGGTAAAAACGCTCAAATAATCTTGGTATATTTATTTTTTCTATGCCTTCTCCGTTATCTGTAACACGAACTATAATTTTATTTTTAATTAATTGCTCTACACTTACTTCTATTGTGCCGTTTTCTCGGCCATATTTAATGGCATTTACTATTAAATTAACTAAAACTTGTTGCACGCGTTCTTTATCTGCAATAACAAATACGGGTTTAGGATAATCTACATCGAATATTAATGTTATTTTTTTCTTGGTTGCTTTTAATTCTAATAAATCAAAAACAGTTTGAACTAATTCTATAATATTAAATTCTTCTTTATTTAAAACTAAATTACCAACTTCTAATCTAGTAATCATATCTAAATCGTTAACAATATAGATAAGCCTTTCTACGCCAATACTTGCGCGCTCTAGATATTTTTGTGTTATTTCTTCATTAGAAAAGGCGCCATCTAGCAATGTTTCTATATAACCTTGAACAGTAAATAATGGTGTTTTTAGTTCATGAGATATGTTTCCCATAAATTCTTTACGGTATACTTCTCGACCTTTAAGAGATTCTATTTCTATTTTTTTGTCTCTAGCATATTTATCAATTTCTCTAGTAAGCGTTGCCATATCTGTGGTAACAGGTTTCTGGTTAAACTCAACAGACTCTAAAAGGGTTAAATCTTCGTATATTTTGTTAACGCGTTTATAAATAAAAGTTTGAACTCTGTGTTGAATAATAAAAAAACAGACTGCAAAAACTAAAATTAAGAATAAAATACTATACCAATAATTTTGTTTGGTTGCAAAAAGATACAAACAAAAAAATAACGTTAATATAGAAGTTATTATTAATGATGTATGTAAAGCAAAAGTGTATGTTTTTTTTGATTTCATAGAATTAACCTGAAAATTTATAGCCAACACCTTTAACTGTTTTAAAAGAACTGTCTCCTATTTTTTCTCTTAATTTTCTTATGTGCACATCAATAGTTCTTCCTCCAACTACAACTTCGCTTCCCCAAACTTTATCTAAAATATCTTCTCTTTTAAATACTTTTCCAGGTTGAGTTGTTAATAATGCTAAAAGCTCAAACTCTTTTCTAGGTAAAATAAGTTCTTTATTGTTTAATGTAATTTTATATTCATCTCTATTAATAATTAAACCGCCTATTTTTACAATTTCTGTGGCTTGGGTTGCTTTTGTACTTAAGCGCCTTAATAAAGATTTTACTTTACTAACTAAAACTTTTGGCTTAATTGGTTTTGCAATATAATCGTCTGCACCAGCTTCAAAACCGGCAACTTGCGAATAATCTTCGCTTCTAGCAGTTAAAAAAGTAATAATAGTATTATTTAAATCAGGAATTTTTCTAATATTCTCACATGTTTCTACACCATCCATTTCTGGCATCATTACATCTAAAATAATTAAATGAGGCTTATGTTTTTTAGCTTTCTTAATAGCTTCAAGACCATTTTCGGCTTTTAAAACTTGGTAACCTTCATTAGATAAATTAAAACCTACAATTTCAAGAATGTCTGGCTCATCATCTACTAATAAAATTTTAATGTCTTTAGGGTTCATTTTTAAGATAATTGAATTGTAAATATAAAACTTAAATACGAAATGTAAACCATTTTAAAATTGATAACAATTTGATAACACACAATAAAACGTGTAATTTTTAATAACTAAATGTATAACCTATTCAGCCAACTACACAAAAACCTTTTTTAATGTTATTTTATCGTAAAATCTTATTTTAATAAATAAATTACTATGGGTCGTTCTTATTTTTTTAATACTTTTGCAACTAAATTAATATTTACGTTATGAAAAAAATTTACTTATTTTTATTT
>CALJFB010000047.1 GCA_938073895.1 uncultured Flavobacteriaceae bacterium
CTTTAATTTAAATGATGTTCTTCTATAAATATTTAAAATCTTTTCCTGGGTAATAAGCCATTTTACCTAATTCTTCTTCAATTCTTAATAACTGATTGTATTTTGCAACTCTATCAGAACGAGATGCAGAACCTGTTTTAATTTGACCGGTGTTTAATGCTACAGCTAAATCTGCAATGAATGTATCTTCCGTTTCTCCACTTCGATGACTCATTACCGAGGTATAAGAATTTCTTGTAGCTAAATTAACTGCATCTATCGTTTCCGTAAGTGTTCCTATTTGATTTACTTTTATCAAAATAGAATTTGCAGTATTCGCCTCAATTCCTTTTGCTAACCTTTTTACGTTTGTTACAAATAAATCATCCCCAACAATTTGGCATTTATCACCAATAGAATCTGTTAGCTTTTTCCAACCATTCCAATCATCTTCATCCAATCCATCTTCGATAGAAACAATAGGATATTTCTTTTTCCAGTCTGCCCAAAATGCAACCATATCGTCTGAGCTCAAAACGTCTCCAGTTGATTCAAAGTGATACATTTTATCTTCTTTGTTGTAGAATTCGGATGCAGCAGCATCCAATGCTATATGAATGTCCTCTCCAGGTTTGAATCCTGCTTTTTCTATCGCCTGAATAACAACTTCTATAGCTTCTTCGTTAGATCCTAAATTTGGAGCGAATCCACCTTCATCTCCAACATTCGTACTCATCCCTTTGTCTTTCAATACACTTTTCAATGTATGAAATACTTCCGTTCCCATTTGTAAACCTTCACTGAAAGTATGCGCACCGAAAGGCATAATCATAAATTCTTGAATATCTATTTTATTATCGGCATGAGAACCTCCATTTAAAATATTCATCATTGGCACTGGAAGTGTGTTGGCATTAATACCACCAATATATTTATATAATGGCAATCCACTTGCCTGAGCACCTGCTTTTGCTACAGCCAAAGAAACTCCTAAAATAGTATTTGCTCCTAGTTTAGATTTGTTATCTGTATCGTCCAAAGTAATCATTACCCGATCAATTAAATTCTGATCAAAAATATAACCACCATTCAGCTCATCATTTAAAATTGCGTTCACATTATCCACTGCTTTGAGAACCCCTTTCCCCATGTAAACTCCTTTATCATTGTCTCTAAGCTCCATGGCTTCATGAACCCCTGTAGACGCTCCAGATGGAACAGCCGCTCTACCAAAACTACCGTCATCTGTAAATACTTCTACCTCAATCGTTGGATTACCTCTTGAATCTAAAATTTGTCTTGCCTGAATTTTTGCGATGTATGCCATTGTTTTTGCTTTAAAAAAAAAGCAGCGTAATAATGCGCTGCTTAGTTTAACTCTTTACTAATTCTTGTTTCTTTAATTTTACATTTTCAATAAACTGATCAAACAAATATCTTGAATCATGAGGTCCAGGACTTGCTTCTGGATGATATTGTACTGAAAAACAGTTTTTAGACTTCATTTTAATACCTGCTACAGTATGATCGTTTAGATGAACGTGAGTAATTTCAATATCGGAATGCGCTTCTGTTTCTTCTCTATTAATTGCAAAACCGTGATTTTGAGATGTAATTTCACCTTTACCTGTAACTAAATTTTTTACTGGATGATTTATACCTCTATGACCATTATGCATTTTATATGTAGAAATACCATTAGCTAAAGCTATAACTTGATGTCCTAAGCATATTCCAAATAATGGGTTATTATCTGCTATAATTTGTTTGGCTACTTGCTGAGCCGAAAACAAAGGCTCTGGATCTCCAGGTCCATTAGATAAGAAATAACCATCTGGATTCCATGCTTTTAAATCGTTATAAGTAGCATCAAAAGGAAACACTTTAATGTAAGCATCTCTTTTTGCAAAATTTCTTAATATATTAGTTTTAATTCCTAAATCTAAAGCAGCAATTTTAATTGATGCATTTTCGTCTCCATAAAAATAGGGCTCTTTTGTAGAAACTTTAGATGCTAATTCCAAACCATTCATATTTGGGACATTAGCCAATTCTTTTTTAAGTGCTTCTATATTATCAACATCGGTTGTAATTAAAGCATTCATAGAGCCGTTATCTCTAATATAAGATACAAGAGCTCTTGTATCTACATCTGAAATAGCTAAAGTATTATTTGAGTTTAAAAAATCTTCTAAAGAACCATCTGCATCTTCACGAGAAAAATCGTAGCTAAAGTTCTTACAAATTAAACCTGATATTTTAACAGAATTAGACTCTACTTCTTGGTTATTAACACCATAATTACCAATATGAGCATTAGTAGTTACCATTAATTGTCCAAAATAAGAAGGATCTGTGAAAATTTCTTGATAGCCAGTTGTTCCAGTGTTAAAACAAACTTCGCCAAATGCAGTACCTTCTTTACCGACAGCTTTACCATGGAAAATAGTTCCGTCTGCTAGTAATACAAGGGCTTTTTTTAGTTTTTGGTATTTCATCTTTAAAAAGGATTATCTTATTGATGTGATAAGTTTTGCAAAATTGCACAAAAAAAAGGATAAACTAAAATAGTTTATCCTTTATATTTAAATGCTTATTAACATTTATTCTTCTTCGTTAGTTGCAGGAACATCTACAGGAGCAGCTTCTGGCTTAGAACCACCACGACGAGAACGACGAGTTGTTTTCTTAGCAGCTTTGTCTGCGTTGTAAATTTCGTTGTAATCAACTAATTCAATCATTGCCATATCAGCGTTATCTCCTAAACGATTACCAAGCTTAATTATTCTTGTGTATCCTCCTGGACGATCTGCAATTTTAACCGCAACATCTCTAAATAATTCAGTTACTGACTCTTTTTGACGTAATTTACTAAAAACTAAACGTCTGTTGTGAGTTGTATCTGTTTTAGATTTTGTGATTAAAGGCTCTACAAATTGCTTTAAAGCTTTAGCTTTTGCAACAGTAGTGTTAATACGTTTGTGCTCAATTAATGAACAAGCCATATTAGCTAACATTGCTTTTCTGTGTGCTGTTTGTCTACCTAAATGGTTAACTTTTTTTCCGTGTCTCATGACATTTTAAAATTTACTACATCTTGCATCAACTTGAGTATCAAGGAGCAAAATATGTAGTGTTAGTCTTTGTCTAATTTATATTTTGATAAATCCATTCCGAAATTAAGACCTTTTACATTTACTAGCTCTTCTAGTTCTGTTAAAGATTTCTTACCAAAGTTACGGAACTTCATTAAATCATTTTTGTTGAAAGATACTAAGTCTCCAAGAGTATCAACTTCAGCAGCCTTTAAACAATTAAGAGCACGAACAGATAAGTCCATATCTACTAATTTTGTTTTAAGTAACTGTCTCATGTGAAGAGATTCTTCATCATAAGTTTCAGTTTGCGCTATTTCATCAGCTTCTAAAGTGATACGCTCATCAGAGAATAACATGAAATGGTGAATTAGCGTTTTTGCAGCTTCAGTTAAAGCATCTTGAGGTGTTATAGAACCATCCGTTTGGATTTCGAAAACTAATTTTTCGTAATCTGTTTTTTGTTCTACACGAAAGTTCTCAATGCTATACTTAACATTTTTAATTGGCGTATAAATTGAATCTGTAAAGATTGTACCAACAGCTGCTGTAGCTTTTTTATTCTCTTCAGCAGGAACGTAACCTCTTCCTTTTTCAATTGTAATTTCCATATTAATTGTAACTTTAGGATCTAAGTTACAAATCACTAAGTCTTTGTTTAATACTTGGAATCCTGAAATAAACTTTTGGAAATCACCTGCAGTGATTGTTTCTTGACCAGAAATAGAGATAGATACCGTTTCGTTATCTACATCTTCAATTTGACGTTTAAAACGAACTTGTTTTAAACTTAAAATAATTTCTGTAACATCATCTACAACACCTTGTATAGCTGCAAATTCGTGATCTACACCTTCAATTCTTACTGAAGTAATTGCAAAACCTTCTAAAGAAGATAAAAGTACACGACGTAATGCGTTTCCTACTGTTAATCCATAACCAGGTTCTAAAGGTCTAAATTCAAATTTACCTTCGAAATCTGTAGAATCAATCATGATTACTTTATCAGGTTTCTGAAAATTAAATACTGCCATTTTTTCTTCGTTTTAATTGTTATCTGGTTGCGCGATTTATAAGTATGAAGAAAACAAATAAATCCTTTGGCCAAATACCAATATAATTAATGTATTATTTAGAGTAAAGTTCTACAATGAACTGCTCATTAATGTTTTCTGGGATTTGAAGTCTAGCTGGAACAGAAACAAAAGTTCCTTCCTTAGTAGCTGTATTCCAAGTAATCCATTCGTAAACGTTACTAGAGCTAGATAAAGATCTTTCAATAGCTTCAATTGACTTAGATTTCTCCCTTACTGCAACAACATCACCTGCTTGTAAAGAATATGAAGGAATGTTTACTAACTCACCGTTAACAGTAATATGTCTGTGAGATACTAATTGTCTTGCAGCACTTCTTGTTGGAGCAACGCCCATTCTAAATACAACGTTGTCTAGTCTTGACTCACATAATTGTAATAGAACTTGACCTGTAATTCCTTTAGAAGCAGTTGCTTTTTTGAATAAATTTCTGAATTGTTTTTCTAAAATACCATAAGTATACTTAGCTTTTTGCTTTTCCATTAATTGGATAGCATATTCAGATTTTTTTCCTCTACGACGTGCATTTCCGTGTTGCCCTGGAGGGTAATTTCTTTTTTCGAATGATTTATCTTCACCGAATATAGCTTCGCCAAATTTACGTGCTATTTTTGTTTTAGGACCAGTATATCTTGCCATTTCTAATTGTTTAAAAGAGTGATTATGAATTAAGGTCTTAAACTTATCCTTCGATAACCGTTAATCTCTATTGTGATACTAATTAATTATTTTTTCGTGTGCAAATTTATATAAAAAAAATGAATATCAACCATAATAAAACAATTGATATTCATTTAGAAAATATAGAATTATACTCTACGACGTTTTGGTGGACGACAACCATTGTGAGGTAAAGGTGTAACATCAATAATTTCTGTTACTTCAATTCCTGCGTTATGTATTGAACGGATAGCAGATTCCCTACCATTTCCTGGTCCTTTAACGTATACTTTTACTTTTTTTAACCCAGCTTCTTTAGCAACTCCTGAAGCATCTTCAGCAGCTAATTGTGCAGCATAAGGAGTATTTTTCTTAGAACCTCTGAAACCCATTTTCCCAGCTGATGACCAAGAGATCACGTCGCCTTTTTTGTTGGTTAAAGAGATAATAATGTTGTTAAAAGATGCTGTTACGTGAGCTTCTCCAACAGATTCTACTATAACTTTACGTTTTTTAGTAGTTTTAGCGTTTGTCTTTGCCATATTTTAATAGTTCTTAGTTTAGTTGATAGTCGCTAGAATCCTAAACCTTAATTTCAAACAGATTCTTTCCAACGTCTATACTAAAGACTAAATTAATTATTTAGTTGCTTTCTTTTTGTTAGCAACAGTTTTTCTTCTACCTTTTCTAGTTCTAGAGTTGTTTTTAGTACGTTGTCCTCTTAAAGGTAAACCAACTCTGTGACGAATACCTCTGTAACATCCAATATCCATTAATCGCTTAATGTTTAATTGTGTTTCAGAACGTAATTCACCTTCAATAGTAAAAGTTCCTACGGCTTCACGGATAGCACTAATTTGATCATCAGACCAATCTTGAACTTTTACGCTCTCGTCTACCTTAGCTGTTTCTAAAATTTCAACTGCTCTACTTCTTCCTACACCATAGATGTAAGTTAAAGAAATAACGCCTCTTTTTTGTTTTGGTATATCAACACCTGCAATTCTTGCCATAACTATCCTTGTCTTTGTTTGAATCTAGGATTCTTTTTGTTAATAACGTAAAGTCTACCTTTTCTTCGTACGATTTTGCAATCTGCACTTCTTTTTTTAACTGATGCTCTTACTTTCATCTTGTTAGTATCTATAGGTTATACGAGCCTTACTTAAATCATAAGGACTCATTTCTAATTTAACTTTATCTCCTGGTAATAACTTAATATAATGCATACGCATTTTACCAGAGATATGAGCGGTCACAATATGACCATTTTCTAATTCAACACGGAACATAGCATTTGATAATGCTTCAATAATACTTCCATCTTGTTCTATTGCTGCTTGTTTTGCCATAATAAAATTAAGCTACTGCTTTTCTATTTTTACCTGTTTTCATCAAGCCATCATAATGTCTATTTAACAAATAAGAATTTACTTGTTGCATAGTGTCGATAGCAACACCTACCATAATTAATAGAGATGTTCCTCCAAAGAATAATGCCCAACCAGATTGTACATCTAATAACTTTACAATAATAGCAGGAAATACTGCTAATAAAGCTAAAAATATAGAACCAGGTAATGTAATCTGCGACATAATCTTATCTAAATACTCTGATGTTTCACCACCTGGACGAATCCCAGGAATAAAACCACCACTACGTTTTAAATCATCAGCCATTTTGTTCGTTGGAACAGTAATAGCCGTGTAAAAGTATGTAAAGATAATAATTAATAATGCAAATACAACATTATACCATAAACCAAAGATGTCTTGGAAATTAGTTTGCATCCATTGTCCTGCTGAAGTTTCTTTTAAAAATGAAGAGCCTCCAATTAAACCAGGAACAAACATAATAGCTTGAGCAAATATAATAGGCATAACTCCTGAAGCATTTAGCTTTAAAGGTATATATTGTCTATTACCACCTAAACCATCTTGCTCATAACTTCCCGTAGCTGTACGTCTAGCATACTGAACAGCGATCTTACGAACAGCCATTACTAAAAGAATTGATGCAAAAATAATAGCAAACCAAATAACAACTTCAAATAAAATCATCATTACATTATTTCCAGTTTCTAATCTAGAAACAGCATTTTGTAAAAATGACTTAGGTAATGTAGCAATAATACCAACCATAATTAATAATGAAATACCATTACCAATACCTTTATCAGTTATTTTTTCTCCTAACCACATTGCAAAAATAGTACCTGTTACCAAAATAACAATAGATGATACTAAAAATGTAGGATACGAAAATCCGTTTACTAATAAACTATTCATTGAATCAACTCCAGATAAAGCAGGTAAACTAGCTAAATAACCTGGTGCTTGTATTAAACAAATACCTATAGTTAACCAACGTGTTATTTGAGTAATCTTTTTCTGACCACTCGCACCTTCTTTTTGAAGTTTTTGTAAATAAGGAATAGCAATACCCATTAGCTGAACAACAATAGAAGCTGAAATGTATGGCATAATACCTAAAGCAAAAACTGATGCGTTAGCAAAAGCTCCACCTGTAAAAGCATTTAAAACACCTAATAAACCTCCGCCTGCTGTATCTTGTAAACCTCCTAATTGTGTAGTATCAATACCAGGTAAAACTACCTGGGCACCGAAACGATACACTAGTAGTAAGGTAAGTGTTACTAAGATACGGTTTCTTAGTTCTTCAATGTTCCATACATTTTTTATAGTTTCTATAAATTTCATGCGCTGTAGGATTATAATGTTACAACTTGTCCTCCTGCTGCTTCAATAGCTGATACAGCTGATGCAGAGAATTTATGAGATGTAATAGTTATTTTAGATTTTAATTCACCTCTACCTAATATTTTAACCATCTCGTGCTTACGAGCTAATCCTAAATCAAGCATTGTTTGAAAATCTAAAGTATCTGTAATTTTCTTATCATCAATTAACTCTTGGATTTTATCCAAGTTAATTGGTTGATATTCTTTACGATTAATGTTAGTAAAGCCAAACTTAGGGACACGTCTTTGTAATGGCATTTGACCACCTTCAAAACCTATCTTCTTAGAGTAACCTGAACGAGATTTTGCTCCTTTGTGACCACGTGTAGCAGTGCCACCTTTTCCAGAACCTTGACCACGTCCAACTCTTTTTCCTTGACTTTTAACTGAACCTTCTGCAGGTTTTAAATTACTTAAATTCATTTATCAGTTGTATTATTTAGTTTCTTCAAAAGAAACTAAGTGATTAACTTTTTTAACCATTCCTAATATATTAGGAGTAGCTTCGTGTTCTACGACTTGTCCAATCTTTTTCAGACCAAGAGCTTCTAGAGTTCTTTTTTGTCTTAATGTACGATTGATAGCACTTTTAACTTTTTTTACTTTAATCTTAGCCATTGTCTACTAATTAACCGTTAAACACTTTCTCTAAAGATACTCCTCTTTCGCGTGCGATAGTATGAGCACTTCTTAATTGTAATAAAGCATCAAAAGTTGCTTTAACTACGTTATGTGGATTTGATGATCCTTGAGACTTAGATAGTACATCATGTACACCAACTGCTTCAAGAACTGTTCTTACAGCTCCACCAGCAATTACACCAGTACCAGCAGATGCAGGTATAATGTTAACTCTTGCTCCACCAAATTTACCTTTCTGTTCATGAGGTAAAGTTCCTTTTATAATAGGAATTCTTACTAAGTTTTTCTTAGCATCTTCAATAGCTTTAGCAATTGCACTAGCTACATCTTTAGATTTCCCTAAACCTTGACCTACAACACCAGCTTCGTCTCCAACAACAACAATTGCTGAAAAACCGAAAGCTCTACCACCTTTAGTTACCTTAGTAACTCTTTGTACACCAACTAAACGATCTTTAAGATCTAATCCACTTGGTTTTACTAACTCTGCACTTTTGTATTTATGATACATAATTTCTTAGAATTTAAGTCCTGCTTCTCTAGCTCCTTCAGCTAATGATTTTACTCTACCATGATATAAAAATCCACCTCTATCAAAAGAAATCGTTCCTACACCTGCTTTAAGTGCTTTTTCTGCGATAGACTTACCTACTAATGCAGCTACTTCGATTTTATTACCTTTTACAGAACTAATCTCTTTATCTCTTGAAGATGCAGCAATGATAGTTTTACCATTTACATCATCAACGATTTGAGCGTATATTTCTTTATTACTTCTAAAAACAGATAGTCTTGGTCTAGCTTCAGTACCAGATACGACTTTACGTATTCTGTTTTTAATTCTTAATCTCTTTTCGTTTTTTGTTAACGCCATGACTTTCTTATTAAGCTGATTTACCTGCTTTTCTTCTAATGATTTCTCCTACAAACTTGATACCTTTACCTTTGTATGGTTCAGGTCTTCTAAATCCTCTAATCTTAGCAGCAACTTGACCAACTAATTGTTTGTCGAATGATGTTAACTTTATAATTGGGTTTTTTCCTTTATCAGATACAGTTTCAACCTTTACTTCTTCAGCAAGACTTAAAACGATATTATGAGAAAAACCTAATGCTAATTCTAAAGTATTTCCTTGATTAGAAGCTCTATATCCAACACCAACTAGTTCTAATTCCTTAGACCAACCTTCGGATACACCTTTAACCATATTATTAACTAAAGATCTGTATAGACCATGTTTAGCTTTACTTTCTTTGTTATCAGACGATCTTGTAATTAATACATTATTATCTTCAACTTTTACATCTACAACGTCAAAATTTTGAGTTAGTTCGCCTAACTTACCTTTAACTGTAATAGTGTTGTCTTTTACTGTAACTGTTACTCCACTTGGAATAACAACTGGATTATTTCCTATTCTAGACATCTCTTATTCTTTTTTTAGTAAACGTAACATAAAACTTCACCACCTACGTTATCTCTCTTGGCTTGTTTAGCTGTCATTACTCCGTGAGAAGTAGATACGATAGCTATCCCAAGACCATTTAAAATACGAGGTAATTCTTTTGAACTTGAATATTTACGTAAACCTGGTTTACTAATTCTTTGAATTTTTCTGATAGTAGGCTCTTTAGTTTCTTTATTGTACTTAAGTGCAATTTTAATTGAACCTTGTACTGAAACATCTTCGAACTTGTAACTTAAAATATATCCTTGGTCGAATAATATTTTAGTAATGTCTTTTTTTAAATTTGATGCAGGAATTTCAACAACTCTGTGGTTAGCGCTTATTGCGTTTCTAACACGAGTTAAGTAATCTGCAATTGGATCTGTATACATATGTATGAATTTGCGGTTTTGGTTTTCTATCCCGAAATGTTTCGGGATAGAACCTAAAACCAATTAAATAGTTTTTACCAACTTGCTTTTCTAACGCCAGGAATTAATCCTTGGTTAGCCATTTCTCTAAATGTAACACGAGAAATACCAAATGTTCTCATATACCCTTTAGGTCTTCCTGTAAGTTTACATCTATTGTGCATACGAACTGGTGAAGCATTTTTAGGAAGCTTTTGTAAAGCTTCATAATCTCCAGCTGCTTTTAAAGCCTTACGTTTATCAGCATACTTTGCTACTGTTTTACTTCTTTTAACCTCACGGGCTTTCATTGATTCTTTAGCCATGATTTAGTTTTTTTGAAAAGGTAATCCCATTTCAGTTAATAATGATTTAGCTTCTTTATCTGTTTGAGCAGATGTTACGAACGTAATGTCCATACCAGCTATTTTATTCACTTTATCAATGTCAATCTCAGGGAAAATAATTTGCTCAGTAACTCCTAAATTGTAGTTACCTCGTCCATCAAATCCTGTAGCTTTAATTCCTCCAAAATCTCTTACACGAGGTAAGGCTGAAGTAATTAAACGATCTAAAAATTCGTACATTCTTTCTCCTCTTAACGTAACTTTAGCACCAATTGGCATTCCTTTACGTAATTTGAAAGTAGCAACATCTTTTTTAGATAATGTAGATACAGCTTTCTGTCCTGTAATATTGGTTAATTCATCGACCGCATGGTCTACTAATTTTTTATCAGAAACAGCAGCACCAACTCCTCTAGAAAGACAAATCTTTTCTAATTTAGGTACTTGCATTATGTTCTTATAACCAAATTCGTCTGTAAGAGCAGCAATTACTTTGCTTTTATACTCTTCTTTAAGTCTAGGTGAATATGCCATACTATATTACTTCATTAGATTTTTTAGAAAAACGTACTTTTTTTCCATCTTCTATTCTATATCCTACTCTTGTTTCTTCTCCTTTAGAAGTTAACAAAGATAGGTTAGATATTTGGATTGAAGCCTCTTTTTCTACGATTCCTCCTTGAGGACTTTGTGCGCTAGGTTTAGTATGCTTTTTAACCATATTAACACCTTCTACAATCGCTTTGTTTTTAGCAATAAATACTTTAGTTACAGTACCTTGAGAACCTTTATGGTCTCCTGCTATAACTTTTACAGTATCTCCTGTTTTAATTTTTAGCTTTGTCATTTTTAATTTCATTAAAGCACTTCAGGTGCTAATGATACAATTTTCATGAATTGCTTATCACGAAGTTCTCTAGCAACAGGTCCAAAAACACGAGTTCCTTTCATCTCACCAGTAGGTGTTAAAAGTACACAAGCGTTATCATCAAATCTTATATAAGATCCATCTGGACGTCTTACTTCTTTTTTGGTACGAACTACAACAGCAGTTGATACGCTACCCTTTTTGGTATTACCATTTGGGGTTGCGTCTTTTACTGCTACAACGATCTTATCACCAATAGAAGCATATCTTCTTTTAGTTCCACCTAATACACGGATAGTTAAAACTTCCTTTGCACCAGTGTTGTCTGCGACTTTTAGTCTTGATTCTTGTTGTACCATAATTACTTCGCTCTTTCAATTATTTCAACTAATCTCCAACATTTAGATTTACTTAAAGGTCTTGTTTCCATGATCTTTACAGTATCTCCAATATTACAATCGTTTGTTTCGTCGTGTGCGACATATTTCTTAGTCTTTAACACGAACTTACCGTACATTGGGTGTTTTACTTTTTTCACTTCAGCAACCACAATTGATTTCTGCATTTTGTTACTTGTAACAACACCAACACGTTCTTTTCTTAAATTTCTTTTTTCCATCTTTAGGCAGAATTATTGTAAATCTCTTTTAGTCAATTCAGTTGCAATTTTTGCAACAGCACGTCTTATTTGACGTAATTGGATTGGGTTATCTAAAGGAGAAATAGCATGAGCCATTTTTAAATCTGAATAACTCTTTTTTGTTTCACCAAGTTTCTCTTGTAACTCAGCTACAGATAATTCTTTAATCTCTGATTGTTTCATGATATTAAATAAATTATGCTTGATAATCTCTAGCGATTACAAACTTAGTTTTTACTGGTAATTTTTGAGCGGCTAAACGTAATGCTTCTTTAGCAACGTCTAAAGGCACTCCTCCAACTTCAAAAAGGATTCTTCCTGGCTTAACAACAGCAGCCCAATATTCAACAGCACCTTTACCTTTACCCATACGTACTTCAAGAGGTTTCTTTGTAATAGGCTTATCTGGAAATATTTTTATCCAAAGTTGACCTTCTCTTTTCATATGACGAGTGGCAGCAATACGTGCAGCTTCAATTTGACGTGATGTTAAGAAATTAGAATCTAATGATTTTATTCCAAAAGTTCCGTTTGAAAGTAAGTGACCTCTACCAGAGTTCCCTTTCATACGGCCCTTTTGCATTTTTCTAAATTTTGTTCTTTTAGGCTGTAACATTTGTTCTTTTCTTTAAAAAATTACTTTCTACGACGTGGTTGTGGTTTTCCACCTTGACGTCCACCTTTTCCTTGTTTCTTAGTAGATAAACCTACAAGTGGAGAAAGATCTCTTTTACCATATACTTCACCTTTCATGATCCATACTTTAACACCTAATCTACCATAAGTAGTATGTGCTTCAACTAAAGCATAATCAATATCGGCTCTAAAAGTAGATAAAGGAATACGTCCTTCTTTGTAGTGTTCAGAACGTGCCATTTCAGCTCCGTTTAAACGACCAGAAATCTGGATTTTAATTCCTTCAGCATTCATACGCATAGTTGCAGCAATAGCCATCTTAATTGCACGTCTGTAAGAAATTCTGTTTTCAATTTGACGAGCAATGCTAGTTCCTACTAAAAACGCATCTAATTCAGGTCTTTTTATTTCAAAAATATTGATCTGAACTTCTTTACCTGTAATTTTTTTAAGCTCTTCTTTTAACTTGTCTACCTCTTGTCCACCTTTACCGATAATAATACCAGGTCTAGCAGTAGTGATAGTAACGGTTACAAGTTTAAGTGTTCGCTCTATTATTACACGTGACACACTAGCTTTAGATAAACGCGCGTGAACGTATTTTCTAATCTTATCGTCTTCGGCAAGTTTATCACCATAATCATTTCCACCATACCAGTTAGATTCCCATCCTCTGATAATTCCTAAACGATTTCCGATTGGATTTGTTTTTTGTCCCATATCTCTATCTAGCTTTGTGTTTTGTTATTAGCTCCAACTACGATTGTTACGTGGTTTGAACGTTTTCTTATTCTATGTGCACGACCTTGAGGAGCTGGACGTAATCTTTTTAACATTGCGCCTCCATCTACTCTAATCTCTTGTACAAATAATTCAGCTTCTTCTACATCCGCTTCCTCATTTTTAGCTTGCCAGTTAGCAACCGCAGATAACAATAATGTCTCTAAACGGTTAGATGCTTCCTTAGAACTAAACTTTAAAATATTAAGCGCTTTTTCTACCTTTTCACCTCTTACTAAATCGGCTACTAAACGCATTTTTCTCGGTGACGTAGGACAGTTATTAAGTTTAGCGAAAGCAATAGTCTTATTGCGTTCCTTAATAGCGTCTGCCATTTGTTTTTTACGACTTCCCATAGCTTATTATTTTTTTCCTTTATTTTTTGCACCAATATGACCTCTAAAAGATCTTGTTGGTGAAAATTCTCCTAATTTATGACCAACCATGTTTTCAGTTACATAAACAGGTACGAATTGACGTCCGTTGTGTACTGCAATAGTTTGTCCTACAAAGTCAGGTGTTATCATTGAAGCTCTAGACCATGTTTTTATAACAGTCTTCTTATTAGCTTCAACATTAGCAGCAACTTTTTTCTCTAATTTATAATGAACGTAAGGTCCTTTTTTTAATGATCTTGCCATGTCTTATTATTTCTTTCTACGTTCTACAATGTACTTATTACTTGCTTTAGTCTTAGAACGAGTTCTAAATCCTTTAGCAGGTATACCGTTTCTTGAACGAGGATGTCCTCCAGAAGACTTACCTTCTCCACCTCCCATTGGGTGATCGACAGGGTTCATTACTACTGGTCTAGTTCTTGGACGACGTCCTAACCAACGAGATCTACCAGCTTTACCTGAAACAAGTAGCTGATGATCTGAATTAGATACTGCACCAATAGTAGCTCTACAAGTAATTAAGATTAATCTAGTTTCACCAGATGGTAACTTAATAGTAGCAAACTTACCATCACGAGCCATTAATTGTGCAAAGGCACCAGCACTACGCGCCATAACAGCACCTTGTCCTGGACGTAATTCCACACATGAAATAATAGTTCCTAAAGGAATATTAGCTAATGACATTGTGTTTCCAATTTCTGGAGCTACACTATCACCTGAGACTAAAGTTTGTCCAACTTGTAAACCATTTTGTGCAATTACGTATGTCTTTTCGCCATCTTGGTAATTTAACAACGCAATAAATGCGGTTCTGTTTGGATCGTATTGTATAGATGCAACTTCTGCAGGGATACCATCTTTGGTTCTCTTGAAGTCCATAATACGATAACGACGCTTATGACCACCACCTTTGTAGCGCATTGTCATGCGTCCTTGACTGTTTCTACCACCTGAACGTTTTTTCGGAGCTAATAAACTCTTCTCCGGCTTATCAGTTGTAATGGCGTCAAAGCCGTTTACAACTCTAAATCGCTGTCCTGGTGTGACTGGTTTTAATTTTCTTACTGACATTTGTTTTTTTAAAATTACATGTTAGTGTATAAATCAATCGATTCACCTTCCGCCAATTGTACAATTGCTTTTTTAAGAGCATTTGTTTTACCATGTTGAATACCAGTTTTTGTAAACTTAGTTTTTCTATTTGGACGGACATTTATAGTACGAACTTTTTCAACAGAAACGCCATAAGCAGCTTCCACTGCTTTTTTAATTTCTACCTTGTTCGCCTTTGTTTTCACGAAGAAGCTGAAACAGTTGTTTAATTCACTGTTTGCTGTTGCTTTTTCTGTGATAATAGGTTTAATTAAGATACTCATCGCTTTCTTATTTACTTAAATTCGTTACAATTTCTTCTAAAGAACTCTCTAAAAGAACAACTTGTTTTGCTTTCATAATTTTATAAGTACTTAATTCTGAATTAATTACAACATCAGAACCTTGTAAATTACGAGAAGACAAATATACATTTTTATTTGAAGCACCCAAGACAAATAGAGACTTTTTGTTCTGTAAGTCTAAGGCATTCAGTACGGCAGCAAAATTTTTAGTTTTAGGAGAATCAAAATTGAAGTCTTCTAAAACTACTATTGAATTTTCTTTTGCTTTAATACTAAAGGCAGATTTACGAGCTAATCTCTTTAGTTGCTTGTTTAACTTAAAAGCATAGTTTCTAGGTCTTGGTCCGAACATACGTCCACCACCTCTAAAAACTCCAGACTTAATACTACCCGCACGAGCAGTACCAGTTCCTTTTTGCTTTTTAATCTTACGCGTACTACCAACGATTTCAGCTCTTTCTTTAGACTTGTGTGTACCTTGTCTTTGATTTGCTAAATATTGCTTTACGTCTAAGTAGACAGCGTGATTATTTGGTTCAATTCCGAATACAGTACTAGAAAGGTCTACCTTTCTACCTGTTTCTTTTCCGTTAATATCTAAAACTGCTACTTCCATTATTTCTTAATGATTACGTAAGCGTTTTTATGACCAGGAACACATCCTTTAACCACAAGTAAATTCTTATCAGAAACTACTTTTAACACTTTTAAATTTTGAACTTTTACTGTGTCTCCACCCATTCTTCCTGCCATTTTCATTCCTTTGAAAACTCTTGCAGGATAAGATGCCGCACCAATAGAACCTGGCGCTCTTAAACGATTGTGTTGACCGTGAGTAGCTTGACCTACACCACCGAATCCATGACGTTTTACAACCCCTTGAAATCCTTTTCCTTTTGAAGTACCTGCAACATCAACAAATTCACCTTCAGTGAAGTGTTGTACTGTTAACGTATCTCCTAATTTGTACTCCTCATCAAAACCTTGAAACTCAACTAGTTTTCTCTTAACAGACGTACCCGCTTTTTTAGCGTGACCTAAGTCAGCTTTTGTAGCGCTTTTCTCAGTCCTGTCATCGAAACCTAATTGAAGTGCAGAATAACCATCTACTTCTTCAGTTCTGACTTGGGTAACAACGCATGGTCCAGCTTCGATTACTGTACATGGAATGTTTTTTCCATTTTCATCGAAGATGCTGGTCATACCGATTTTTTTTCCAATTAACCCAGACATAATTATTATTTATTTATTATTAATATTAAAAAAAACAAGGCTGAAAAATACGTTTCAGCCTTGAATTGTATTTAACCGTTTTTCCCTTGCACGCAGCTCAGGACATGTTGTGTATTACTTAAACTTTAATTTCAACTTCTACTCCACTTGGTAATTCAAGTTTCATTAAAGCATCAATTGTTTTAGAAGATGATGAGTAAATATCTAATAAACGCTTATAAGAGCTTAATTGAAATTGTTCTCTAGACTTCTTGTTTACGTGAGGTGAACGTAATACTGTAAAAATTTTCTTGTGAGTTGGTAATGGAATTGGTCCCGTTACTACTGCACCTGTAGCTTTTACTGTTTTTACAATCTTATCAGCAGACTTGTCTACTAAGCTATGATCGTAAGACTTTAATTTAATTCTTATTTTTTGACTCATGTTCTTAACTTTTAAGATTGTTCTCCTTTAGCAGCTTTAATAACCTCTTCAGATACATTTGAAGGAGTTTCAGCATAATGTGAAAATTCCATTGTAGATGTTGCTCTACCAGAAGATAATGTTCTTAATGTTGTAACATATCCAAACATTTCTGATAATGGTACTGTAGCTTTAACAGTTTTAGCACCAGCTCTATCTCCCATATCACTTACTTGACCACGACGACGATTTAAGTCACCTACAATATCACCCATATTTTCTTCAGGAGTAATAACTTCAAGTTTCATAATAGGCTCCATGATTACAGCTTTGGCAGCTTTAGCACAGTTTTTAAAACCTAACTTTGCAGCTAATTCGAAAGATAATTGATCCGAATCAACATCATGATAAGATCCATCTCTCAATGTCACTTTCATAGCGTCTACTTCGAAACCGGCTAAAGGACCATTTACCATGGCAGCTTTAAATCCTTTTTCAATAGAAGGAATAAATTCCTTAGGAACGTTACCACCTTTAATTACAGACTCAAATTGAAGACCAATTTGACCTTCTTCTGCAGGTTCAACAGTAAATACAATATCTGCAAATTTACCTCGACCACCAGATTGTTTCTTGTAAACTTCTCTATGATCTGCAGAAGCAGTAATAGCTTCTTTATATTCAACCTGAGGTTGACCTTGATTAACTTCTACGTTAAACTCACGCTTTAAACGGTCTACAATTACATCAAGGTGAAGTTCACCCATTCCTGAAATAATAGTTTGTCCTGAAGCATCGTCTGAACGTACTGTAAAAGTTGGATCTTCTTCAGCTAATTTAGCTAACCCCATACCTAACTTATCAACATCAGCTTTAGTCTTTGGTTCTACCGCAATTCCAATTACAGGATCTGGGAAGTCCATCGATTCTAAAACAATAGGATGTTCTTGAGAGGAAAGTGTATCTCCTGTTTTGATAGATTTAAATCCAACAGCAGCTCCAATATCTCCAGCTTCAATAAAATCAATTGCATTTTGCTTGTTAGCATGCATTTGATAGATACGAGAGATACGTTCTTTTTTACCAGAACGGTTATTTAACACGTAAGAACCTGCATCTAAACGACCAGAATACGCTCTAAAGAATGCTAAACGTCCTACGAAAGGATCTGTAGCAATCTTAAATGCTAATGCTGCGAAAGGTTCCTTAACATCTGGCTTACGTAAAATTTCGGCACCTGTATCAGGATCTGTTCCAATAATACCATCCTTATCTACCGGTGAAGGTAAATAACGACAAACAGCATCTAATAAGAACTGAACACCTTTGTTTTTGAATGCAGAACCACAAATCATAGGTATGATAGCCATATCCATAACAGCAGCTCTTAAAGCAACGTGTACTTCTTCCTCAGTAATAGAGTCTTCATCTTCCATGAATTTCTCTAAAAGATTCTCGTCGTAACCAGCTACCTCTTCTATTAATAAAGCTCTATACTTACGAGCTTCTTCTTTCATATCTTCAGGAATCTCAATAACATCAAAAGTTGCTCCTTGAGTTTCATCATGCCATACAATAGCACGGTTTTTTACTAAATCTATGATACCTTTAAAATCTTCTTCGTCACCAATATTTAAAACGATTGGCACCGCGTTAGATTTCAACATATCTTTTACTTGTTGACAAACACCTAAAAAGTCTGATCCTTGACGGTCCATTTTGTTAACAAAACCGATTCTTGGCACTTTATAGTTATCTGCAAGTCTCCAGTTAGTTTCAGATTGAGGCTCAACACCATCAACTGCACTAAATAAAAATACTAAACCATCTAACACACGTAAAGATCTATTTACTTCAACAGTAAAATCTACGTGACCAGGAGTATCAATAATGTTAAAGTGATATCCTTTAGTTTCTGGAGTAGGCTCTGCATTTTCTAATGGAAATTTCCAAGTACAAGTTGTAGCAGCAGAAGTAATTGTTATACCTCTTTCTTGCTCTTGCGCCATCCAGTCCATTGTAGCAGCACCATCATGTACTTCACCAATTTTATGTGAAACACCTGTATAATAAAGAACACGCTCTGTTGTTGTAGTTTTACCTGCATCAATGTGAGCTGCAATTCCAATATTTCTTGTGTATTTTAAATCTCTAGCCATTTCAATTAAAATCTAAAGTGTGAAAATGCTTTGTTCGCTTCAGCCATCTTGTGAGTATCAACTCTCTTTTTAACTGCTGCACCTTCTTCTTTAGACGCTGCTAAAACTTCTGATGCTAAACGTTGAGCCATTGACTTCTCGTTACGTTTTCTTGAAAAACTAATTAACCACTTCATTGCAGTAGAAATTTTTCTATCTGCACGAATTGGGTTAGGTATTTGGAATGTAGCACCACCTACTCTACGACTACGTACTTCTACGTGAGGCATAACGTTAGTTAAAGCTTCTTTCCAGATTTCTAAACCGGTTTTTTCTTCGTCTGTCTTTTTTGATTCTACGATGTCAATTGCATCATAAAACACTTTGAAAGCTACCGACTTCTTTCCATCCCACATCATCATATTAACAAAACGAGTTACTAACTGGTCGTTAAAACGAGGATCTGGTAAAAGCGGTCTTTTTTTCGCTGCTCTTTTTCTCATGTCTTCTTTTTGAGTTTTTAGTTTTTAGTTTAAATCTTTCGACGTCTACTTCTAACTTTAATTTTACTTCTTAGGGCGTTTTGCACCGTATTTAGATCTACGTTGTGTTCTTCCTGCGACACCAGCGGTATCTAAGGCTCCACGAACTACGTGATATCTAACTCCTGGCAAATCTTTTACCCTTCCACCTCTAACCAATACTATCGAGTGCTCTTGTAAATTGTGTCCTTCACCACCGATGTATGCATTTACTTCGTTTCCGTTTGTTAAACGAACCCTTGCTACCTTACGCATTGCTGAGTTTGGTTTTTTAGGTGTCGTTGTGTAAACACGAGTACACACACCACGTCTTTGTGGACACGAATCTAAAGCAGCCGATTTACTCTTCTTGGTTATTTTGGCTCTTCCTTTTCGTACTAATTGTGAAATTGTTGGCATATTAATAAATATAATTTAACTTATTCCTCTTCTTAGAGGACTGCAAATGTAGTAATTATTTTTTAATTACAACTCTCTAACCCATTAATTTTCAACATCATTCTACAAATACTAAATAATCTGTACTAAATAGTAGTATTTTACGTTAATTTACACTAAAAACTGAACGTGCTTAGATTACTATTAACCATTTTTATTTTAACATTGACAAATACATTATGTATAGCTCAAGAAAAAACACTCATATTAAAATCAATTATACCTAGCGATCAAAAATTTATAGATACAATTTCTAAAAGACTAAACAGAAAAAATGAAATCAATTATAAGTCAATAGCTAAAGAATTAAATAAAGAATATTCAAATTTTAATATCATTACAGCAGATACGAATTCGATTCAAAAAAAATATATCATAAATTTAAACATCGTAAAATCAATAGATATAATTATAAAAAATAAAGACCTAAAATTTATACCTGATAATATCGACTTAAAAAAAGGAAACAAAATAACATCAAAACTAAATTACGTAGAAACATTACTTCAAAAAGTATCAAAAAAAATAAAAGAAGATGGTCATGTTTTTTTTGAGGTTAAGCTTAAAGATATAAAAATTAAAGAATCAACATACAAATGCATCCTTGATATAACTTTGAATGAAAGAAAAAAAAGAATACTAGATAAAATAATAATTAAAGGCTACGAAAATTTTCCAAGAAAATTTATTTCAAATTATTTAAAGATAAAAAAAGGTGAACCTATAAATATAGAAAGTTTAAATGAAAAAACATCAAATCTAAAAACCTTAGAATTTGCAAATAGCAGAAAAACACCTGATTTGCTCTTTAAAAAAGACAGCAGTATTGTTTACCTATATATAGATAAAAAAAACAGAAACAGTTTTGATGGTGTAATTGGTTTTAACTCAGACGAAAATGATGGAAAATTAGAATTTACTGGATATCTTAATTTAAACCTGTTAAATAACTTCAACACAGGGGAAAATATTAAATTAAACTACAGAAGTGACGAAAACAAACAAAGACTGATAAAGCTAAACATTGAAAATCCATTAATATTTAACACTGTGATTAACTCCAAAATGGAAGTTTCTCTATTCACAAAAGATAGCACATTTACAAATACAAGATTTTCAGAAGAACTAAACACATCAATTGGCAAAAAAAACACTCTAGGAATTGGCTTTCTAAACGAAACTTCTAAAATCATAAACAGGACAGATAATAACAACCTAAGCGATTACCAAATAAACAATCTGTTTTTAACATACAACTACGTAAATAAAAGATATAAAACATCAAATAAAGAAAGCATTTTTAATGTACACATAAAAAACAGCTTTGGTAAAAAACAGATACTCGAAAGAAAATCGAATAGAATAAATATTGAACTTGAAGCCATTAAATCGATAATTCTAAATAACAGAAACAGCTTGATGATAAGAAACCAAAACAAAAAAATTATCGGGCAACAAGTAACTCAAAACGAACTCTATAGGTTTGGAGGAATAAATAGCATAAGAGGTTTTGATGAAAATAGCATAGAAGCAGAAACTTTGATAGTCCTAAATTTAGAATATATTTATAGTATCAATAAAAACTTAAATTTCAATACAGTAACAGATTTTGGTTATTTCGAGAATAAACTCCTCAATCAAAAGGAAAAACTATTTAGTTTAGGACTTGGTTTAAGTACAAAAACCAAAAGTGGATTACTGAACATAATATTTGCAACAGGTAAATCTGAAAATGAGCAATTAAAATTTTCGAACACAAAAATACACCTCAGTTTAAAAACATTTTTCTAAGTATTAACAAGGAAAAATGAGAGATATTCAAAAAAAAAGGAAAATTTAACCGTTATTAATTGGTTAATTAACTTTTTATTATGATTTTTGACGTAGACTAATTCAAATAAAAAATAAAATGAAAACAAAGTTTAGTGGAATTTTAACGCTATTTCTAGCGTTTGTTGTGCAACTAACGTTCGCACAAGAGAAAACAATTTCAGGAGTTGTTTCTGATGACCAAGGCATGCCGCTACCAGCAGCAACAGTTTTAGTTAAAGGAACTTCAAATGGAACATCAACAGATTTTGATGGTAATTATTCAATTACAGCAAACGCTGGAGATGTATTAGTGTTTAGTTATGTAGGTTACGCAAACAAAGAAGTTGCTGTTGCAGCATCTAATTCAATTAGCGTTACTTTACAACCAGACAACACCTTAGATGAAGTTGTTGTAACGGCATTAGGTATTAAAAGAAAGCAGAGTGAGATTACTACAGCGAATCAGAACGTAAAGTCTGAAGAGCTTACTCAAGCTGCCAACCCTAACGTTGTACAATCATTAACAGGTAAAGTATCTGGATTACAAATTAACACAACAAGTAATGGTGTAAACCCTAATTCTAAAGTTACTATACGTGGTAACAACTCAATTAGTGGTGACAACTCTGCTTTAGTAGTAATTGATGGTGTAATTTCTAACTTGTCAGTTTTAAACAACTTACCACCAGAAATTATCGAATCGGTAAACGTTATTAAAGGTGTTCAAGGTGCCGCTCTTTATGGAGATGCAGCAGCAAACGGTTTAATTACAGTAACTACAAAAGGTGGTTCTAGAAAAGAAAATGTATCAGTTACATTTAACACTTCTACACAATTTCAAACAGTTAATTTCGTACCAGAAAGACAGACTAAGTATGGTCAAGGTTGGAATGGAGAACACATTAACTATGAGAATGGTGGATGGGGACCAGAATTTGATGGTTCTTTACAACCAGTAGGATTACCACAAGAAGATGGAACATACAAAATATTTCCATATTCTTCTTTAGGTAACGACCATATTAAAGATTTCTTCCAAACTGGTAAAACATTTCAAAATTCTGTAAGTGTTCAAGGTGGTGGAGAAAATGGTAGTGTTTTATTATCATTAACAAACGTTGATACGGAATTTGTTGTACAAGATGATAAATTAAGAAGAACTACTGCTTTCTTTAAAGCGGATAGAAAATTTGGAAAGTTCACAGCAAGTGCTGCAGCAACTTACTATACGTCTTCTCAATCTAATACTTCTGCTGGATTATTTACAGATCTTTTACAGACTGCATCTAATATTCCTGTAACAGAATTTTCTAACCCAAAAAATCAATACCACTGGACTTCTTATTACAATAGTCCATACTGGTTAAGAGACAACGTAAGAGGAAACAGTAGTCAACAAGTATTATCTGCTGTAGCTTCTTTAGGTTATGAATTAAATGACAACATTAGCTTCTTATACAGAGCTAGTATGAGATACAGATCTCTTGATAATTTAAACTATACAAATGCTTATACTGATCAAGTAAAAATTGGAGGTGGAGATCACACAGTACAATCTTCTCTTTCTGTTGGAGACCAAGGTGTTAGAGATTTTTACGGCGATTTATTTGCTAACTTTGACTATATGTTAACAGATGATATTTCTTTTAAAGCAAATGTTGGTTTTAACACACAAGATTACAGAGCAACAGCAACTTCAGTATCAGGAAATGGTTTAACAATTCCAGGATTCTATAATGTATCTAATTTAACAGGTACTCCAGAGGTTTCAAACAGTGAAGTAAGAACAAGACAAGTAGCAACATTTGGTAACTTCGATTTAGGTTACAAAGATTACTTATTCTTAAACTTAACAGGTCGTTATCAGTCTAGATCTCAATTAGATCCTTCTGTTGCAGCTGTATTTTATCCTTCTGCTGGAGTTTCATTTATTCCAACTAAAGCAATTGAAGGTTTAAAATCTAAAACTTTAAATAACTTAAAAGTATACGCAAACGTATCTAGCGTTGCTAGAAGTACTGTTGGAGCTTATGCAGTTAACGATTTATATGTACAACCAACAGGTTTTGCTTATGGAAACTTAAACTCATTCACACCAAGTAGATCTATAACAGATCCATTATTAAAGAATGAAGATTTATTTAACGTTGAATTTGGTTTTAACTTAGGATTATTAAATGATAAAATAACATTAGATTTTTCTTACTACGACCAAACAACAACAGATGCACAATTTACAACTACACCATCATTTGCATCAGGTGCTAGTAGTGCAAGAATTAACGTTGGAGAAATTAAAACTAACGGTTTTGAAATTGATTTAGGATTTACACCAATTAACAACAGAGAAAAAGGAATTAAATGGACTAACCGTTTAAGTTTTGAAACTAACAAAACTGTTGTAAACAAAATTGATGGTGTACAAAACCAAATTAACTTACAAAGTGGTGGGTCAGTAGGTATTTTTGCAGAAGTAGGTGAAGAATTTCCTTTAATTAAAGGTACTGCTTACGAAAGAGATGGACAAGGAAGAGTTATAATTGATCCTACTACAGGAAATCCATTAAAATCTTCAGAATTCCAAAAATTAGGAGTTAACAACCCAGATTTTATTATTGGTTTCAACTCTGTATTTGAATTTAAAGGATTCAAATTAGCTGCAACAATGGATTACAGAACAGGTCATGAGTTTTGGGCTGGTAACAAAGACTGGTTATCTTGGTCAGGACACTTAGTTGAGTCAGCTGAAAATGGACGTAGAGGATTTATTTTCCCTAATTCATCAGTTGAAACTTCACCTGGATCTGGAGTATATACTGCTAATACTGGAACAGTTACTGGTGGAACAACTTACACTAGTTTCTTAAACTACTACTCTAATGAATATAGAGATGTTGCTGAAAACTTTGTTTTAGATGCAACTGCATTTAAAGTTAGAGAATTAGCATTAAGCTATACATTTGATGGAAGTAAATTACAAAACATGGGAATTAAAGGCTTAACAGTTGGTGTTAACGCTACAAATCCATTTGTTGTATTACCTACAGAAAACAGAGGTTATCATGATCCTGAATTTGCTAACACTACTGGAAACGCAAGTGGTTTAGCTACAACAGGAGCTTACCCTGCTACTAGAACTTTTGGTATGAACGTAAACTTAACATTCTAAATTAAAGAATACGATGAAAAAACAAATTTTAATACTAGCATGTGCAATAGGTTTATTGAACATGTCTTGTGAAGAATATTTAGATGTAAATACTTCACCAAACAACCCTACATCAGATAATGTACCTGCAAACTTAGTCTTAGCAGGTGCAATGGAGACTATTTTCCCAACACAATCTAATACAATGAATCGTTTAGGTAACGCATTCATGAATACTTGGGGACCTAATGTAAATTCTTTTACAGGTGGTTTTGCGGATGAATTTTCTTTAGCAGTTGACAATACTTTCTACTCAGGAATTTGGGATAGCTTATACTTAGGTATTAGCCCATTCCAATCTATAATAAACGCTGATGGAAGTACTTATAATAACCACAAAGCAATTGCAATGGTTATGAAATCTTTCTACATGCAATATATTGTAGATTTATATGGAGATGCACCTTACACTCAAGCTTTTTTAAGAGGTGAGAATTTAACACCTTCATATGACAATGATATGTCTATCTACATGGCTTTAATGACTCAATTAGATGATGCAATTGCATTAATTGAAGGACAAGAAGGAGCTATTGTTGGAAATGAAGATATTATGTTTGAAGGAGACATGGGTAACTGGAAACGTTTTGCTAATACAGTAAAATTAAAAATGTTAGTTCGTTTATCTACAAAAGCGCAAGCTGGAACAGATGCTGCACTTACAACTTATGTAGCTGATCAATTTGCGGCTTTAGACCAAGATTTCGTTTCACAAGATGTAACAATCAATCCTGGTTATAGTGATGACAGTAATGATCGTTTAAACCCATTCTACAGAACTTACGGTTTTGATAATGAAGGTAACGTTAGTACTACAAATAACTTCATTAGAGGTTCTGAACATGCAATTCAATTTTTACAAGGAACTTCTACTGGAACAAGTGATCCTAGATTAGGACTTATTTATGCGCCTAACTCTTCAAATCAGTTTGTTGGTATTCAACAAGGTGAAGACAATGCGGCTACAGATCTTTCAGGTTTAGGAACTGGTCTTTTAGTAGCACCAAGTCAAGACGGATATGTAATGACAGGAGCTGAATCTTTTTTCTTACAAGCAGAAGCTAGATTTCATGGATACTTACCAGGAAATCCTGAAGAATCTTATAACGCAGGTATTCAAGCATCTTTTGATTTATTAGGAGCAGGAAGTTCTGTTGCTTACGCAGGAAACGCAGGTGTTTCTTATGCTGCAGCTACAAATAAGATAGAAGCAATCATGACACAAAAGTGGATTGCTGTAAATGGTATTAATGCAATAGAATCTTGGATTGATTACACAAGAACAGGATTCCCAATTGTACCATTACCAACATCTGCTCAATTTTCAGATAAACCAAACAGATTAATGTATCCAAATTCGGAATACTCTGGAAATGCTGCAAACGTGCCAACCCAGACACAAGCAGACGCTTTTTCAACAAAGATTTTCTGGGATAACTAAAAAAAAAGAAAAATGAAAAATTTAAAATTATTAATAGCAATGGTAATGGTATCTGTTTTTGCAGTATCATGTATCGTAGACGATGAAGTAGATAACGGTTTTGGAGATACTCCAAGAGTTGTAGGTTTCTTACAACCTTTTGAATCTGTAAATTACTTTGAAGACTTAGGTGTAATTAGAAGAGATTTCCCAGTATCATTAATTGGTGGTGCTGATGGTTCTGTATCTTCTGGAGATATTACTATAAACTTTGAAGTTAATGCTGCTAGTACAGCAACTGCTGGTGTAGAATTCGACTTTGTTAATCCAACAAACTCTGTAACTATTCCTGCTAACGCTACATTGGTAAGTATTCCTTTAGATGTTAACACAGCAAACTTAAATCCTACAATGAAAACTACATTAACATTGGACTTAGTTTCTGTTGAACAAAATGGAACTGTAATTTCTACTTTAAACAAAACATTTAATGTGATTTTTGTTGGTTGTCAATCAACAATTAATAACTTTAACTACAATTGTTTAGTTTCTAGAGATGATGGTGCTCAGTGGAATCATGGAACACAAGGTTATGTTGTACAAGATGTTAACACATTCAAGTCTCAAACAACCGGTGGATGGGGTCAAGGAACAATTGCAGCTGATCAAGGAATGACTTTTATAGATATCTGTGGTGACATTACTGTTCCTGTTCAAGGATTAGCTCAAGGGACTTACAGTAATGAAGTTAAAGGTTTAACGACTGATGGTACAGATGGAGAAGTATTAGACAATGGAGATATTGAAATAGTATACTCAATTGGATTTTCTGCAGGACCTAGTGTATATACTAACTATTATACTAAATTATAATTATGAAAAACATATTTAACATAAAAACACTTGCTGCAGCAGTTTTAATTGCTGGAATGGGTACATCTTGTATTGAAGATGATCAAAATAATAACTTTGCAGATAAACCTGAAATGACTGTTGCAGGATTAACAAATCTTAGCATAGCAGAAGGTGAAACTACAACTGTAACATTAAACCTAGAATATCCATACAAAGAAACGGTAGATTTTAAATTAGAATTAACTTCTGGTGGATCTAACGACGATTACTTCGTTAGCGATGTTGACGGAAATGATGTTGGAGCTACTACTGCTGAAGATGGTTATGGTGCTAAAGGTTACAAAATAACTTTTCCTGTAAACTCAACAACTGTTTCTTTTGATATTACTGCAACAAAAGATATGTTAGCAGAAGATACTGAAACTTTAGGATTTACTTTAAGAAGTACTGGTTCTGGTTTAGGTTCTGGTGTACGTAACTTTAATCTAGATGTTACTAACTACGCAACTGATAATTTTGGTATGATATTAGATTGGTCTGGTGCGGTATCTTATAAAGTTTTAGATTCGAATGTAGCTGGTACAGATGCTGATGATGAAGAAATTGTAGAAGATCATGATGGATGTGATATGGCAGATTTTGATGCTTATTTAACTTCATTTGATGCATACGCATTTACTGGAAATTGCCCAGAATTCTTAATTGAGACAGTTGATCCAAACACTTTAGCAACAAGCGCTTTAGCTGATGGAACTTACACTATTGAAATTGACTATTGGGATTGGAGTCCATTAGGGTTTGAAGAAGCTGATGAAGAATTAATCTCAGATTTCTCATTTCCAATGGAACTTACAATATCAAAAGTTGGTAAATTTAACGCTACTTTAGATTTAAGTAGTTTATATTTCTTTACAGATGATAAAAGTAATATATCTGGAAGTGGTGTAAAAGTTGCTGCAACAATAGATGTTGTTGGTGGTAAATACACTGTTTATGATGCAAACGGAGATTTAGTTGCTGCAGAGTAATTAAAAATCTAATTATATTATTAAAAGAGCCTAACATATGTTAGGCTCTTTTTTTATACCTTTACCTCATGGAAAAAAGTACACAGATTTTTGGTATTAGAGCTATTATAGAAGCTATAAATGCGAATGAAGCTATAGATAAATTATTTTTACAAAAAGGACTACAAGGCGACTTATTTAGAGAATTAGAACAACTAATAAAATCTAAACGATTAAATGCCTCTTATGTTCCTGTAGAAAAACTAGATAAATTAACAAAAAATAATCACCAAGGAGCAGTAGCACAAATTGCACCAATAACCTTTCATGATCTAGAAACACTATACGAAGCTGTAATTCTGAAAAAAGAAAAACCTTTATTTTTAATATTAGATCAATTAAGTGATGTAAGAAATTTTGGTGCTATAATCCGTACAGCAGAATGTACTGGAGTAGATGGAATTATTATTCAGAAAAAAGGTGGAGCTCCTGTAAATGGAGATACTATTAAAACAAGTGCTGGCGCAGTTTTTAAAATGCCAATTTGTAAAGTGGATCACGTTAAAGATGCTTTATTTTTCTTTCAAGCAAACGAAGTTAAAGTTATAGCTGCAACAGAAAAAACAGATCAGACGATATACGATATCTCATTTAATGAGCCTTGTGCAATAATTATGGGATCTGAAGGAAAAGGAATTAACCCTTCGGTTTTAAAACTAGTTAACGAAAAGGCAAAATTACCATTATTAGGAGAAATAGAATCTTTAAATGTTTCTGTGGCTTGTGGTGCTTTCTTATATGAAGCATTAAGACAACGTTTATAGTAAATACAAATTAATTGGCATCTAAATTAGTTGGCTTATAGCTATACACAAAATTTTGATGTTTGGGTAAAGTAGAAGTCGATGCAATATTAGATGTCTCCTCTTCTACTTCATCTAATAAAACTGCTTCAGGTTCGAGTTCGAAAAAATATCCATTTTCATCAAATTGATTTAAAAAAGCATCATCAACTTCATTAAAATTGGGTTGTTCCCAATCGTATAGTTTTGGCTTTTCAATAGCTACATCAAATATTAAAGCAAAAACAAGTCCTACAATAAAACCACTTAAATGTCCTTCCCAAGACACACCTTCTTTAATAGGAATAGTGTACCAAATCATACTTCCGTATATAAAAACAACCATTAAGCTTAAAGCAATTAACCTATAATGCTTAGTAAATATACCTTTAAATAATATAAAGCTAAACAAAACATATATCAATCCGCTAGCTCCAATATGGTATGATGGTCTACCAATACACCATGTTAATAATCCTGAAACTAAAATACCCCAAACCATGACTTTAGTTGCCGATTTTGAGTAAAAAAAATATAAACTTGATCCTAAAACTAACAAAGGAATAGTATTAGAATATAAATGAGATATATTAGAATGAATAAAAGGTGAACAAATAATTCCAATTATACCTTTAAACTCTCTGGGATAAATACCAAGGAAATTAAAATTTAGATTATATCTAATTTCTATAGAAAAAATAAGCCATAACAAAACAATACCGATAACAGGTATAGCTAATGCTTTAATTAAATTATCTAAAAATTCATCTTTCATATAAACTGTTAGTCAAAAAATAGTCCATTAAATTACAAAATGAAATATTGTCAGATGTAAATAGTACAAATAATTTCTTAATTTTGAATATGAATACACCATTAGCAGAACGCTTACGTCCAAAAAACCTAGAAGACTATATTAGTCAGAATCATTTGGTTGGAAAAAACGGAACGTTATCTCAGATCATATCGCAGGGAATAATTCCATCAATGATACTTTGGGGTCCACCAGGAACAGGAAAAACAACATTAGCTAACATAATTGCAGAAACCTCTAAACGCCCATTTTATCAATTAAGCGCTATAAATTCTGGTGTAAAAGATATTAGAGACGTTATTGAAAAAGCGAAACAAAGTGGCGGCTTATTTACCACAAAAAATCCTATTTTATTTATAGACGAAATACATCGCTTTAGCAAATCGCAACAAGATTCCTTATTACAAGCGGTAGAAAAAGGTTGGATTACATTAATTGGTGCTACAACAGAAAACCCAAGTTTCGAGGTTATATCTGCATTATTATCGCGTTGCCAAGTTTATATATTGGAAGCCTTTAATAAAGATGATTTAGAGGCTATTTTAAAGCGTGCTATTACAAAAGACAACTATTTGTCTAAAAAGAATATTAAACTAAAGCAAACTAAGGCTTTATTACGTTTGTCTGGTGGCGATGGACGAAAACTATTGAATAATTTTGAATTAGTAGTTAATGCTATTAACTCTGATGATATTATAATTACAGACAATATTGTTTTAGAACACATAAAAAATAGTACAGCTACTTACGATAAATCTGGAGAACAACACTACGATATAATTTCGGCATTTATAAAATCTATTCGCGGTAGCGATCCTAATGCAGCCATATATTATTTAGCTAGAATGATTGAAGGTGGCGAAGACGTTAAGTTTATTGCAAGACGTTTAATTATATTGGCAAGCGAAGATATTGGAAATGCAAATCCAACAGCTTTAGTAATGGCAAATACTACTTTTCAATCTGTTTCTGTAGTAGGTCTTCCAGAATCAAGAATAATACTAAGTCAATGTGTTACTTATTTGGCATGTTCTGCAAAGAGCAATGCCGCTTATTTAGCTATTGGAGAAGCACAACAAGTGGTTAAAGAAACAGGAGATTTACCTGTGCCATTAAGTATGCGTAATGCGCCAACCAAATTAATGAAAGAAATTGGCTATGGAGAAAACTATGGCTATTCTCACAATGCAACAAACAATTTTGTTTATCAAGAATTTATGCCAGAAGCAATTGCAAATACTACATTTTATAAACCTGGACAAAACACAAGAGAACAAGCGCAACGTGACTTTTTAAAAACACGCTGGAAAGAAAAATACGGCTACTAAACCAATGTTTAGAAAACCGTATTTTAAATAAATACTATTATTTTTCGAATTGAATTTCGATGGTTTTAATTACCATATTTGTTTGGTCTCTAGAAACTAAATACCACAAATTTTTATTCTTAAAACATAACATTTTTTCTTGATGCTTTGTTTGCTCTACTAAATAGGTGTCTTCTTTTCCTGTACTATATAAAACATAATACAATACACCTTTTTTATCTACAAGATTGTAATCTACCCAACCTTCTTTTTGTCTTTTCTGAGCATAAAATTTTGTTGGACGTTTATTTTCTAAATCTTGTTTATCTTTATTTAGATTACTAGAAATAGAATCTGTTTTTACCAATTTATTGGTTTTATTAATTACTAATGGCTTAACTTTTTCTATTTCAAAATCAATATTATTTTGACCATCATATTTATATTTTAAAGTTTCTAAATGTTCTGCTGTAGACCTTAACGCTTTATTATAAGCAACTTTAAAACTTTTTTCTTTAGAACTAGCAAATGGCGTTGTATAAACAATTCTACCTCTACAATCTTTTAATTGTATAGCCAGTTTTGTAATAAACATATTAGACGCACTAATGACTTCAGCAAAAAGATTTAAACAATTATTATTTACAGCATCTAATGGTGCATCTTTTTTACCTAAAAAAGCAGTAAACCCATATTTATTAAAAAGAAAGTGAGTTAAACCATTTAACCTATATTGATCTTCATTTTTAAGGAATTCAAATTTTTCTGGTACTAAAACGTATTTGTATTTATTTAAATTTTGGGCAGAAATACCTATTGTTAAAAAAAAACAACATACTATTAAACTATTCTTCATTATAGATAATTTTTAATTTTTGTTAAGTGATTAACACTTACAATTAATTCTGAAACTGGTTTGTTATTTGGGTTAAAATATATGGCTTTTAATCCAATATTTAAGGCACCTTCTATATCTGCTTCTAAACTATCTCCAATCATAATACTATTTTCTATTGTAGTATTTGCTTTATTAATAGCATAATTAAAAATAGTTGGATTTGGCTTTTTAACACCAACCGTTTCTGCATCTATTAGGGTTTCAAAATATGGTGCTAATCCAGACTTAGTCATTTTATTATGTTGCACATTACTAAATCCATTTGTAATTATGTGTAGTTTATAGTTTGGTTTTAAATATTCTAAAAGCTCTAAAGTTCCAGAATACAAGTGATTATTATTGGTTAAATATGTAATATAATCGTCGGCTAATGTGTTAATTAAATCGTCTGATGCGAAATAATTTACGGCTTCTAAAACTTCTTTTAATCTGCGATATCTTAAATCTTCTTTAGATATTTTTTCGTCTCTAAAAAGCTTCCAAAATTTAAGATTTACAGGTTCGTAAACAGTAATAAATTTGTCTAAGTTTATATCTAAATTATGCTTTTCAAAAATATATTTAAAAGTGAGTTTAGAATTTTTATCGAAATCCCAAAGTGTGTGATCTAAGTCAAAAAACACATCTGTAATACTTTTATTTTTAGGCATTTAGTATTTGTTTAAATATTATTTTAAAATGATTCCATTTTGGCTCGTCTGAAAACGTATAATTATGAAAAACTGGAATAAATGTTCCGTTTACATTTTTGATTTCGTTTACTAATTGTGCTACTTTTTGTTCTTTATCTAATAAAGAGTTTGTTTTTAGCAAGGCAAAATCTAACAGTTGGTAACTATTTATTTTTAATGGCGTTTGTATTTCGTAATCCAAATCGTAAAAATAAAAAGGCGAACATGTGCCTGCTCTAAAACCTAAATAATCTATATAACCCATAGTATAATCTTCGGGTATTTCTAATTCTACCAAATTTCTATAGGCTTCTGGCAAGTTTACTTTAGAGTAAGATTGTCTTGAGCCAACACTACTTTTATTAGTTATTAACTCTAAACGTTGTTTTTCTTTTTTAAGTTCTAAAACGTTGCTTAAAGCTTGATAAGATGTTTTTAATCCTACTAAACAATAATCGCTTATGTGTTTTATTAATGCCACATAATTCTGGTTTTGAATACTAATAGCTTTATCGTGGGTTGAATAATTACCTACCAAAAAGAAAAATACAAACTTAAATTTGGACTTTTTTTGTCGGTTAATAATATACTTATAAGTATCGTAGCCATCGCGTCTAAAACCAACTAAAACAGATATTCTATGATAAACATCTTTTAACTTAAAATTTAAAATGTCTTTAGTAAAACCCGTTAAAGAATTAAAAAACCCAATATGCTTATGTTTATAAGCTAATGGTACATCTATTACTGGTTTTACAGTATATAATTTGTCTATAAATTGATAATCTGGATATTTTTCTTGTAATGCTTTCTTAAATTTTTGAGCCCAAATATCTACAACTGGTTGCTGTAAAAATCCGTTTTTAAACGCCAAACTTTCGGTTGCCATAAAACGACCAAATTCGTCTTTTACGTGTGGTAAATATTCTTCGTATCTACTTAATAAATAGAATGTAGCAGAAAATATATCAAATGGTAAATGACTAATATCTCCATTTATAAAAAAGCATTTGGTCTCTTCCCATTTATAAACTGTAAACTCTAAATCGTTAAGACCATTTTCGAATAATAAATCGTGAGAACGAACAAAAAACTCGTTTCCTAAAGGTTTTTTTGCATAAGACATTTTTAAACTATCGTGAGCAATAAAGTCTTCTACTGTTGACGTAAAATTTACAGGAATTCCTAAAATCCGAGTACACACTTGCTTAAAAGTATATTTTACTCTTGGCGTAATTTGAGGTGTGTAAACTAATAACATACAGTTTTTTTATTCTGAAGTAAAAGTAATTATTTATACCTAATTTCTGTTCTAATGCAGCAGGTAATTTAGTTGGCTATTTTTAATAGTTAATTAATCTATTAAAACTAAGATATACCAATTTTGGCTAAAGCAAAGCTGCATCAGCAAAACTAAAATAGGCGGTTTCTGTTACAATTAAATGATCCAAAACTCTAATATCTAAACTTAGTGCTGCTAATTTTAATTTCTGAGTTAATTGTTTGTCTGCTTCACTTGGTTTTAAAGTTCCAGATGGATGATTATGTGCCAAAATTAAAGCCACAGCATTTAACTGCAAAGCTTCTTTTAAAATTAATCTATTATCTACCAAAGTTCCAGTAATACTGCCTTTACTAATCTGACTTTTCTGAATTACTTTATTAGAATTATTCAAGTATAAAATCCAAAATTCTTCGTGAGGTAACTCGCCAATAATGGGTTGCATTAACTCAAACACAGATTTACTACTGGTAATTTTATTTAAAACTACTGCTTCCTCTACTCTACGTCGTCTTCCTAATTCTAAAGCCGCAACTATGCTTATAGCTTTGGCTTCTCCAATACCTTTAAATTGTGTTAACTCTAAAACCGATAATTTCCCTAAAGCATTTAAATTATTTTTTACATGCGCTAAAATGCGTTTACATAAAGCTACAGCACTTTCTGTTCTGTTTCCAGAACCAATTAAAATAGCTACTAATTCGGCATCACTTAAAGCAGATTTACCTTTATTTATAAGTTTTTCTCTTGGTTGATCGTTTTCCGACCAATTTTTTATTGAAAATGAAGCATCTTTATCCTGCATCTTCTAAAGTTAATCATTTTTTTTAATCTGATATAATTTCGAATTAATTTCCCTAAAAAAGAACTTGAAAAATTAGCTGTAAAACTATATAATACAATCTATTTAATTTCTAAAAATAGCATTTATTACCTGTTTCAAAATCTAAAAAGTTGACATTGTTATTTTTTTAGCTCAAGTTAGTTTAGCTACTAATATAAAACATTGAATCGCGTTCACACCATCAAAATAGTTAAACGTAGTTATCCAATTAGTCCTTTAACTTCGTTAAAATCTAAGCCGCCATAATTACCAGAACTCATTAGTAATAAAGACTTGTTATTATAATCTTGACTAAACAAATAGGCTTTAAAATCTTCTGGGTTGGTATAAATAATTAAATCGTCGCGCTTAAAGGCTTCTGCAATTTGTTGTTCAGAAACGTTATCTAATTTCTTAATTTCTACTGCGTGTGGACTGTAAAAAACAACTGCAACATCTGCAGCATTTAAAGCGCCTTTATATTCCTTTAAAAACTCGGCATTTAAACTACTATAGGTATGTAATTCTAAACAAGCTACTAAAGTTCTGTCTTGGTATTGCTCTTTTACTGCATTTGTAGTGGCTTCTACTTTACTTGGCGAATGTGCAAAATCTTTGTAAGCAACACTTGTAGCACTTTCGGCAATTTTCTCTAAACGTTTACTTGCACCTTTAAAGGTAGAAATAGCCTCGTAAAAATCGTCTTCGTCAATTCCCATATGCTGGCAAATCCATTTTGCGCCTGCTAAATTATTTAGGTTATGTTTTCCAAAAATCTCAATTGGCATTGGTCCTTCTGGTGTTTCTAAAAGTGTTTCGCCATTATCTACAGTATATTCTGGAGTTTTGTATGGCATTTTACGAATAGGATTTTCGCTATTTTCTACTACACGTTTTACAGCTTCGTCTTCTTCGTTATAATTTATGCTTCCACCTTTTACAATGCTATCTACAAAAATGCTGAATTGCGCTTCGTAGTTTTCATAAGTTGGAAAAACATTAATATGATCCCAAGCAATTCCGCTTAACAATGCAATATTTGGTTTATATAAATGAAATTTTGGGCGTCTATCTATTGGAGAACTTAAATATTCATCGCCTTCAAGAACAATAAAATCGTTATCGTTAGTCAGTTTTACCATAACATCAAAACCTTCTAATTGTGCACCAACCATATAATCTACGTCTATATCGTGATAATGCATTACGTGCAAAATCATAGAAGTAATTGTGGTTTTCCCGTGAGATCCACCAATTACAACACGTGTTTTATTTTTAGATTGCTCGTATAAAAACTCGGGATAACTATAGATTTTTAAACCTAATTCTTGAGCTTTTAATAATTCTGGATTATCTTCTTTAGCGTGCATTCCAAGAACAATAGCATCTAAATTAGTAGATATTTTTTCTGGAAACCAACCAAAAACTTCTGGTAATAAACCTTGCTTGTCTAAACGCGATTTAGATGGTTCAAAAATAGTATCGTCGCTACCTGTTACTTGGTAACCTTTAAAGTGTAATGCTAAAGCTAAATTGTGCATTGCGCTTCCGCCTATGGCTATAAAATGTACGTTCATTGTAATGTTTTGAAGATCGAATCAAAGATAGTTTTTAGACACGAATTTCGCTAATTAAGACGAATTAAATTCTTAAGTAAACAGAAATATTTTGTAACTAAAGTAGAAAAAAAAAACAGGCTACTTAATTCTAAAAACTTAACGCAATCATAAAAATTAAAGAAAATAAAATTCTAAAAAGACATATTTAAATTGAAACCTTAAAGCACTAAATATTTACTAATAAGTAACACTTATAAAATAAAGACTAAAGACCAATTACTACTTACAGAATACTTAAAATTTTTAAACGTTCTTCTTTAAAAACCTTAATTTTAGGTAATTCTACAATTGCTAAATCAATATATTTTTTAGCGTTTATTAGATCATTTTTATATTTATAAATCTGAGCTAATCTGTAATTTGCCCAAGCTTTAGGAACGCCATCTTTTGTAGAATAATTTTCCAGGTAAATAAGCAAAAATTTCTCGCCTTTATCCAATTGCACATTATATTCTGCACAAACTTTTCCAATTTGATAATGCAAAGCATTTCTATGATGTTTTAAATTGGCTGCTTCAATATTTGCAACTGCTTTTTCGGGTTCTTTTTGTGCTTCGTATAAATCCGTTAGCTTATCAAAACAAGTTAAAGATCCACCTTCTTTTATGGCTAATAAATAATATTTCTCGGCTAATTCTGGTTTATCGTCGTACTCATAAAGATAACCTTTAGCCAAATAGCCTTCTACTTTGTTTAAAGCTTCTAATTGGTTAGCATATTTAAAAGATTTGCTTTTACTTCCGCCAACAATTCCTGGTAATTGCATATACAATTCCACCAAAGCCCAACGTGTATCTATATGTTTTGGATCTAATTTAGCAGCAGTTAAAAAAGCGTCTTTTATGTCGCCAATTAAGCCTAAAGCAGCAAATTTATTAACTAATAAAGCTTTCATTCCCATAGCACCACCAAATTTGTAATGGTAATTGGCAACTAATGGCTTTTTAACCTTTAATGTTTTGTAATTACTAATTGCTTCATCCCACTTTTTTTGATGCCCATAAGTATCGCCTAACAATTCTATAAATTCTAAATTATTAGGTTGCAACTTTACTTGTGCTTCTAAAAATTGTTCGGCTTTATAAAAAGATTTATCGGCCAAGAGTTGTTTTGCTTTCTCCAAATTACTTTGTGAGAATGCTGTTAAGCAAATTAAAAAACATAGTACAAAAACTCTCATATATTTACCTTATACTAATTTAGGCATTTAATATCATTATATTTAAATTATTTTTTATCCAAATAAAAAGCTAAAGCGTAACAGAGCTTTGTTTGGTTTTGTGCTAAAATTTGAACAAAAAAACTAATTATATAACCTATTTAATAATCTATAATACAAATGTAACAATCTATTGGAACAATTATTGTTTACAAATAGTTAATCTTATTTTACTTTAAGGTTAAACCAATTTACTCAATCGGACGTTAGTTTCACTCATTTTATATTTTTTAAGATGATTTTTTGCCTAACTTCATATAAAATATACAATTATGAAAGTAACTTTTACATTTCTAATCTTAATTTTTTGCATTAGTAATAGCCAATCTCAAACCAATAATTATGCCAAATTATGGGCTAAAGTTGAAGCATTAGAAACTGAAGGCTTACCAAAATCGGCACTTAAAGTCGTTACAGAAATAGAAACTCTAGCTCATAAAGACCACAACCAAAAACAGCTAATTAAAACGTTACTATTTAAAAGTAAATTTGCTTTGCTTTTAGAAGAGAATGCGCAACTTAGTATAATTACAGATTTTAATTTGGCTATTTCTAACAGTCAAGTTCCAGAAAAAAATGTGCTTCAAAATATGTTAGCCACTTTGTATTGGCAATATTTTAAGCAAAATCGTTATAGATTTTATAATAGAAATAAAACAAGCAAAAAAGTTGATAACGATTTTAGAACTTGGGATTTAGAAATTTTATTCAAGGAAATTCATACCAATTACCAAGCGTCTTTACAAAACGGATTAATTTTACAGGAAACGCCAATTAGAGATTTCTCTGTACTTTTAAACACGCAAGAAAACTCAGAAACGTTTAGACCAAGTATGTTTGATTTACTAAATCATAATGCTTTAGATTTTTATAAAACAACAGAAAACAGAATAACAAAACCGGCCGAAACGTTTAGTATTCAGAATAAAGACTATTTTAAAAATGCATCAGAATTTGCTAAACTTAAATTAAAATCTACAGATCATTTAGCACTGCAATATCACGCATTACGCATTTACCAAGAGTTAGTTCAGTTTCATCTTAAAAACCCAGAATCTTTAGCTTTAGCTCAAATTAATATAGATAGATTACATTTTGTAAATAAAAACACCGCTTTAGAAAACAAAGAAGATTTACTTATAAACACGTATAAAGCCGAAATTAAATTTGCTAAAAACAGCAAAGCAAAAGCGTTATATAATTTCGAAATTGCAACTGTTTATCTAAATCAAGGGTTATATTTTAACACAGAAAATCCAGAACATAAATGGAACTTAAAAAAAGCGCTAACTATTTGCCAAAACACCATAAATAAATTACCTAATAGTAGTGGTGCAAAAAAATGTGCCATTATAAAATCTCAAATTTTAAGGCCGCAATTAAAAATCACTTCACTTTCTAACCTAAGTCCAAACCAAAACGAAAAGGTTTTAATTAGCTACAAAAACTTAAATAACATAGAATTTTCTTCCTATAAATTAAGTAAAAAACAATTTAACGAGATTAACAAAACCTATAACGAAGACGCTAAACTTGGTTTAATAAATAAGTTAAAAGCCAACAAAACATGGACTAAAGATTTAAGAAACGATAACGATTACCAAAACCACAGTACAGAATTACTATTACCACAACTTGGTTCTGGATTATATTTAATTACCGTAAAATCTAATAAGATTTGGGCTGCTACAACGCTACAAGTCACAAATATTTCTATGGTAGAATCTGAAGATGACGAACAGAAACAACTTCAGTTTATAGATAGAATTAATGGCAAACCTATAAAAAATGCAAACGTAGCTATTGCATTTTATTACAGAAACGAAAAAGCGCAAACAAAAGCATACATAACTAATAGCAAAGGTTTTGTAAGTTTTAAAAAAGCACCGCATAGCCGTAGTAAATTTGAAATTGAAATTAGTCAAAACAATAAAACTGCGTATTTTGGGAAATCTCATATTAATTATTACAATAGAAAAAGCAAGAAAGACCAAACAATTTATCAGTCGTTTATTTTTACAGATCGTAGTATTTACAGACCAAACCAAACCGTTTATTTTAAAGCTATTGCCTTAAAAACAGAATATCTAAAATCTGAAGTTATTCCAAACGAAGTTTTTGAAGTTGTTTTATACAACACCAATCGCGAAAAAGTAAGCAGCTTAGAATTAACGTCTAATGATTTTGGAAGTATTTCTGGCGAATTTAGTCTACCAAACAATGGCTTAAATGGTAAATATTATATAGAAATAGATTCAAAATCGGGTTTAAACCTAAAGAAAAATCATTATTTCTCTGTTGAAGAATACAAACGTCCAAAGTTTGAAGCTACATTTAATCCTGTAACTAAAACCTATAAAATTAACGATAGCGTAACCGTAAAAGGATTAGCAAAAGCATTTGCTGGTAGCACAATTACAGACGCAAAAGTGGTTTACAAAGTAAAACGCGAGGTTAATTATCCGCATTGGTATATGTGGCGCAGACCTTTCCAGAACATGCAAGCGCAAGAAATTACGTTTGGAGAAATTAAAACCAATAAAAAAGGCGAATTTAATATTACGTTTAAAGCCATTCCAGACCTTAAAGCTAACAAAGCAAGTTTGCCCATTTTTAGCTATAAAATAACCGCAGATGTTACAGATATTAATGGAGAAACTAGAAGTGCAACCACAATCGTAAAAGTTGGTTATCATACTGTTTTGGCAGGTATTTCTATTGCCAACTTAATAGATAAAACCAATAAAAATGAATCTTTAAGTATTAATAGCACAAACTTAAATGGTCAATTTACACCTGCTAAAGGTCTGCTTAAAATTTACAAATTAAATGCACCAATTTCTGTTTTAAGACCAAGACCTTGGAAAGCTCCAGACTATAAAAATCTTAGTGAAGCCGATTTTAGAATCCTTTTTCCGCATGAAGCTTATGCTAATGAAAACGATGTGCAAAATTGGACCAAAGGCGATTTAGTTTTAAATAAAAATTTTAATACCGAAAAAGAAAAAACCATTGCTTTAGGCAACTTAAAAAAATGGAAATCTGGTAAATATGTTGCTATTTTAAGTAGTACAGATAATTTTGGGCAAGCCATAAAAGACGAAGCAAATTTTACCATTTATTCAAATAAAGATTCTGTTTTAGCAGATAATCAGTTATTTCAAATTAAAACAGATAAAACTACTTATGCCGTAAACGAAACTGCAGAAATTAGTATTGCTACTGCTGCCAAAGATGTAGTGGTTACTTTAACTATAGAAAAAGATCATAACATAATTGAAACTAAACTAATTAAACTTAGTAAAAACACAAAAACCATACAATTACCTATAAAAAAAGCCGATTTAGGTGGATTTGTTGTGCATTACAGTTATGCGTTTGCTAATAGTTTTAGTTCTGGACAAGTTGCTATAAATGTACCATATCCAACCTCTAAATTAGAAATAGAAACATTAACCTTTAGAGATAAATTACAACCTGGAACCGACGAAACTTGGAGTTTTAAAATTAAAGGCGATAACAAAGAAAAAGTTTCGGCAGAATTATTAGCCAGTATGTACGATGCGTCTTTAGATCAATTTAAATCACATAATTGGCAATTTAATCCATACCAACCACAAACCTATAGAAGTAATTACCGCTATAATGCCAACTATAGTTTTGGTACAGAAATTTTTAGGGTTTATCAGAAATATCAACCTTATTTCAATCAACCACAACAACAATTTGATAAATTGAATTGGTTTGGGTTT
>CALJFB010000048.1 GCA_938073895.1 uncultured Flavobacteriaceae bacterium
TGTAGCTAAACCTTCGGTTGTATTTTTTACTAAATATCCGTTTTCAATTAATTTAACGGCATGAGCCATTCTTAAGTTATTTCTATATTCTGAAAAACTCATTTTAAAATACTCGTTAAGTAAGTAAGATAATTGATGCGTAGGTATTTGTAAATTTATAGCTAATTGTGCACTATCAAAATTAGGAGAAAGATATAACTTAAGTTTTTCTACTTCTTCTAACTTTACTTTCATTTTTGCTTTATTAAAGACATAGCGTTCTCCAGTTATATGCGTCTTTTTTTTATCTTCAGTAATAAGCTTGTTGTGTATAGATTTATTTTTTTCTTTCCAAGTTATAGGATGATTATATAATATTGACGGAAAATAGAAAGGGACTAATCCAATAGCTAGTGTTACAATAGCAAAAAAGGAAGCAATATAATGTGCATATGTTTTAAAAAAAATAGTGACAAAATTAACATCAATATAACCTAAAACACACCATAATGTCCAAATTAAAAATTTAAGGGTTACTAATATCCAAAAAGATAATAACCATTTGTTATAAGTAGATGCTATTACATCTTTTGACCTATTTTTTAAATTACTTAAAATCTTTGGACATAAAAAGGCCATAACCACAACACTTATTATATTTCTAATAAGGTAGTGAGTTTTTAAACTTATCAATCCGTAACATATATCAAAACGCATATTGGAATTTTCAACCACACTTAAAATAATAGCACTACGTTGTAATTGCCCCATTAAAAACCATTGTAACGTATCAAACAATGCTAACAAAAAAGGTATAAACAATAAAACGTATATAGGATACCATTTTTTAATAGGCAACTCTAAACTGCTAATAAAATAAGAGACAACCACTGTAGGTATAAGAACAAACAACAGTAAAGGCCAACCATAAAACCAGGGCACCTTAGAAATTAAATTATTTTCTAACACAAAAATCTGAAAACTACTAATAGAAATTAAGATATAGTAAATTGCTATAAATTTCATAGACGTTTTACGATCTTTATTTGGTAAAACAAAAATCGAAGCTAAGATTAAAGAAAAAAATGCGGTAATTAAAAGTATAAAATATACTGGCACTATAGTTGGTTTTGGTTGGTTTTTTTTGTTGGATTTTTTGGTAAAAAAGTTTAATTAAGTAAACTTAATTAAACATACAAGGTGTAATGTCTTATAATTACAAAGTTGTAGTATTATAAGACATATAATTGTTTATTAACAATATATTATGTGTTCATATTGAATTTGAACACGCTTTTTTATATTAAGACCCTATGCTTAATTTGCAATAATCACTTAAAGAAATACCTGCTTTCTTTTTAAAATTTTTACTAAATGAAGAACGACTGGCAAATCCACATTCTGTAGCTAAACCTTCGGTTGTATTTTTTACTAAATATCCGTTTTCAATTAATTTAACGGCATGAGCCATTCTTAAGTTATTTCTATATTCTGAAAAACTCATTTTAAAATACTCGTTAAGTAAGTAAGATAATTGATGCGCAGGAATTTGTAAATTTATAGCTAATTGTGCACTATCAAAATTAGGAGAAAGATATAACTTAAGTTTTTCTACTTCTTCTAACTTTACTTTCATTTTTGTTTTATTAAAGACATAGCGATCTCCAGTTATATGCGTCTTTTTTTTATCTTCAATAATAAGCTTGTTGTGTATAGATTTATTTTTTTCTTTCCAAGTTATAGGATGATTATATAATATTGACGGAAAATAAAAAGGGACTAATCCAATAGCTAATGTTACAATAGCAAAAAAAGATATAATATAATGAGCATGTGTTTTAAAAAAAATAGTGACAAAATTAACATCAATATAACCTAAAACACTCCATAAAGTCCAAATTAAAAATTTAAGGGTTACTAATATCCAAAAAGATAATAACCATTTGTTATAAGTAGATGCTATTACATCTTTTGACCTATTTTTTAAATTACTTAAAATCTTTGGAAATAAAAAGGCCATAACGACAACACTTATTATATTTCTAATAAGGTAGTGAGTTTTTAAACTTATCAATCCGTAACATATATCAAAACGTATATTGGAATTTTCAACCACACTTAAAATAATAGCATTACGTTGTAATTGCCCCATTAAAAACCATTGTAACGTATCAAATAATGCTAATAAAGAAGGTATAAACAATAAAACATATAACGGATACCATTTTTTAATAGGCAACTCTAAACTGCTAATAAAATATGAAACGACTACTGTGGGAATAAGAATAAACAACAGTAAAGGCCAACCATAAAACCAAGGCACCTTAGAAATTAAATTATTTTCTAACACAAAAATCTGAAAACTACTAATAGAAATTAAGATATAGTAAGTAGCTAAAAATAAAGTAGACGCTTTACGGTCTTTATTTGGTAAAACAAATATTGAGGCTAATATTAAAGAAAAAAATGCGGTAATTAAAAGTATATAATATACTAACACTATGGTGGGATTTTGGTTGTTTTTTTGGTAAAAAAAAAGTTTAGCTAACTAAAATAACTAGGCACAAATTTATGTAAAAAATATGGTTAATCTTGTGTAGATAGAATAACTAATTAAAGAAATTATAAGGTTTAAAACCTAAACTTAGCTAGTGTTTTAATTAAAACAATTCACAATAAATTGATAAAGCCTTTCAATAATTTGAAAGGCTTTTTTTATGCTTCATTTTAAAATAAAATAATTCTACTTTAAATTATCTAACATTTCTTTAGTAATAGCGTCTAAATCAAAACTGTGTTTCCAGTTCCAATGTTGTCTCGCTTCTGTATCGTTAATACTTCCTGGCCAAGAATTAGCAATAGCTTGTCTAAAATCTGGTTTATAAGTAATTGTAAATCCTGGTAATTGTTTTTTTACAGATGCTGCAATTTCTTGAGGCGTAAAACTAATTCCTGCAAGATTATAAGAAGATCTAATTTTTATATCTTCAGGTTTGGCTTGCATAATATCTACGGTTGCTTTTATAGCATCGTCCATAAATAACATTGGTAAATTTGTTTCTTCACTTAAAAAGCACTCGTAAGTATTATTTTTTAAAGCTTCATGATAAATTTCTACTGCATAATCTGTAGTTCCGCCACCTGGTAAAGTTTTCCAGCTAATAATTCCTGGATAACGAATACTCCTAACATCTACACCATATTTTTGGTGGTAATATTCGCACCAACGTTCTCCAACTTGTTTGGTTATGCCATAAACCGTTGTTGGCTCCATAATAGTATATTGAGGCGTATTTTCTTTTGGAGTGCTTGGTCCAAAGACAGCAATACTACTTGGCCAAAATATTTTATCTATAAGCTTAGATTTAGCTAAGTTTAAAACATGTAGTAAAGACTCTGTATTTAAATCCCAAGCTTTATTTGGGTACTTTTCTCCAGTAGCACTTAACATAGCGGCCATTAAATAGATGGTTTTTATGTTATGTTTTTCGCAACAAACTTTTAAAGCTTTAAAGTCTTGAGCATCTAAAATCTCAAAAAAACCAGAATTTACTAAAGCAACATTGTTATAATTAATATCGCTAGCAATAACTTGATCTTGTCCGTAAATACTTCTTAATTTAACTGTTAATTCAGAACCAATTTGTCCTCCTGCACCAATAATTAGTATTTTGCCTTCCATTATGGTATTTTTAATTTAAGTCCAGCAAAAATAAAATAAATAAAACTATAATAGCTGTTTTTTCTGAATTGTGTAAATTTTTATTAATAAGTACCCTTTTGGATAGATAGTTTATATTTGCTTTAAATAACTAAAATAATGTTTAAATATTTTACAATTCTGTTAGGGTTTTTAATACTTAATTGCACAAGTAGTTCTGAGAAAAAAAATGTAAAGAATACTTCTACAAATAAAGTTAATTTATTAAAAAAAGAGTCTATATCTAAATTAAAATTTAATGATATTATATTAGATAACTCTGCAAAAAAATTAACTCAAGAATGGAAATCGTATGCTCTAATAAATGAAGCTATTTTAGATTTAAAAAACTTTAAATTTTCGTTTTTCACTAAAGAAAAAGATATTTTTAATACCACGCTAATTGAATTAAAAACAACAATTCCAGAAGCATTAAATTCTCAACCTATAAAATCTAGAGTATTAGTGCTCCAAAATCAATTGTATCGTTTTCAAGAAGAATTAACTATAAAAAAGCAATTAAGAAAAGACGATATTGTTTTTATAAAAGATGTGTTTGTAGCTTTATCTAACTTAAACCTTCAAATAAATAAAAAGCTTGAAAAAGAAGCTCAACAGATTTTAAAACCTCAATAATAATGAAGAATGTACTTCTAATTACTCTGATTTTAATACTAACCTTTTCTTGTAAAAGCACAAAACAAGTTAACTCAAAAATAAATAATAAAACAAATATAGAAACCGTTCTAAATAATTGGCATTTAGCAGCTGCAAATACAGATTTTAACACCTATTTTGGATTAATGGCAAACGATGCTATTTTTATTGGTACAGACGCGTCAGAAAACTGGAATAAAAAAGATTTTAAAACGTTTTCTAAACCGTATTTTGATAAAGGCAAAGCTTGGAGTTTTAAATCTTTGGAGCGCAACGTATTTTTAAATAAAGGAAAAAATATAGCTTGGTTTGACGAAATTTTAGAGACACAAATGGGATTATGTAGAGGTTCTGGTGTTTTAAAAAAAACCACAAATGGTTGGAAAATTAAACATTATGTACTTTCTATTTCAATTCCAAATCAAAATGTTTCGGAAATTGTAAAAATAAAATCAGGTCCAGAAGATGATTTAAAAGCAATAAAATTTAATAACTAACTAACTTTTTTAACAAGTTGATAAGATTAAATTAGATAATTCCTTATTTTTATAAAAAAAAAATAATGAAACTAAAATTACTCTTTATAGCAAGTTTTATATTAGCTATATCAGCTCAAGCACAGTTTAATCCTGAAGCGCCATGGATGAAAACACTAGATACAGCTTCTAGAACGTTAGATAATCCTTTAAAATTTCAAGAAATTGTAGACGCATTTAATACCTATTGGGAAACTAGAGATCCTAACGTAAAAGGTAGTGGTTACAAACCTTTTAAGCGCTGGGAAAATTATTGGAGAAATTTTGTAAAAGAAGATGGAACATTACCATCTACAAAAGAATTATACAACCAATCTTTACATATAAGAAACCTAAAGCAACAACAAGAAAATAATCTAGTAGATACCAGTAATTGGGTTCCTATTGGACCATTTTCTCATACTAACACAGGTTCTTGGTCTCCTGGACAAGGAAGAATTAATGTAGTAGTTAAAGATCCTATAAATAGTAATACTTACTATGCAGGAGCTCCAGCTGGTGGTTTTTGGAAATCTACAGATGCAGGTGCAACATGGAATACATACACAGATAATTTAGACCAAATTGGAGTATCTGGAATAGCAGTTACAGGTAATACAATATACATAGCTACTGGAGACGATGATGCTGGAGATAGTTACAGTGTTGGTGTTATGAAATCCATAGATGGCGGATTAACATTTCAACCAACCGGATTAAATCCTAACAATTTTCCAAGTATAGATAACATGAACGATATTTATGTTAATCCTAATAATACAGATATGGTTTGGGTTGCAACAAATGATGGCGTTTTAAAATCTATAGATGCTGGTGTAAGTTGGATACAAGCTACTGGAACTAATAATTTAAATATTAAAGATATAAAAATTAAACCAACAGATCCAACAATAATTTATGCGGTAACTTCTGGTAATTTTTACAAATCAACTAACACAGGAGATAGTTTTAGCCAAGTTTTTGGTGGTTTACCATTTAATGGCGTTTCTAGATATGTTATAGATGTAACTATAGCAAACCCTAATTTAGTTTACCTTTTAGCAGCAAATAATTCTAATGGATTTAAATCTATTTATAAATCTTCTAACTCTGGAGATAACTTTACAACAGTAGCAGATTTAGCTACCAATGGAGATATTTTTCAGTCTACTCAAGCTTGGTATGATTTAGCGTTTGCAGTATCAGATACCAATGAAAATGAAGTATATGTTGGAGTTCTAAACATTTGGAAAGGTAATTTAGGTGCAATACCTGTTCAATCTTCATTTACACAATTAAATAGTTGGAACTCTCCAAATGAATCTGCATATTCACATGCGGATATTCATTTTTTAAGATTTTATAATGGCGAATTACTTGCTGGTACAGATGGCGGTTTTTATAAATCAACAAATGCTGGATCTAGTTTTACAGACTTAACTGCAGGAATGCAAATTAGTCAATTTTATAAAGTAGCCGTTTCTAAACAATCATCAGATAAAATTGTTGGTGGACTTCAAGATAATGGTGGTCATGCATTTAATAATAATACTTGGCAAAATTACTATGGAGCAGATGGAATGGATACGGCAATAGATCCAAATAATCCTAATAATTATTATGGATTTGTGCAAAATGGTGGAGCTTTACATATTTCAAACACTTCTGGTGGTTCTAATAATGGTAGTATTGGATCTCCTACTGGCGAAAACGGTAATTGGGTTACTCCATTAGCCATAAACAGTGATAGCGAAATTTATGCAGGTTACTCTAGACTGTATAAACTAGTAAATGGAGCTTGGTCATCAATATCGCCTGTAATAAATCCATCTAGTAATATTAGAGTTATTGAAATAGACGATCTAAATCCTGATAATATTTATCTAGCTACTGGTACAACAGTTAGAAAAAGTACAGATAGAGGATTTACATTTGTAAATACACACGTATTTAATTCTGCTATAACTTCTATAGAAGTTAACAATACAGACAATTCAATTGTATATGCAACAACTTCTAGCGAAGTTTTTAAATCTACAGATAATGGAATAACATTTAATAATATCTCTACAGGTTTACCAAACTTGCCACTATTTGTTGTAAAACATCAAGGTTTACATTCTAAAAATCCAATATATGTTGGTACAAGTCTAGGTGTTTATAGATATGATGACGATACATTAACTTGGGAATCTTTTGAAACTGGCTTACCAAATGTATCTGTAACAGATTTAGAAATTAATATTTTCGATGATAAAATTACTGCTGCAACATATGGTAGAGGTATATGGCAATCTCCAATTACAACAGAATTAGCAGTAAATGATATTAAATTATTAGAAGTTGCAGGTTTTTCAGATCAAATAAGTTGTAATGCTAATATAACACCAACAATAGAAGTTAAAAACAATGGTACAAACCCAATAAATAATATTGATGTAGTTTATACCTTAGATGGAACAGATAATAACTTTATATGGAATGGTATTTTAGCCTCAGAAGCAACTACAACTATAACATTACCAAATATAGTATTATCAAGAGGTTTACATACATTTGTAGCAAATACAACTATTGCAAACGATACCTATGTAATAAATAATAATTCTGAAGAAAAAATTATCTATGCAAACGATTCAGGTTCTACTAATATTGTAAATACCTTACAAGCTACTACAGACGAATTATTAGTGTTTAACGAAGCTTCATCTACTAGTTTATGGAGTAGAGGTATTCCTTCAGGGAATACTTTAAACGATGGAAACACAACTACAAATAATGTTTACGGAACAAATTTATCTGGAAATTATCCAAATAATACTAAAAGCTTTATTGTATCTCAATGTTATGATTTAACAACTCTTACAGCGCCAGAATTAAAGTTTGATATGGGCTTTAAATTAGAAAATAATTGGGATATAGTATACGTAGAATACAGTTTAGATAATGGAACAAATTGGACGTTACTTGGAACAGCTGCAGATCCAAATTGGTATAATAGTGACAGAGCAAATGGCGCTTTTGGAACCTGTTACAACTGTCCAGGAAACCAATGGACAGGAATAAATACTAATTTAACAGAATACAAAAAAGATTTATCTGCATTTGCTACCGAAACTAACTTTATATTCAGAATTGTATTCCATTCAGATGAAGCAGTAGAAGACGAAGGCGCAATTATAGACAACATTGTAATTAGAGGAAATGCATTAAGTACTACAGAATTTTTAACTACTAATTTTAATATATATCCAAATCCATCTAGAGGTTTATTTAATATTTTAACCACAAAACCATTAGACTTTAGTTTTGCAGTTTACGATATAACAGGAAAGTTAATTGTTAAAAAAAACAATGTAAAAACAACTAACAATTTGCATCAAATTAACTTATCTAATTACTCAAAAGGTATGTATTTCTTAAATATTACCTCAAATAATACTACAATTACTAAAAAATTGATGTTAAAATAAACTAATTAACATAATAATTTAAGCGCATTCATTAAATTGTAATGCGCTTTTTTATGCGCTAAACTTTGTAAAACTATTTTTAAAATGACAACAAAACTAACCTCATCAATCTTAGGCGCATCATTATTACTAACATTTAGTTGTAAAAACGATGTTAAAACAGATGTAAAACAAGACGTTGCAGAAAGTATTACTGTACCAGGAATTAACTTGGATTATATGGATAAATCCGTAAAACCAAACGACGATTTTTTTAAATACGTAAACGGAAAATGGATAGAAAACAACGAAATTCCAGACGATAGATCACGTTGGGGAAGTTTTGACGAGTTAAGACAAATGACAGACGAAGATGCTTTAAGCATTCTAAAATCTGCAATGGGAACAAATAACGATTTAGAAAAAATAAATGTTATTCCTGGATCAGATCAAGAAAAAGCGGTTTTCTTATTCCAAACCATAATGGATACGGTTTCTAGAAATAAGCAAGGTATAAATCCAATAAAACCTTACTTAACTAAAATAGATGCTATTAAAAATTTAAACGATTTACAAACCTATTTAATAGAAATGGAGCCAAAAGGTGGCGCACAATTTTTTGGATTTGGAGTAGGATCAGATGCAAAAGACAGTAATAAAAATGTAGCGTATTTAGGCACAAGTCGTTTAGGTTTACCAGACAGAGATTATTATGTAAAAAACGATGAAGATTCTAAAGAAAAGCGCCAAAAATATGTAGCTCACGTATCTAGAATGTTACAATTTTTAGGAGATTCTGAAACTGAAGCTACAACACAAGCTAAAGAAATTTTAGCATTCGAAACAAAATTAGCAACACCAAAATTAGATAAAGTAGACTTACGAGACGATCGTAAAACCTATAATCCAACTGCAATAACAGATTTACAAAAAATGGTTCCTGCTATAAATTGGGATGCTTACTTTAAAGGTATTGGGGTAAAACAATTAGATACTGTAATTGTATCTCAACCAAAATATTTAAAAGCTGTAAATTCTATTTTACAAGAAGGAAATGTTAGCACCTGGAAATCATTTTTACGTTGGTCTGCATTTAATAAAGCTGCCGGAAAATTAAGTACAGAAATAGAAAAAGCCAATTGGGATTTTTATAGTAAAACTTTAGGTGGTGCTAAAAAACAAAGACCATTAGAAGAACGTGCTTTAGGAACTTTAAATTGGACTATTGGAGAAGCTTTAGGAAAATTATATGTAGATAAAATGTTCCCTGAAGAAGCTAAAATTAAAGCCGAAAAAATGATTAAAAACGTAATTCTTGCGTTCGAAGGTCGTATTAATAAGTTAGAATGGATGAGTGCAGAAACAAAACAAAAAGCCATAGAAAAACTTAAAGCAACAACTGTAAAAATTGCATATCCAGATAAATGGAAAGACTATTCTAAACTAGAAGTTGCTAGTATAGAAAATGGTGGAACTTATTTAAATAATATGCTAAATGCTACTAAATGGGATTTTAAAAAGGATTTAAATAAATTAGGAAATCCTGTAGATAAATCAGAATGGGGAATGGCACCACAAATTGTTAATGCCTATTTTAATCCAAGTTATAACGAAATTGTTTTTCCTGCTGCTATTTTACAACCACCATTTTATAATTATACCGCAGACAATGCTGTTAATTATGGTGGAATAGGAGCTGTAATTGGTCACGAAATTTCTCATAGTTTCGACGATTCTGGAGCTAGATACGACAAAAATGGAAACCTTAATAATTGGTGGACAGACAAAGATTTAGAGCAATTTGAAGGATTAAGTCTAGATTTAGCAAACCAATATAGTGCTATAGAAGTTTTACCAGGTGTAAATATTAATGGGAAATTTACTTTAGGCGAAAACATTGGAGATCTTGGTGGTGTTTTAGCTGCTTATGATGCTATGCAGATGAGTTTTAAAGAAGATGGAAGACCAGAAAATATAGATGGTTTTACTGCAGAACAACGTTTCTTTATGAGTTGGGCAACTGTTTGGCGTACAAAAATGAGAGACGATGCACTTAAAAATAAAATTAAAACAGATCCGCATTCTCCAGGAATGACACGTGCTGTACAACCTTTATTAAATATAGATGCTTTTTACAAAGCATTTAATATTAAAGCAGGCGATAAAATGTACATTGCTCCAGAAGATCGTGTTAGAATTTGGTAGAATTCTTTAAATAAGAAATTTGTATAACTATTTAATTAAAATAATTTTACAACTTAGTTTTACAATTTAAAATAATAAACCCTAATTAGTTAATTCTAATTAGGGTTTTATTTTACTCTCTTTTTACTAAAGCTAAAAAATCGTTTTCTAAGGGTAAATAACCTTGGTTATAAACAAAGTAATATATTGTTCCGGCTTTGGTTGTATAAATGCTTGTAAATAGGTTAAAATCGAATCCAAGCTGTAATAACTTACTTCTTGTGGTTTTAGTTTTCTGTTCTGGATTTAATTGTTCTAAAATGCGCCAGTTTTTTCGTAATTTATTATTAGTGTTTCTAATTAAATTAACGGAATCCTTATTAATTCTATTGTTAGATGTATTTCTGCACGCATCGCTACAAAATTTTTTATCTATTCTTCCAATAATTCTATCGCCACATTCTGGACACGTTTTTTGCATAGTCTAAATTCTATTAATATTTAAATATACAAAATCTAAAACACAGTTTAAAAGTTTAAAATAATCTAACTTTTTTTAGTAAAAGTAAATGCTATGATAGAAGTAGAGCAAGTGTTTTTTTTATTAGAGCAATCTACTTCTAATACTAAACCTAGATATAATTTTAAACTAATTACAGACTTAAAAAAAGTTAATTAAAGACTACTATTTTAATTAAATAACTTTTTTTTTGTATGATTAGTGGTGTGTTCAAGCAACTAATTTAGCAAATAAACACGTGCCAAGAAAGTCCCAAAAGACTTTCGTAAATTGGCTAAAACCAGTAATTAATTTTACACGTTGTTGTGCTTAGTGCTTTTACGTTTTTATTTACAATTCGATATTATTTAGTTTCATAAAAGACAATAATATTTCATTGTATAATGCTCCTCCGTTATCTGAATTAGTCAAAATAACTATTCCTGTTTTTCTTTTGTAAAAATCAACCATAATACTTCTAAATCCTCCGGGATTTGAACCAGTATGAAAATAAAATAAATTTTGTCCGGTTCCTTTTAGCATTAGACCGAGACCGAATTCTCCAGCACTCCACTTTATTACTGGTTTTAACATTTCCCTCGCATTTTTATTTGATATAAAACCGCCATTATAATCATAAGAGTTTTCAATTGCTAAACAAAATATTGATAAATCTGAAGGTGTTGACCATAATCCAGCCGCTGATAATTCGGGGTAGACCAACCAATCTTCTTTATGAGAAATCCCAGCTTTATCATGAGCAGAGCTTACATTATCGTATGGAAATTGATTAAATGTGCTATTTTTCATTTTTAGCGGTTCAAATACTTTATTTTTAAAATATTCTTGAAATGATAAATCTGTTACATTTTCGACTAGTAACTGCAAAATTGTATAACCGCCACCTGAATAAGAAAATTTTGTTCCAGCGATGGTATCTAATTTAATTTTGGCAGTATTTCCTTGACCATTTAAAACTTGAACCGTCGTAGGTATTTTTTCTGACTTTGAATATCCTTTAAATCCACTTAAATTAATTCCACCAGTATGGCTCAATAGTTTTCTTATCGTTACCTTGCTGGTATCTGAAAATTTGGCGTAGTCAATTTTCCAATTTTTTAAGTATTGATTAATATCTTTATCTATATCCAGATTATGATCTTCTACTAACTTGATAATCCCTAACGAGGTAACAGCTTTACTAATTGAAGCAACTTGAAATTTTGTATTTGAATTCGTCTCTTTTTCGGTATCTGTATCAAGCAAACCATATCCTTTTTGCCAAATAATTTTACCATCATCAAATATTGCTACACTTACACCAGGAACCTTATAGAATTCCATTCTCTCATTAATTGATTGACCAGTATTTGTCGAATCATTATAGTTGAGTCCGTTTTCAAATGATGAATAATCTTTTTTGATAGTTTTTGATTCTTCGGACTTAATAATATTTTGTTTACATCCAAAAAGGACTGAAAGTATTAAAATAATAAAGAGATATTTATTCATTGTTAACTTTTTGTAGTTTAAATTAAAAAGACGGGTATTTTCATATTTTGTTTCAATTTTGGTGTATTAAGCTCAACTTTAATACAAAGTAACACCAAATTTTTCTGAAAGCAGCAAATCTAATTCCGTTAGTTCTGTTTTTAATTCAAGATGTTTTGCAGTAATTGTAGCATCTAATTCTTTACGTTTAAATACTTTTTTAAGCTCTACCATTTTAAAATAAAACGAATCAGATTTAAGCTCAAAATCTAAATTAACTAACTTTTTTTCTATAGAAAAGCGTAACTTTTTAACGTTATTAACAATATCTAAAGCTGTGTTAAATTCTAAAGTTTTATTTTCTACAGATTCTAAAAGAGCACATTCAAATTTCCCACATTGTCTTGGTCTGTCTTCATAAATAGTACAACCATTACAATATTTTTTACAAGGCTGAAGAAAAAATCCATTACCAGTTTCATCTTCAATCTCCATTATTTTTTTTAATCTAGGCAATTCTTCATTATCAAGCTCCACAAAACCAATTAAAGTTCCGTTGCAACAAATACCACAAGGCAAACAAATATTAGTAGAATCGCTCATAAAATTTTAAGTAATAAAATTATTTTTTTAGAAATGTAGCTTAAATTTAATAAGTAGACGTTTATATTATATAAAATTCTAAAAAATAAAAATTATAGTTTTCTAATAAAATCAATACTATAACCGACAACAAACATTTATAAACGATACTAAATACGTAACAACCGACTAAAACTACAATGCCTTCTCATCTTTGCAGTGTTGAATAGAACTAATGACATTCAATATATAAAAACCTTATCTTATGAATACGTTAAGAAACAAAGTACAGTTAATTGGTAATTTAGGAAATGCACCAGAAGTTAAAAATTTAGAGTCTGGTAAAAAAGTAGTAAACTTTACAATGGCTACAAACGAGAGTTATAAAAATTCTAAAGGCGAAAAAATTATAGATACACAATGGCATAATATAGTAGCTTGGGGAAAAACAGCCGATTTAATAGAAAAATACGTCTCTAAAGGACAAGAAATTGCAATAGAAGGTAAACTAACCTCAAGAAGTTACGATACAAAAGAAGGTATTAAACGTTATATTACAGAGATTGTTTGTAACGAAGTTGTAATGTTTAGTAAATCTTAAAAAATTAAAAAAAATAAATTAAAAAAGCATTAAGAGTTCTAAACTATTTTTAATGCTTTTTAAGTTTATAATATATACAAGGTTTATAGTTTCAATATATTTTTAAACTAAAAAGAAAATCACTTTTATATAAATTAAGAAGAACATAAATAATCTATTAATTTTTTTTAAAAAGAACTCTATTTTAATATTTAAAGTCAGTTTTCAAAGTTATTCACATATATATAATATATAATTTACTTTTCTTTTAAATTTAAAAAAACAATGTCTATTATTATTGCTTGTTAATAGCGGTATAACTTTTTTAACAATTACTTGTTTTAAAAGTTATGGGTTAACTCTTATCAAGAAATTAACACGTCTTTTTATACTTAAAGTGCTTAAAACTAATAGTATTGCAAAAGCTATTAACAGTTGTTAATAACCTTAACTAACAACTAATTTTTAATAAGTATTTTTCTAAATCTATCTTATAAGTAGCTAAATTAAGTCTAACAACTTCACTAAAATTTTAGGCTAACTTTTTAGGTTTTAAACATTCACTTTTTGATTGGAATTTTTAATTTAAAATCCTAATAAAACTTTTAAAAAACCATCAAGACTTATTAACAAGTAATCAAAAACATAAATTAGACTTATTAACAATCCTTTTAAGGATACTGATTACTAGCTGCTAAATTAAAATTCCTATTTAACTAATTCTATTTAATAGACTTATACTTATTAGTAATTGTTATTTTTGTTGTTAATAACCTTAACTATTAAATGCCATTTAAAGGCATTTAAAAAAACATACTATATTATGACTATTTCTATAGGAAACGATCACGCAGGTACAGATTACAAACAAGCTATTGTAAAACAATTAGAAGCAAAAGGTTTTACAATAAATAATTATGGTACAGATAGTTTTGATAGTGTAGATTATCCAGATTTTGCACACAAAGTCTCTAAAGATGTAGATGCAAAAAAAGTAGATTTTGGAATTTTAATTTGTGGAAGCGCAAATGGAGTAGCAATGACAGCTAATAAATATGCAAATGTTAGAGCAGGATTATGCTGGACAAAAGAAATTGTAGAATTAATAAGACAACACAATAACGCAAATATATTATGTATACCAGCACGTTTTACATCAATACCACAAGCATTAGCAATGGTAGAAACGTTTTTTAATACAGAATTTGAAGGTGGAAGACACCAAAACAGAATAGATAAAATAACTTGTATGTAATTACATGAGTTATTTGCACTCACATAATCACGCTAGTAATCATTCAAATTTACAAGGACGAAACCTCATAATTTCTATCCTATTAAATATTCTTATTACAGTTTGTCAAGTTATTGGCGGATTATTATCTGGTAGTTTAGCCTTATTAAGCGACGCATTACACAATTTCTCAGATGTAGTTTCATTAATAATAAGTTACATCGCCAATAAATTATCAAAACAAAAAGCCTCATTACAAAAAACATTTGGTTACAAACGTGCCGAAGTTTTAGCAGCTTTCATAAACGCATCAACTCTAATAGTTGTAGCAATTCTATTAATAATAGAAGCTGTAAAAAGATTTCAAAACCCACAACAAATAGAATCCAATCTTGTAATTTGGTTATCGCTTTTAGGAATAATAGCCAACGGATTAAGCGTATTATTACTTAAAAAAGACGCAAAATCTAACATAAACATTAAAAGTGCTTATCTACATTTATTAACAGATATGTTAGCAAGTGTAGCCGTATTATTAGGAGGACTTATAATGAAATTTTACCAAATTTTCTGGATAGATAGCGCCTTAACATTTGCCATAGCACTTTATTTAATTTACGTAGGTTATTCTTTATTAAAAGAATCTACCAAAGCCATTATGTTATTTACACCAGATTATATAAATATAAAAGATGTGGTAAAAGCAGTTCATAAAATTAAAGACGTTAAACAATTACACCACATACATATTTGGAATTTATCAGATAACGAATTGCATTTAGAAGCACATTTAGACCTAGAAAAAGACGTTTCTATATCGCAATTTAATTACATTTTAGAACAAGTAGAAAACGTTTTAGAACAGCAATTTAAAATAAATCACGTTACCATTCAGCCAGAATATAACAAACCAGATTCTAAAGCAATAATAGTACAAGATTAAAATTTGGGCAAGTTGTAAACAACCAGGCTATCGGCAGTCGCTTTTTTTGAGAAAAACAAAAAAGAGCTTCAACAAAGCCTCTATCCTTCTTGCAAAAAAACAGACACATTATGTTAGATATACAAGTTAAGACATTTCAAGAATTAACCACAGATCAATTATATAATCTCTTACAATTACGAAGTCAAGTTTTTGTAGTAGAACAAGATTGTGTATATCAAGATATAGATTATAAAGACCAAAAAGCATTACATATTTTAGGCTTTAAAGATCAAAAAATAGTGGCTTACACACGTATATTTAAACCAAGAGATTATTTCGAATACTCAAGTATAGGACGCGTAGTAGTTTTAGAAAATCAACGAAAATTTAAATTTGGTTACCAAATAATGGAAGCATCAATAAAAGCCATAAAAGATCAATTTAAAGAAACCAACATAAAAATTTCGGCACAATGTTACCTAAATAAATTCTATACAAATTTAGGATTTAAAGCCATTGGAGAAACCTATCTAGAAGACGGAATACCACATATAGCAATGGTTAAACAACAGTAAAATTAACTAACTTATTAGTTTTAAATCACAACAAATAATTAAGTTTTAGCGCTAAAATTTCAATTACATAAAAAAGCCTTAATTTTGCATTAAAAAAAAACATTTTGGTTAAAATTGGCGACATAGAATTACCAGATTTCCCATTACTTTTAGCTCCAATGGAAGACGTTAGCGATCCACCATTTAGAGCATTATGTAAAGAACAAGGCGCAGATGTAGTTTATACAGAATTTGTAAGTAGCGAAGGTTTAATTCGTAATGCAGCAAAAAGCGTTATGAAACTAGATATTTACGAAAAAGAGCGACCTGTTGGCATTCAAATTTTTGGAGCAAATCTAGATAGTATGCTGCAAACCATAGATATTGTAGCAGAATCTAAACCAGATATTATAGATATTAATTTTGGTTGTCCAGTAAAAAAAGTAGTAAGTAAAGGTGCTGGCGCTGGTATTTTAAAAGACATTTGCTTAATGGAACAATTAACTGCCGAAATGGTTAAACGTACCAATATTCCAATAACAGTAAAAACACGTTTAGGTTGGGACGACAATTCTATTAGAATTGTAGAAGTTGCCGAACGTTTACAAGATGTTGGCTGTAAAGCAATTGCAATTCATGGTCGTACAAGAGCACAAATGTATAAAGGAGACGCAAATTGGAAACCAATTGCAGAAGTAAAAAATAATCCACGTATGAGCATTCCTGTTTTTGGAAATGGCGATGTTACCACTCCAGAACGTGCTATGGAAATGAGAGATCAATACGGATTAGATGGCTGCATGATTGGTAGAGCTACTATTGGAAATCCATGGTTTTTTAAGCAAGTAAAACATTTTTTTAATACAGGAGAACATTTAGCTCCAATTACTATTCAAGAACGTGTAGAAGCCGCTAGAAGACATTTACAAATGGCTATTGATTGGAAAGGAGAAATTTTAGGTGTTTTTGAAACTAGAAGGCATTATACCAACTACTTTAAAGGTATTCCACATTTTAAAGAACATAGAATGAAAATGGTAACAAGCGATGCTTCTAAAGATGTTTTTGCCGCTTTTGATACGGTTTTAAAAAAATTTGGTGATCATATTTTTACAGAATAAATAATTTATAAGTCCACAAAAAAGCCACTTCTACTTGAAGTGGCTTTTTAGTATAAACGGTTTAATATTACTTTCTTTTTCCAATATAGGTAATTAAAATTTCTACTCTACGATCTAATTCTGGTTTTCCTCCAAGTGGTTGCCTTCTTCGCATACCAATATATTTCATGCGGTTTCTATGCACACCACGTTTTTCTAGATAATTGTAAATAAAACGTGCTCTTGCTACAGATAAATTTCGCTTTTTTGTTTTTTTATCTATTGCATCTCTAGAACCTTGCGTACAACAAACGTGTCCTTCTATTGTAAAATAAATGTGAGGATTTCTTAACAAAACTTCCGATAAGTTTTCTAATCTTTTACGAGATTCTTTTGTAATATAACTATAACTAGATTTAAAATTAATATTATCTAAAGTAATTTTATCACCTTTTTTAATTGTACCTTTTTCTATGTCTTCTAGAGTAATTTTACCAGTATTTGCAGTTACAGATAATTCTTCTTCTTCTAGATCTATAGCTTTTTTAGGTTCTGTTTTTACAACTATTTCTACTTTACGATTTAAACCTCTAATTTTACTTAAATCTCTTTCTTTTACTACACGTAATAAAATTTCTCCTTTTCCATTTACGTTAGTAATTAAATCGTCGTCTATACCATAACCCGAAAATAATTCCTTGATTTTATCTGCTCGATATTGAGATAATTCTTGATTATAAGCATCTGTACCTCTATCGTCGCAAAATCCGTAAATTTCAATTTTATTCACTTTTATTTCTTCTAAATTAGAAATAAAAAGTAGCAATCTATTTTCTTCGGTTAAAGGCACTTCAAACGCATCAGTATTAAAATATACCTGATGTTTTATAATGTCTTGAGCAAATATTACTGAAGTAAACATTACTAGAAATAAGAATAAAAAGTGTTTTAAATAACTAGTTCTAAGCATGGTATAGTTTATTTAAGGTAGGCATTATATTTGTTGGGATTTTGTAAAATCTCTACAGCTTTTTTAATATCTAAATTATGAATTTTGTAGTATTCAAATAAGCCTTCTCTGTAAACATAGCGCTTAACAATCTCGTCTGTTAATAAATTTATTAATTGCGCTTTATTAGCTTGAATAGCTTGATCTTTAGCTTTATTTAAGTTAGAAATTAATGTGTTGTAATCTTTAGAGATATCATCTTCTAAATTTTCAGTTTTAGAGATTTCTAAAGCTTTTTTTAAAGCTTTTTCTGTATTGGTCTCAAAAGTAAAATCCGATGTCTTTAAATAGCTTCTAAAGTCTTTAAAATGTGCATCTGTAACTTTAAAGGTATTAATATCATTTATAGTAGTATTCTCGTAATAGAATTTAGTAGCAAATTCAAAAATGCTAAGATTTCCTAAAATGGCTTTTGTTATGGCAGAGTTTTTAGATATATCGATTGCTTCATCTGGAAAAACGCCGCCACCATCAAACACTTTACGTCCGTTTTTAGTGGTAAATGCATTATAATTTTCTTGTTTTGTTCTAACCGCATTTCCATCTTTGTCTCTATTCCAATAATCTAATGCTTGTATACAACGACCAGATGGCGTATAATATCTAGATATGGTGACTTTTAATTGTGTTCCATAACTTAGTTTTTTGTAGCGTTGTACTAAACCTTTTCCAAAACTTCTAGAACCAACAATTACAGCTCTATCTAAATCTTGTAATGTTCCAGAAACAATCTCACTTGCCGAAGCACTTTTTCCGTTTATTAAAACCACTAACGGAATTTCTGTGTCTACAGGCGCGTTTTTTGTGTAATAGGTTTGATTATAACTTTTAACCTTTGCTTTTGTAGAGACTACTAATTGGCCTTTTGGTACAAAAAGATTTACAATATTTACGGCTTCGTTTAAAAGTCCACCAGGATTTCCTCTAAGGTCTAATATTATTTGTTTTGCGCCTTGTGCTTTTAAATCTGTTAAAGCATATTTGGTTTGCGTAGTAGTTTTTTGATTGAATTTTTTAAGTACAATATATCCAACTGTTTCATTAATCATAGAAAAATGAGGTACCGCATCTATTTGCACTTCTGAGCGCATAACCGATGCTGTGCTTGTTTTACCTTGACGGATATATTCTACATTTATTTTAGAATTTGGTGCTCCTTTTAGTAAATCTAAAGCATCGTCTTTAAAATCTGCTAACGCAATTCCATCTACTTTAATAATTTGATCTCCAGCTTTTAATCCTGCTCTATCTGCTGGGTAATTTTTATAAGGTTCTACAATAACTACTTTGTTTTTAAGCGTCATTATTTTTGCACCAATTCCAGAATAATCTCCTGTACGCTTAATTCTAGCGGTTTCTATATCTTGTTCGTTATAGTATTTTGTGTATGGATCTAACTCTTCTAGCATATTTTTTAATGCGGTATCCATTAATTCTGCCGGATTAGTTTCGTCCACATAGTTCATATTTAATTCCTTAAATAAGGTTGTAAATATTTCTATTTGTTTAGCAATTTCGAAAAAATCGTTTCTAAAAGCGGTTGTTGATATAAATATAATAACAGCAAGTACTGGAACTAAAATTTTGTGTTTAAAAAAATGTTTCATTATGGTTATTATTTAAACAAATTACTGATTTAATTGCGCTATAAATTTTTTAAATGCCTTTTGTGTTAACGCATTTATAGTGTTAAACGTTGGCATATCTTTATGCATATAAAGTAGCATTATTGAGTAACCTGTAATATTTTGATCTAAAAGTTGTTGTTTATTTAGCCTATAAGCTTCTCGAAGTAAACGTTTTATACGAATTCTATCTACTGCTTTTTTAAAATTACGCTTACTAACAGACACGCCAACTTTTAGAGTTTCGCTGTTTTTTAAGTATACTAAACGCAATGGATACGCAGAAATTGATTTTCCTTCGGAAAATAATTGCTCTATACCTTTTTTGCTTTTTAGTTTTTCGTGTTTGTTGTAAGTTAATTTCATAGCTGTTGCTCAAAGGTAAGCCATAAGTGTTAAACTAAAAAAACCACTTATAAATAAGTGGTTTTAAAAATTATTAAGACGTAACTAATTTACTTTGTGTTATTAGTTTTATCTATATCTGCCATTAGTTTTTTTGGATCTATTTGTACAGATTTAACTGTTTTATTAGCCTTAAAACTATAAGTTGGATAAGCCCAAGCCCAATCCTTTAGTAGTGTTGCTGTAGTTGGCTTTTCGCCACGCATCATTTGTAAAGGAATGTAGAAATTTTCTGTTGTTTTGTCTGTATAAGTTACGGTTATATCTAAAGGCATTGGCATTGCTCCAATTCGTTCTAAATTAACTGTATTTCCTTCAACAGATGTTACTGCGTAATCTATAGTGTTTGTAGTTTGTGTCCAATCTGTTAAATACCAATCCAATTCTAAACCAGAAACTTTTTCGGCAGAACGAATAATATCTAATGGTTTTGGATGCTTAAAAGAGAAGTCTGTAAAGTACTTTTTTAAGGTTTTCTCTAAATTTTCTTCACCTATAACATAAGCTAATTGTGCTAAGAATACTTCACCTTTATTGTATGCTGCAATACCATAAGCCATATTACTGTGGTAACGATCTGAATGTGTGGTTTGTGGTTGTTCTTTTCCAGTACTTACTAGATAATAATAACCTCTGTAACCACCAGAATTTGGATTTACTTTGTTTTCTTTCATTACAACATTCATTGCATTATGACTGATATAACTTGTAAAACCTTCGTCCATCCATTCGTGTTTAGATTCGTTACTTGCTAATAAAAACTGAAACCAAGAATGTGCTAATTCATGTGCTGTAACTCCAACTAAACTCCCAAATTTACGTTTTCCAGTAATTAAAGTACACATAGCGTATTCCATTCCGCCATCTCCACCTTGTATTACAGAATATTGTTTGTATGGATATTTTCCAACTTTCTGGCTAAAATAATCCATTAACTCAACCGTTTTTGGCTGTAGGTTTTTCCAGTTTTCTAGGTATTCTTGCTCTAAATCTTTTTTATAATAGAAATGTAATAATGGTCCGTTTGGCACTTGCATGGTATCGTGCTTAAAATCTGGATCTGCAGCCCAAGTAAAATCGTGCACATTTGGTGCGTTGAATTTTAAGGTTTTTTTGTTTCCATTAATTTTAGTTTCGCCAACTTGATAACCTGTTCCACCAACTACAAAATCTTTATCTATATGAAGCGTGACATTAAAATCTCCCCAAACACCATGAAATTCTCTTCCAATGTATGGATCTGCATGCCAACCTTCAAAATCGTATTCTGCTAATTTTGGATACCATTGCGTCATAGAAAGCGCTACACCTTCGGCATTATCTCTACCAGATCTACGGATTTGTAATGGCACTTGCGCATTAAACTCCATATTAAAAGTTACTTTTTCACCTGGCTGAATTGGTGTATTCAAGCTAACTTCTAATACAGTTCCAACAGTTTCATGTGATACCGCTTTACCATTTTGAGTTAAGCTATTTACTTTAATAAATCCAATTTCGTTAGGTTGTAAAACATCAATACGACTTTGAATTATTGGATTTTCTTTGGTTCCAATATTAGTAACCATTCTTCTATCTGGATCAGATATAGCTTTTAACCTTGCATTCATTTCGCTTTCTGGTTGGAAAGCGTTAAAAAACAAGTGGTAATACACTTTATTTAAAACATCTGGAGAGTTGTTAGTATAAACTAACGTTTGTTTTCCTTTGTATTGGCTATTTTCTACATTCATGTCTATATCCATGTTGTAGTTAACGTGTTGTTGCCAATATGCGTTTGTTTCTGTTGTGCTTTTAACCGTTGTGTTTACAGCTTCTTTAGTAGAATGACATGAAGCTAATAAAGTAACTGCTAATACGGATGAAAGAATGACTTTTTTCATAATTATTTGTTGTTTTTAGCGTCGAATGCTTTAATAATTTCTTCCGTTAAATCTGTAGATTCCTTAGCATACATAACACTTGCTGTGTTATCGCTTGTTCCTAAAATGTAATCGTAACCTTTAGTTTTTCCGTAGTCTTTTACAAAAATCTTTACTGTTTTAATTACTGAATCTATTTCGGTTCTGTAACCATTTGCAAGATTTTGTTGTTCCGTTTGAATTTGTCTACTTAACATTTGTTCTTTTTGCTGAAACGACTGAGATAATTGTTGAATTTTATTTTGGTCCTTCATCTTAGAAGCTAAAGTACTTGCTTCTTGTACTTCTGTTTGAAATGCTAATTTTAAACTATCTGTTTTTTGAGACAATGCTGCTTCCTTTTGCTTGTATTTCTCTTCAACAGCTTTTTTCAACTCAACCTGGTTAATTACTTTTCCGTTATCTAAAAAAGCAATTTTTTGTTTTTGGCACGATGTAAATACCATTAAAGCTAATACTGCAATACTTAATTTTTTCATTTTTATATTTTTTACGTTGCTAAAATAGAAAACAAATAAGATTTCTGTGTTGTTTTTATTAATTTTTATAGAAGTTAAATATTATTAAAATGTACTTTTTTAGTACATCTATATTTATTATTTTTTTACTTTATGATGGCACTATTTTGTAAGCCCAATTCTGAAGATAAATTTTTGTAAACCTAAAATTCCGTCTTATTTTATAATTCTATGTTTTAGTATTATATGAAAACGTTTTATAAAGTATTGTATTTCCTATTTCTTTTAATTAATTTTAGACACACAATTCAATAATCCTATCCTGCATAATTTATTTTCTAAATTCTAAGTTATAGAAACTGAATTGATATAATTCTATAAATAACCAGAGGTTATTAAATTCTGCTGTTAAATAATACCCATAATTGTAAACTCTTACTATAGAAAAAACTAATTACTAATAATTATATTATTTATAAAATTTATTGTTTTGTGTTTTAAATTAGATGATTTAAGGCGTTTTAAAATTTATTACAATTAAATAGACCTTAACCTTATGTTTTCGCTCTTAAAATTATTTAAAATAAGAATTTAGTCCTTTTGAAGAATATAAATATGAGAAGAAGCTTCTTTTGTATATAAAGCCATAATATTTGAGGTTAATCCTATTAAAAAGGCTTTAATTATATTTCTTTTGTTTGATTTTATCTGTTCAGATAATAAACTCACATAAAAAGCATCAAACCACATTGGCTTAGTTTCTTTTAATTTAAAACCAACACTTTGCCCTAATAGGTCGATACTCTTTTTATTAAAATGCCATAAATGCCTAGGAACATCTAAAGCAGCCCAATTTGATTTGTAGTGTTTTGCATCGAAACTATTATAATTAGGTACCGCAATTATTAATGTTCCATTTGTTTTTAACAACGAATGAATCAGTTTAACCTGTTCTTCTAAATTTGGCAGATGTTCTAAAACGTGCCATAATGTTATTATATCAAAACTTTCTTTTGGAAGATTTTTTAGTTTATCACTATTAAATACTTTGTTTTTTATTAACAAGTTAGCTTTGTCTCTAGCTTTTTTTTCAGGTTCAATACCTGTTACTTTCCAGCCATTATTTTTACATATTTCTAAAAAATGACCTGTACCACATCCAATATCTAAAAGCGATTTGTCTTCTGTTTTAAACGAATTAATTAAATTTAACTTTTGTTTTAAAGTTATATTTCTGACCTTATGATATGTTTTTTCAAACCAATTTCGTTTTGTATTTGTATGAGAGATATAGTCTTCAGATTTATAATATTTAGGTAAATCTTCTATTTTTGGTTGTGGTGTTGTTTCTAAATAACCAAATTTTATATTCTCTATTAAGGTGAATTCCTCACCAGAAACTGTAAAATCTTTTGCTTTAATATTTATCATAAGTCTCCAAGAATTTTTAATAATTCTGACATAAATTAGTAATTCTATCTAACTCTTTTCTATTACTAAAGCAGTTTTAAATTAATAGTTCCACGTGGAACATTATTTTTTATCTTCCTAAATATACTAGTAAAACCGAAATATCACTAGGAGAAACACCACTTACTCTGCTTGCTTGAGAAATAGTTACTGGTTTAATTTTACTCAGTTTTTCTCTAGCTTCAAAGCTCATGGATTTTAGTTTAGAATAGTCAAATCCATCAGGAATTTTAATGTTTTCTAATCGCTTTAATTTATCTGCGTTAAGTTTTTCTTTGTTAATATATCCAGCATATTTTACTTGAATTTCTGTCTGCTCAAGCTCTTCTCTATCTAGATTATTAGTTTTTAAATATTCCGAAACAGAAGCAATTTTTGTCATATCTTCCATTGTAATATTTGGTCTAGCAAAAAGTTTAAACATTTTATCTTGCTGTTTTACTTCAGCAGAATCTTTATGAGTCAATATAGGATTAACTTCCTTAGGTGTTACACTTGTTTCTTTAAAAAACGTGACAAAATTTTCAGATCTTGAGTGTTTTTCTTCCATACGTTTTAAACGTTTCTCAGACGCTAAACCAAGATCAAAACTCTTTGGCGTTAATCTAAGATCTGCATTATCTTGTCTAAGTAATGTTCTATATTCTGCTCTAGATGTAAACATTCTATAAGGTTCTTCTGTACCTTTTGTAATTAGATCGTCTATTAAAACACCTATGTAAGCTTCATCTCTTTTAAGTATAAAAGGTTCTCTTTCCTGCACTTTTAAGGCTGCATTTATGCCTGCCATTAATCCTTGAGATGCTGCTTCTTCGTATCCTGTAGTTCCATTTATTTGACCGGCAAAATATAATCCAGATACTAATTTAGTTTCTAATGTATGTTTTAATTGTGTAGGCTGAAAATAATCGTATTCTATGGCATAACCTGGTCTAAAAAACTTTACGTTTTCGAAACCAACTACAGATCTTAATGCTTTAAATTGAACATCTTCAGGCAAAGATGTTGAAAAGCCGTTTATATAATATTCGCATGTATTCCAACCTTCTGGTTCTACAAAAAGTTGATGTTTATCTTTATCTGCAAATCTATTTATTTTATCTTCAATTGATGGACAATATCTTGGACCAAGGCTTTTTATTCTTCCATTAAACATAGGACTTCTATCGAAACCTTCACGAAGCAGATCATGAACTTTTAGGCTTGTGTAAGACATATGACAAGAACGTTGTTTCGTTAACGGCTTTGTAATATCTAGATATGAAAACTTTTCTGGATTTATGTCTCCAGGTTGTTCTGTCATTTTAGAAAAATCTAAAGATCTTCCATCTACTCTTGGAGGCGTTCCAGTTTTCATTCTACCAGATTCAAAACCCAAAGTCACTAATTGTTCTGTAATTCCTGTAGAGTTTTTTTCTCCTGCTCTACCACCACCAAAATTTTTATCTCCAATATGAATTAATCCATTTAAAAAAGTACCATTTGTTAGAACAACAGATTTTGCTCTAATTTCTAAGCCTAAAGATGTTTTAACACCAACTACTTTATGATGTTCTACAATTAATCCTGCAACCATTTCTTGGTAAAAATCAAGATTTTCTGTTTCTTCTAAAAGTGTTCTCCAATCTTCTGCAAAACGCATTCTATCGCTTTGCACTCTAGGACTCCACATGGCTGGTCCTTTTGATTTATTCAACATTTTAAATTGAATAGCAGACGTATCAGACACAATACCACTATATCCACCTAAAGCATCAATTTCTCGCACAATTTGTCCTTTAGCAATTCCGCCCATAGCAGGATTACAAGACATTTGAGCAATATTTTGAAGACTCATTGTTATTAATAAGGTTTTAGAACCCATGTTGGCAGCAGCAGCAGCAGCTTCGCTTCCTGCGTGTCCAGCACCAACAACTATTACATCATAAATTTCGTTAAACATAATTCTAGGTGTATTGTTCCACGTGGAACATTAAGAGATATTTATATTTTGCAAAGATACTGCAATCAATTATTTATTTAACCACAAAGATAAGGCTTCGTTTTCCATAGAACGCATCAATTTTGCTTCTTCATCAGACTTATCTTTAAAACCACAATAATGTAAAATACCGTGTATTAATACGCGATGCATTTCTTCTGTAAATGAAACCTTAAAATCTTTAGCGTTATCGGCAACACGTTCTACAGAAATATAAATATCGCCTTGTAAGTTATTTCCTACGGAATAATCAAAACTAATAATATCTGTTAAGGTATCATGATTAAGAAATTCGACGTTTAATTTGTGCTGATATTCATCGTCCACAAAAATATAATTCACTTCTTGAATAGTACAATTATGGCTTTCTACAACTTTATTAATCCAATTGGTTAAAAGTGTTTCGTTATCTAAATTAAATTCGGTTTCGTAGTTATAACTTATCATTTTCTTGTTTAAAATACTGTTGTACTTTTTGCTTGTAAATTGGTTGCAAAGGTAAATGTTGTTTATTTAATATTTCGGTTGTATTAAAATATTGTTTCGCTGTTTTTATTTGATTGGTTGATGTGTTTTCGAATTCCTTTTTATTAACTTCAGATTTACGTTTGGTGTCTTCTTGTTGTTGCAATGTGGCTTTTTCTAATTTCATTAATTGATGTTGAATATTTTTCATTTTAGAAGCTGTTTCTTCGGTAAAACCTTTATTTAAAATGTCCAATTCTACTTGCTCCATTTGTTTAATTAATTTTGAAGCATCTCCACTATCACGAATTCCATCGCGTTCCAAACGTTCTTCTAAAGCTTGACGAAGCATTTGTTGTTGTTGGTAAATTTGAAATAATTCGCCATTCATTTTTTCTGAAGTCCCAGGTTTTCCTTCGGGATTATTGCCGTTTTCTCCTTTGCTGTTTTGTCCTTTTCCGTTCTTTCCATTTTTGGATTCTTGACCATTTTCTCCAGATTCTCCGGTTTCGCCACCTTTACCTTGCTTACCTTTTTTGCCTTTAGTGCTCTTTTTTCCTTTGTTGCCAGATTCGCCTTCTTTTCCATCTTCGCCTTTCTCTCCTTTTTTAGTGCCTTTCTCCATTTTTTTAGCTAATTCTTCTTGAGAAATAATTATGTCTGGCATTGGCATTCCACTTTTTCCTTCTCCTGGAGCAGGCATTCCCATGGCTTGATTTTGCATTTGGTCTAAGATATTACTTAGTAAATCGGCTAAATTATTAGCAGCAGTTACAGCGTATTGTTGTGTTCCTGTTGCTTTATATAAATTGTTTTCTGCTAGTTGTCCTAAAGCTTTATTTATGTTGTAGTAAACGTTGCTAATTTGTGTATTTACTTTTTCGGATATTTTAGGATTTCTAAGTGATAAGGCAAATAAACTATCGTCTATATGCTCGAAATTTAATTTTAGATCGTTTTGTTTTCTTAGGTATTTAGAATATTGGCTGTGGTTAACATCTATTTTAGAAAAAGCCTCCATGTTTGCTTCTTGGTTAAAAGAAAATAACACTAAATTATCTAAGATTTGACGCAGCATTTCAATGTCTTCTTCCATTTTATCTTGCTGCGCACCTTGTGCACTTTTTTGCATTCCAAAGCTTAATTTTTTAAGTTGTTGCGCCGCGCTTTTTTGTTTTTTCTTTGCTTTTTTCTTAGAATTTTCTTTATCAGATTGTTCTTGATTTTCTTGTGCTTCTTTTAAAGCATCTGATGCTTCTTTTTGATCCTCGGAAACATTCTCCTCTATATTTTTATTTCGAGGCATTTTAACAGGATTTCTAAGGTTTTTATTTTCCTTTTCTAATTGGTCTAACTGTTTTTTAAGCTCATTAAATTCTTTATTAAGCTTGTCTTGCTCTTCTTTGGTGTTTTCATTATCTTTTTTACTAGCTAAAGCATCTTGTTTTTTAGCCAACTTGTCTAGTTCTTTACCAATTTTTTCTAGTTTTTTTGTTACGTAATATTTCTTTGTTAATTCTAAAACTTGTTCTAAGCTCTTTTTTTGATTTTTAGACTTCTTAGATAAATTATTCATTTTCTCAGAGAATTCTTCTTTATCAAATTTCTCCATTAATTTCTCAAGTTCTTCTAAAAGTTTTTCGTCTTCTTTAAGTTGTTCTTCGTTATCGCTAAGTCGTTTTTTTAAATCTTCTTTAAATTGATCTTTAGGTTTGTTTTCTTTTTTAGGAGATTCGTTAGTTTTCTTCTGAAATTCTTCCAAGTTATCTTTCAACTTTTTATTGAAATCTTGCATTAATTTCTTTTGGTTTTTCTGACGTTCCAAAAATTGCTCAACTTTCTTTTTATCGTTAAAACTTAAAGTTGATTTTTCTTTCTGAGCTTTAGACAGTTCTTCAAGCTCTTTTTCCTGCTTGTCAAATTGCTTTAACGATTTACTTAAATCTTGAATAGTTTTACTTTGCTCTTGTAACTGTTTTTGCTCTTCTTCAGACGATGTTCTTTTTCGATATGTAAAAACTTTACTTTTAGTAGTCTTATTTTTTGTTGAAGCATCATTATCAAAAACCTGAAAATATAATTCGTAAGCCTTGCCTTCTTCAATAGAAAGACTGTTTGGAAAACTGCTTATAAATTCAGAAAAATTCCCATTAGAAATCTTAATGTTTTGGGTTTTAACTGCATTTTCTTCATTTACAGGATAATACACTAACTGAAGCTTGGTTAAACCATAATCGTCGCTTGTTTTACCAAAAAAGTAAAGTGTTTGCAAGTCCAAAGAATCGGTTTTAGACGCTACTTTAATCTCTGGATATTGATCTTTTATAACTTTTAAGTTAAAAGCTAAGTTTTCGTAATTACTAAGATTTTTATTTGTTGTACTTAACGTATAATCTGTAGAATTATAAATACGTTTACTTAAATTAAATTGATTGGTATTGGATTTGGTAAATGCAACCGAATCTTGTGCATAATACATAAGTTGCTCTGTGGATTTGCTTTTAACATTCCAAGTTACTTTTGTGCCTTGCGGAATTATAGCATTACCAACACTTTTTAATGTTTCGTTGCGTTTTCCTGTGTATGCAGGATAATTTAAAGCCATGTCGAAGCTAATAATTTGTGGCGCATTTATTAAATTAATAGTGTAAGGTTTAGAGCTTACATTATTTGCCGTTAAATTAAAAGTTATAGGTTGATTTACACGATTAAAAGTATATTGAAAAACGCCAGAATCTTTAGACTCTAAAAAATAAGTTTCGTTATTAAACTCTATACTTGCGTTTTCTGGAATTACGTTTCCTACAGTTTCTATAAAAAGTGTAAATTCTTTGTTTTCTATAGTTTCTAATTTATCGTTTATAACAAAAAATTGAAATGGTGCTGGCGGCTCGTAAGCTACATTGTAATTTACAACACGATTGTAACTTTTACTAAACCAATCTATCTTTCCAGACGCATAAAAAGCAACTAAAATTAACAGTGGAATTAGTGCATATTTTACATATTTGGCATTTGTTCTAAAATTAATAGCTTTTTTAAATGGAATTGGACTTAATTCTTTAGCTTTTTGATTTATACTTGCTAAGATTAATTCCGAGTTTGATTTATCTTGATTTAGCTGCAAAACATTGGTTAATTTATCCTTTACTTCTGGAAAATAAGCGCCAATAAGTTTAGAGGCTTCGTTAAAATTAATTCCTTTTTTTAGTTTAAATAAATAAACCAAAGGAATAACTATAAATACAGTAAACAAAGTAACTTCAACTAAAATAAATAACCAAAACAAGGCAGTTCTTAAAGCTGAATTTAACCATAAAAAATGCTCTACCAAAAGCGTAAGAATAAAATATAACAAGCCAATTGCAAAAAATAAAATAACACCTTTAATTAATTTATTTGTGTAATATTTTCTTACAAATTGCTGTAATTTACTTTGTATGTGGTATAGTGGTTTCAGAAGTAAAGCGTTTTCTATTTAACTCACTAAATTACTATTTTATTTTTTAACAAAATGTTAAAGTATTTTAGCTACTCTGTAAGTAATCTTAGTATCTTACTACTAAGATTAAAAATTAACTTTTATGAAACGTATTATTTTACTTCTTACACTTATAATTACTACAAGTTCTATCCAGGCTCAAAGTGCTTGGACAAAGAAAAAAGGCGAAGGTTTTAGCCAGTTAAGTTTTAGTTCTATAGCAAATTATAACAGCCAATTTGGTAATCCAGATTATAATACAGAACGAACAATAACAGACAATACCATACAATTATACACAGAATACGGCTTAACAGATAAAACAACATTAATAGCTAGTTTACCATTTAAGCGTTTAAAAACTGGAGATTTAACAAGTGCAAATGGTGCTGTTTTTACAGAAAGTGGTTCTAATAACGCCTTAGGAAATATAGAGTTAGGTTTAAAACATCAATTATATAATAAAAAATGGGTAATTTCTGGACAGTTTAATATTGAGGCTAATACAGGAAATTACGATACTAAAACAGGTTTAAGAACAGGATACAATACCTGGACTTTAACGCCAACACTTAATATGGGTAGAGGTTTTAAAAACTTTTATGTTCAGGCATTTACAGGATTTAATGTTAGATTTAACAACTATAGTTCTAACTTTAAAATTGGTGGAGAAGCTGGATATAAAGTCTTTAATAGACTTTGGATAGTAGCGTATTTAGATGTTGTAAACTCATTTAATAATCAAGACAATACAAATTTACCATTAGAAAACGTATTAACAGGAACTTACGTAAATAACCAAGAGTTTACAGCTTATGGTTTAAAAGGTCTTCTAGAAATTACACAAAAAATTGGCGTTACTGCTAGTTTTGGCGGTGCCTTTTCTGGTAATAATGTTGCCAAAAGAGCTGCTGTAAATTTTGGGGTTTACACAAAATTCTAAACTAAAATAACTTCTGTTTTAACTTTATAGATAAAGGCTATATCTTTGCGGTTATAATTATTTTTTTATGACTAAGAATGTTCGTGTGCGTTTTGCACCAAGTCCTACAGGACCATTACATATTGGTGGTGTTCGTACCGCTTTATTTAACTATTTATTTGCTAAAAAACACAACGGAACTTTTATTTTAAGAATAGAAGATACAGATCAAAAACGTTTTGTTGAAGGTGCAGAAGATTACATCACAAAATCTTTAAATTGGTGTAATATAAGTATAGATGAAGGTCCAAAAGCTGGAGGAGAATTTGGTCCTTACAAACAAAGCGAACGCAAGCATTTATACCGCGAATATGCCGATAAATTAATAGCTTCTGGAAATGCCTATTATGCATTTGATACTGCAGAAGCGCTTGATGCTCACAGAAAAAATCACGAAGAAAAAGGTAAAACATTTATTTACAATTGGCATAACCGTCTAAAACTAGATAATTCTTTAAGCCTTTCGGCGGAAGATGTAGCTGCTAAAATTGAAGCTGGAGACGATTATGTCATCAGATTCAAATCGCCTCAAGATCAAACATTACGATTAAAAGATATTATTCGTGGCGATATTAAAATAGACACTAATGTTTTAGATGATAAGGTTTTATTTAAGAGCGATGGCATGCCAACTTATCATTTAGCAAATATTGTCGATGATCATTTAATGGAAATTTCTCACGTAATACGTGGCGAAGAATGGTTACCAAGTTTAGCATTGCACTATCAATTATACACTGCTTTTGGTTGGAATCCACCAGAATTTGCACATTTACCATTAATATTAAAACCAACAGGAAAAGGAAAACTAAGTAAGCGCGATGGCGATAAATTAGGGTTTCCAGTATTTCCATTACAATACACATCGCCAGATGGAGATATCTCTAAAGGTTATAAAGAAGAAGGCTATTTCTCTGAAACTGTAGTTAATTTTTTAGCTTTTTTAGGATGGAATCCTGGAACTGAACAAGAAATATTCTCTATGGAAGCGTTAATTGCTGCCTTCGATTTAGGAAAAGTTAATAAAGCAGGCGCACGTTTTGATCCAGACAAAACCAAATGGTTTAATCACCAATACATGCAAGAGCAAAGCAATTATGAATTAGCAGAATCTTTTAAAGCTCAAAGAGAAGAATTAAAAGAAATTGACGTTAATTTTATTGAACTTGTAGTTTATAAAATAAAAGAACGCGCTACGTTTATTAGCGAATTCTGGGATTTAAGTCATTTTTTCTTTCTTACACCAAATGCATTCGACCAAAAAGGCCTTAAAAAAGCTGTAAAAGAAGACACTAAACCAGTATTACAAGAATTAGTTGGTATAGTAGAATCTGTAGAAGATTTTGATGTAGAGCCATTGCAAACCGCAATAAAAGGTTGGATTACTTCTAAAGACATTAGTTTTGGAAAAGTAATGATGCCTTTACGTTTAGCCTTAGTTGGAGGATTAAGTGGACCAGATGTTTTTGATATTATGTATTTAATAGGAAAACCAGAAACCTTAAAACGTATTAATAAATTAATTGAAGCTTGTTAGAGTTTAGGTTTTTATTATAAAAAAGTAAAAAAGCAGCTTATTTTAATAAGCTGCTTTTTTATGTTTTAAACTTTATAATATTAAAACAAACACATTACAGTAAAAGCCAGCATACTTTGGTTTCCTTTAAATTTATTGTTCAAATCTTTGGCAAAACTTTCTTTATTTAAATCTCCTAAAATATTAGTAAAACCATAAATATATTGAGCCCTAATTTTAAAATGATTTATACCAGCGGTTAAACCAATAGCTCCATTAACATTAAAATTAGTTAAGTTTTTAAAATCTTTTGCAGTAACCGCATTAAAACCATCAATAATGTAGTTTTTTTTATCGCTGTTTTTTAACTCTAAATCGTTGTTATATTGAAGCATTGGTCCAAGATCTAAAGTTAAAAAATCTGTTCCCAATTTTAAATGCCATAAAAAAGCAACTTGAGCAGTTAATAACTTATAATCTACAGAATTATCAACATTAGATCTTCTTAAAGAAGGTTTAGTTGCAATGCTTAAAGTATTTTCAGATAACTGCATACCATAACTTACATTATACCATTTGTGAGGCAAATCTACAGTGGCACTCATACCAAAAATCCAGCCATCGCTTTTTAGAGTTGTAAAATTATCTGTTATAATATCATAATTAGTTATTCCACCAGCAATAGCAAATCCCTTTTTAATATTAATGGCTCCTTTAGCTTTTTGTCTTTGTGCGTTTGTTTGTGTAACAAAACATATACAAATAGCGACTAATAAAAGGAAATGCTTTTTTTTCATGGAAATTTCGGGTTTTACTCCACAAATATACCTAAATTAGTAAGTATTAAATATTAATCTTAAAAATGAACTAAATGAACCTTATTTTAATTCCTTTTCTTGTATTCGGACTAGTTATACTAATCTCTTCCGTATTTACCGTTAAACAGCAAACTGCTGCCATTATTGAGCGTTTTGGGCGTTTTCAAAGTATTCGTCAATCCGGATTACAGTTTAAAATTCCAATAGTAGATAAAATTTCTGGTCGTTTAAGTCTAAAAATTCAGCAATTAGATGTTATTATAGAAACTAAAACAAAAGACGACGTTTTTGTAAGACTTAAAGTTTCTGTACAATACAAAGTTATTAAGTTAAAAGTAGAAGAAGCGTTCTACAAATTAGATTATCCACATGACCAAATTACGTCTTATGTTTTTGATGTTGTTCGTGCCGAAGTCCCAAAAATGATTTTAGATGATGTGTTTTTAAGAAAAGATGATATTGCCATTGCTGTAAAAGCAGAACTTAACGATGCAATGTCAGACTATGGTTACGATATTATTAAAACCTTAGTAACAGATATAGATCCAGATGCACAAGTTAAAGAAGCTATGAACCGAATTAATGCTGCAGATAGAGAAAAAACAGCTGCTCAATATGAAGGTGATGCGCAACGTATTTTAATTGTTGAAAAAGCAAAAGCCGAAGCAGAAAGTAAACGTTTGCAAGGTCAAGGTATTGCAGATCAAAGACGCGAAATTGCTCGTGGATTAGAAGAATCTGTAGAAGTTTTAAATAAAGTTGGAATTAACTCGCAAGAAGCTTCTGCTTTAATAGTAGTTACACAACATTACGATACATTACAAGCCATTGGTAGCGAAACAAATAGTAACTTAATTTTATTACCAAACTCGCCGCAAGCAGGAAGCAATATGCTTAACGATATGGTAGCAAGTTTTGCTGCAAGTAACGAAATTGGTGAAGCTATGAAAGAAGCAAAACAAAACAAAAAGTTAGGTACAGGTAAATAATTTTTTACTCAAACCCATTTTTTTAATTTTATAAAAGACTATCCATTTTGGATGGTCTTTTTTATTTTCTCGATAAAAAACTAGAAGTTAAAATTACAAAAGAACACTTAAGATTAGAAAAGTACTAAAAACTAAAAAAGTAATTTACTTAAACGGATGACGTTCTTGCCAAGGTTTAAGTGGATTTAAATACTTTACAATAGCCTTTAAAAGCACATTAGCAAAAGTATTATTGGTATGTTTTACATATAAAACCATAGGCTTAGGTTTTGCTCCAACACTACTTTTAATTTCCATTGCAGTTCTTGCAAAAACAATAGATTTAAATGGATTTGTAACCCCAAAATCAATCATATCATATAGCATATTTAAGTATAACTGATGTTTATGATTAAGTTTAGAATTGTAACCTAAAAAGTATGTTTCTAAAACGCTTTTATTTTCTATTAAAGTGAAAAAACCAACAAGGACATTATCTTTAAAATATCCAATTAAATTAAACTGCTTACCTAAAGCTTTTTTAAGTTCGTAAAAATGATTACTTGGCAGTACAAAAGAATTAACTCCAGCATTATCCGAAACACTTTTATAAAGCTTAAAAATAGCAGTTTCGTAGGTTTTTAAGTCCTCTAAAGTTAATGAGACTGAAACTATGCTTACTTTCTTTTTTAATGCTGCAGAATAGCGTCTTTTGTATTTTTTATGTAAAGCAGATTTATAATCATCGGTTGTGCTCCAATCAGTATTAAGATTAAAAACCATATTTGGCTGAACTTGGATTTGATAGAGTTTTTTTTGTTCGAAAAATTGGGTTTCATTATGAATAGCATCATCTAAAAAATAATCTTTAAACGTTATTATTCTAATGGTTTTACCAAAATTAGTTTTAATTAGTTTAGAAACCTCTTCTATACCTTTATATGCTAATTCTAGAAATTCAGAATAACTTAAAGCTTTAGTATTAAAAGCAAATCCGTGTTGTCCTGTGTGCATTAAATTACCAAGAACTAAAATATTTCCTTTTACAATTTTAGAAATAAGTGCTGTAGTTTGCTGTTTTATAAGAGTAGAATTGTCTCTAAAAATAGAATCTAAATACATTTTAACACGTTGTAAAATTGCTATTCCAACTAATTCTTCGCCCTTAAAAACACCTACATAATAAGCTGTAATATTTTCTGGATAACAATGCTCTAAACCTTCAAGAAATTGTGTTTGTAAAAAAACATCTTGTGCAGCTAAAACATTCCAATCTTTTGGTAGTTCATTGACATTAGAATAAATTTTTACGTAATTCAAGTAAGACATAGTTAATAGTACAAAAAAAAGACTGAAATTAATAAATTTCAGTCTTAAAACCTGTTAAATTTTATATTATCGAAAATTAAACCCAACCGCAAATAATTGCGCCCATTATTGTTAAACAAACAACCCAATATCCAGAATTAATAAAAATATATTTCCAACTTTTACGTTCAAACATTCCATTAATTGCTATTACAGGGAAAAACAAGAAAGTTCCAGCTAATAATCCGTGTAATGCACCGTGTTTAAATGTTCTAAATGCAGTAGCGTAATCTGCTATAAATAAATGATAAGAAGCTTCTGCTAAAGCTGGATCTCCACCAGTTAATTGAAGTGCGCCAATTTGATGAATTGTTAATTGTGGCAAAAAAAACGCTATTAAAAACGATAATACTAAAGTAAAAGCAAAAACAATAGCCATATTGCTGGCTTTAAGTTTTTCTTTGGTTATTTCTGCTTCTTTCATCCAACTAGTTCCCAAAAGTTTAGGGTTATACCATAAAAAGCCAATTATAATTGGTACTAGTGCTGCTATAGAAATAGCTAAAAAGTTAAATTCCATAAATGTTTTATTTTGATGCGTTTGAATAAAGTTAGTTAAAAAAATGTTTTGTTTAATGTTTTTGGTCTAATTTAATTTTTTTACACATTAAAGTTAAACACAATTAGTTGGAAATTAGTAATAGGTATAATTGTGTTATTGCTATTAAGTGACATTTATTCTTAGAAATTTTTTAAAATAACAGGGCAAATATGAGCTTTTAAATTCTTTACATTATAAGCAGTAAAAAACCTTTTAGAGTTAAGCTCTAAAAGGTTAAAGTAATAGATTTATTTTTAAATAATTAACCTAAAAGTGAAGCTTCGGCAACTAATAATTCGTTTTTATCTTCTAAGGCTTTTTCTATAAAACTGTTAATAACGTCGTTTTTTTCTAATCCATCTTTTAATTTTACACTTAAAATAAGTGTAGCAGCAATACGTGTTCCTACCTTTTTAGCAGCAGTTCCAAATAAAGGTTCCAGTTCTTCGTACGTAACTTCTTTAGCTAATTCTAAAATTTCTACACGCATTTTCTGTTGCTTTTCTTCTGGTAAATTAGTGTACTTTTTGCCTAATTTATTAATTGTATTTATAGCTTTTGCGCCTTGTTGCGGATTACTCTGCTTTGGTGCATTGTTTTGTTGTGCTGGTTTTGGCTTTATTTTTTCCCAAGAATCACGCAAACCAACGGTTTTATTAAACACTAAATTATTTTTAGTTGAATTGTTATCTACATTAAAATAACCCAAACGTTGAAACTGAAAATGATCTCCAATTTTAGCATCTTGTAAACTTGGTTCTACAAACGCTTCAATAATTTTTAAAGAATTAGGATTTATAAAATCCATATAATCTTTGTTGTCGTGAGAATCTGGCGCTTCGTCCATAAATAAACGATCGTATTCTCTAACTTCTGCTTTTATAGCGTGCTTTATAGAAACCCAATGTAAAGTTCCTTTTACACGTTTTTCTGTAGCTTCAGAATAGGAGCAATTTACTTGTGTAATGTTTCCATTAGCGTCTTTTTCTACACTTTCTGCCTTAATGATATAAGCGTTTTTTAAACGAACTTCGCCACCTAATTTTAAACGGAAAAACTTACTGCTTGCTTCTTCTTTAAAATCGTCTTTTTCAATATAAATTTCACGAGAAAAAGGAATTTTTCTAAATCCAGCATTATCATCTTCTGGATTATTTTCTGCTTCTAACCATTCTTCTTTATCTTCTGGATAGTTAGTAATAACCACTTTTAGCGGTTCTAAAACAGCCATAACTCTTGGTGCAATTTTATTTAAATCTTCGCGAACGCAAAATTCTAATAATGCTACGTCAATAATATTATCTCTTTTGGCAACTCCTGCTTTTTCAACAAAGTTTTTAATGGCATTCGGCGAATAACCTCTTCTTCGTAAGCCAGAAATGGTTGGCATTCTTGGATCATCCCAACCATTAACAATGTTTTCTTCTACCAATTTAAGTAACTTTCGTTTACTCATTATGGTATAACTTAAGTTTAAACGTGCAAATTCGCGTTGTTTTGGTAACATTTTATATTTATCCTTTGTATGTGGATAAATTTGTTCTTTAAACCAGTCGTAAAGTTCTCTGTGAGGTTTAAATTCTAAAGAACATAAGGAATGCGAAACTTGCTCTATATAATCGCTTTCTCCATGCGTCCAGTCGTACATTGGATAAATACACCAATCGCTTCCAGTTCTATGATGATCTTTATGTAAAACACGATACATAATTGGATCTCGCATTAGCATATTTACGTGTTTCATATCTATTTTAGCACGTAAAATGTGTTCGCCATCTTTAAATTCGCCGTTTTTCATACGGTTGAATAAATCTAAATTTTCTTCAACAGTTCTATTTCTAAAAGGTCCATCTACTCCAGGTTGTGTTGGTGTTCCTTTTTGCTCTGCCATTGCAGCACTACTTTGAGAATCTACATAAGCTTTATTTTCTTTGATTAAAATAATTGCCCAATCGTATAATTCTTGAAAATAGTCGGATGAATAACGTTCTTCGTCCCATTTATAACCTAACCATTCTATGTCTCTTTTTATAGCATCTACATATTCTTGCTCTTCTTTAGCAGGATTTGTATCGTCAAATCTAAGGTTTACAGGCGCATTATATCTTAGTCCTAAACCAAAACTAATACCAATAGCCTTAGTATGTCCAATGTGTAAATACCCATTAGGTTCTGGTGGAAAACGAAAGCGTAGTTTATCTTGAGATAATCCGTTTGCTAAATCTTCTTCTATAATGTGTTCTAAAAAGTTGAGTGATTTTGTGTGATCAGACATAAATGGTAACTTATAAATAAGCTGTAAAATTAATGAAATTCGTAACAAATCAGAATTAAAATATACTAATAGTGTATAAATAATAAATTAAACCAAATTAACTATGAGCTATTCTTGTCCAAAATGTAATAATAAAACCTATGAAACCGGCGAAATGAGAGCTACTGGCGGGACTTTTTCTAAGATTTTTGATGTGCAAAACAAAAAGTTTACATCGGTTACTTGTAAAAATTGTACATATACTGAGTTTTATAAGACCGAAACTAGCGCAATTAGTAATATCTTTGACTTCTTCACTAATTAAAAAGAAAAAATGGGAATTATTAAAGTTGAAAATATAAGAGTTTTTGCACATCACGGTTGTTTAAAAGAAGAAACTGCTATTGGTAGCGATTACAGTGTAGATTTAAAAGTTAAAGCAGATTTACAAAAAAGTGCTGGTACAGATAAACTAGAAGATACTGTAGATTACGTACTTTTAAATAAGATTGTTGTTGAAGAAATGGCTATTCCAAGTGCGCTTTTAGAAAAGGTTGCTAAACGTATTATAGACCGTATTTTTAAGGAAGATAAGCTAGTTTCTCTTGCTACTGTTGCTGTAAGTAAATTGAATCCTCCAATTGGTGGCGATGTTGAAAAAGTGACTATAGAAATTTCTGAAAAAAGAAAAGCATAATAGTTAGGTTATAAAAACTATATTTTTTTATATTTGCAGCCATAATGGTGTCGTGGCCGAGCGGCTAGGCAGTGGTCTGCAAAACCATCTACAGCGGTTCGAATCCGCTCGACACCTCAAAAACCTTCAAGTTTATCTTGGAGGTTTTTTTTTAAACTTTAGTAAACTAAATAAGAAAATAGAGCTAAAGTTAGAATTCAAACTAATATATTAATAAAGCCTTTTATTTGTTTTATTTAAAAACGGATACGTTTGGGCATTCTAAGCTATAAGTTTCCTAAAAAAAATAAGCACTTTATTACAAGCAACTCCAATTTTAGCCCTAATTTGTTAATATCACTTAAAAATTTATCAAAACTTAAACTTGAGCGGTAATTTCTCTGTTAATAAATTCTAAAAAAACGCTTAAATTATTTAAGAATTTCATAATTTGCATAACTTATGAAGTTACATCCTATACAATCAGGACATTTTAAGTTAGATGGCGGCGCAATGTTTGGCGTAGTTCCTAAATCTTTATGGACTAGAACAAACCCTGCAGATAGCAATAATATGAT
>CALJFB010000049.1 GCA_938073895.1 uncultured Flavobacteriaceae bacterium
CTAATAGAAGCCGTTAATTTTCTAAGTGCTTGAGACATTAAACGTGCATGAAGTCCCATTTTAGAATCTCCCATTTCACCTTCAATTTCACTTTTTGGTGTTAATGCAGCAACAGAATCAATTACAACAATATCTACAGCACCAGATCTAATTAAATTATCAGCAATTTCTAGAGCTTGCTCACCATTATCTGGTTGCGAGATAATTAAATTATCTATATCTACACCTAAATTTTCGGCATAAAAACGATCAAAAGCATGTTCTGCATCAATAAAAGCTGCAATTCCACCAGCTTTTTGAGCCTCAGCAATAGCATGTATAGTTAATGTTGTTTTACCCGAAGATTCTGGCCCATAAATTTCAATAACTCGACCTCTTGGATATCCACCAACGCCTAAAGCAATGTCTAAGCCTAAAGATCCCGTAGGAATAGCTTCAACATCTACAATAGCTGCATCGCTCATTTTCATTACAGTACCTTTACCGTAAGCCTTATCTAATTTATCTAATGTAAGTTGTAGTGCTTTTAATTTTGCTTCTTTTTCTTTATCCTTGCTCATAATTCTTTGTCTATAAAATGTGTTGCTAAATTACAACATATTTTATTTTTTTAATAGCGTCGCATTAAAAGAATTTTAGAATATAATTAAGGCATAACTTATATTGTTTTTATATTATGGCGTTACCAAAACCAGAAAAAGGTTTCGGTCAGGCTTTCCGCACTCAATCTTTTGCAAAAAAGCAAAAGGATTTCAAACAAAGCATCAATCCCTAACGCAAATTTAGTAGTCTACAATTAGTATTTAGTTAGCAGTTATAATTAGCTCTAACAATTAAAAACCTGTTTTAACTTAAAATCTAAAGTAGTTATGTTTTTTTTTACGCAACAGACGCAACCTTTTAAAAACTTATGCATCTATTTAACAAATAGGGAAATTATTACCGTGAAAAAGAAAATTATACGACCTATTTAAAAAACGTTTCTCACTAATTTATATAAGCGTTAATTATGAGATATTTAAACAAAATAGTACACACAAAAACATTAGGCGTTTCAGTCTCTATTTTATTAAATAGCAGCTGTAAAGCCGATGGAGGATAACTCGATGTATTTTTTAAAGAATTATATTTTAAAAAATAATAACGAGTTAGTCTATTAAAAGTCCCTTGCAATCGTTGCAAGGGACTTTTTTTGTTCTGAAAGCAGTATTTCTGCGTTAAGGATTGCAGTGGCATCCTTTTTTTTTGCTATAAATTAAATTTGTAAACGTATATAAATAATCCTGTTTGCCGGTATTTCTTTAAAAACTAGAATTAAAAAAAAGATATAACGTAAAGCCTGACCTAAAAGGTAACGCCATAATAATAGTAAAATTAAACCTATTTGTTAATCTCGTTTAATTAAATACCTTTGCAGAACATAAATCTATTTTATAAAAAATAAAATAGAATAATTTTAACCCTTAAAACATTAGTATAGCATGCAACTGTACAATAAATTAAGTGCTTTAGAACGTGCAGCTTTAATAGAAGAAGCTGGAAAAGAACGATTAACTTTATCGTTTTACGCGTATGCACACATTACAAACACACAAGAATTTAGAGATAATCTATTTATTAAATGGGATAGCTTAGACGTTTTAGGTAGAATTTATATTGCTACCGAAGGTATAAACGCGCAATTATCTTTACCTGCCGAAAAATTTGAAGCTTTTAAAAATCATTTAGATAGTATAGATTTTTTAAATGGTATTAGACTAAATATTGCTGTAGAGCAGGATAATATGTCTTTTTTAAAGCTTAAAGTAAAGGTGCGCGATAAAATTGTTGCCGATGGTTTAAACGACGATTCTTTTGATGTTACCAATAAAGGTGTGCATCTTTCGGCTAAAGATTTTAACGCTATGTTAGCCAATCCAAACACAGTTTGTGTGGATATGCGTAATCATTACGAAAGCGAAATTGGTCATTTTAATGGTGCAGTTACACCAGATGTAGATACGTTTAGAGAAAGTTTAGATATTATTGAAGCTGATTTACGCGAGCATAAAGAAGAGAAAAATCTTTTAATGTATTGTACTGGAGGAATACGTTGCGAGAAAGCAAGTGCTTACTACAAGCATAAAGGTTTTAAAAACGTGTACCAGTTAGAAGGCGGAATTATAGAATATACCAGACAGGTAAATGCCGATGGTATTGAAAATAAATTTATTGGTAAGAACTTTGTTTTTGACGATCGTAGAGCCGAGAAAATTAGCGACGATGTAATTGCTAAATGTCACCAATGTGGAGATCCATTTGATGTGCATACCAATTGCGCTAATGATGCCTGCCATTTACTATTTTTACAATGCGATACCTGTAAAACAGAAATGGATAATTGCTGCTCTACAAATTGTAAAGAGATTCACGCATTACCATTTGAGGAACAAAAAGAACTTAGAAAAGGCCAAGCCAATAGTAACGATATATTTAAAAAAGGTAGAGCAGACCATTTACCACATAAAAAGGATTTGCGTAATATTTTTGAAGTTTTAAAAACAGATAAAATAAATACCTAAACGCATCACTAAAAAAGAAGCGTCTATTTTTTTTTCAAACTCTAAAAGCAGCAGTATTTTTACTACTGCTTTTGGTTTTTTTATTTTGAAGGTTTTTTATTTTGATAGCATTATAGTGTCAATTTCTGGTAAAATAGTATCTTTATTAGTATCGTTATCTGCTTTTATAATATTTGGGAATATTAATGGAGCTAAACCTTTTACGGGTTTGTAAAGTATAGATTCTTCTAAATCATCTTTTTCAACAAAAGGAATGGTATTATTCATTTTACTAAAAACAATTAGTAAAACACTTACAATTAATCCAATTTTAAGCGCTCCAAAAACGCCACCTAATAATTTGTTTAAAATTCCTAAAGCCGCAAAATCTGCTAATTTAGTTAAGGCTTTTCCTGCAAGACTAATTACAATTATAATAACAACAAAGGTTATAGCAAAAGCCGTAACATTAATGGTTTTTTCGTTCCATTCCGTTTTTGCCTGTAATAAATCGGCTATATAATAACTAAAATGAATGGCGCCATAAACACCAGCAACTAAGGCAGCCAAAGAAGCAACCTCAACAAATAATCCTTTAAAAAAACCGCGTACTAATCCAAAACCTAATAAAGCTATTAGAATAATATCTAAAACTGTCATAATTTGTAATTTTTGGTAAATATAACCTAACTTTGCGACTTTAAAAATGCTATGGCAAGAGATGAGAAATTAAAGGAACGTTGGGAAACCGTTGTAGATAAATTATCTAAACAGTTTGCCGATGGCGATACTTTGGACTTAGATGCAATTATATATTTAATTGGTGTTCAAGAATTGGGGCAGTTTGATAAAAAATTTAAAAAAGATCATAAGTTAGACTTAATGCATATTGCAATTTGTAAATTATTAATGCCTTATGGTTATTACGAATTGGATTTTGTAGATAAAGATGGTTGGCCACATTATAAAATTGTTTCGGAATTACCGCATTTAAAAGCTGGAGAGCAAAGTGTTTTAATGAAAGAAGCAATTGTAAACTACTTTTTAGAAACTAGTTATATTTCATAAAAAAAAACGCTCGATTTAAATCGAGCGTTTATAGTTTTATATTAATTAGAATTCTAATTATTAAGGTTGCACGTTATTCACCTTTAAAATCTGCTTTACGCTTTTCTAAAAATGCAGAAGTGCCTTCTTTAAAATCTGCTGTTCCAAAACAAGCACCAAATTCTTCAATCTCTATGTTAAAACCGTTAATGCCATCTTTATAATTGGCATTTATAGCTTTTATGGCTTTGCCAATGGCTACAGAAGAGTTTCTTTTAATTTTACTTGCAATTTTCTCTGCTAATGGTAGTAGTTCTTCCTGAGTAACTACGTGGTTTACTAAACCGTAATCTAATGCAGTTGGCGCATCTAACATTCCAGCAGTCATAACTAGTTCCATAGCGCGACCTTTACCGATTAATTGTGGTAAACGTTGTGTACCGCCATAACCAGGAATTACACCTAAAGAGGTTTCTGGTAAGCCCATTTTTGCGTTATCGCTTGCTACTCTAAAATGTGCGCTCATAGCTAATTCTAATCCGCCACCAAGTGCAAAACCATTAACCGCTGCAATTACAGGTGTTTCTAAATTTTCAACAAAATCGAATAATATCTCTTGTCCTTTTGCAGCTAATTTCCCACCATTTTCTACATTAAAATCTGCAAACTCGCTAATATCTGCTCCAGCAACAAAAGCTTTTGTACCGCTACCAGTTAAAATAATTACTTTAGTTGTAGCATCTATATTTGCTACTTTAAAAGCATTATGTAATTCTTCAATAGTTGCTTTGTTTAAAGCGTTTAATTTTGTTGGTCTGTTAATTGTAATGGTTGTAATGCCATTAGTTGACTCTGATAAAATATTCTCGTAATTCATAAGTTTAATCTTTTGGAAAAGTGACTAAAAATGTCGTTCCTATGTTTTCTTTGGTTGTAAAAGTAAGTGTTCCGTTGTAAGTTTCCACAATTTTTTTAATCATTGCTAAGCCTAAACCCATTCCACTGGATTTTGTGGTAAATTTAGGTTCAAATATTTTATCAATATTTTCTTTTAAAATACCTGTACCATTATCGGATACAGAAATGGTTATATCTGTGTTATATTCTTGTAATTCTACAATAACTTCTGGAGTTCTACCATCTGGAATTGCCTGAAGTGCATTTTTCACCAAATTAGTAACTACTCTAATTAACTGAGTTCTATCAAAATTAGCAATAATAGTCTTTGTTTGGCAATTAAAGGTAATTGTGTCTTCGCTAAAAATATCTAGAGCAAGATCTAGCACTTCCACCATATTAATTTCTTCCTTTTGTTGCGCTGGCATTTTAGCAAAATTAGAAAAAGCACTTGCAATAGAGCTCATAGTATCTATTTGCTGAATTAACGTTTTAGAATACTCGTCTAGTTTGTTAAGAATTTCTGGGTCTTCAGGGTTAAATTTACGCTGAAAACTTTGTACGGTTAAACGCATTGGCGTTAACGGATTTTTAATTTCGTGCGCCACTTGCTTAGCCATTTCTCGCCAAGCTTGTTCACGTTCGGAAGTAGCTAATTTTACAGCACTTTCTTCCAGCTCGTCAATCATACTATTATAAGATTTAACCAAAGTGCCAATTTCTTGAGTAGTAGCGCCAATATCAATTTTTTCGTTTCGTTTTTCTAAACGTGTTTGATTTATTTTATTACTAATCGTTTTAAGCGATTTTGTAATATATTTAGATAGAAAATAGGCTAGTCCAACTGCTATAAAAAGCATAAAAAGATAGGTGTAACCTAAACGCTCAAAAAACTCGTATAATTCTTTAGCTAAAAAATCGTCGTTTTCTAAATATGGTAAATTTAGAATAGCTAAAGGTTTAAAATTCTGATCAGTAATGTAGGTGTAAGACGATTGGAAATGTTCTCCTTTTTCTTCGCGATCTTCTACCGCACGATGATTTACTGTATTTAGCAGCTTATTTAGAACATTAGTAGATATGCATTTTTGTATAGAATCTTGAGGCAATGTTGCTTTAGACGATTTTAAAATAGAACCTTCTAAATCGTATAAATTAATCTGAATATTATGCACATCTGCAACCTTATGGATTTCTTCTTTAAAAATTAAAGGAATTTTATTGGTTGTAACCTCGTAAGTGGTTTCTCTAATTACAAAATCTATGTGTCGTTTTATACTTTTTTCTTTACGTTCTAAACGTTGCGTATGGTAATCTTGAGTTTCCTCGCTATACTGAAAAATAGCCACTAACCCAATAAGAATAGATGCCAAAAGCACCAAAAACACCATTGAGATAAATATGCGAACCCTAAGAGATAACTTCTTTTTTTTCAAGATAATTGCTTTGTGTAAATATAGCAAAAATGAAGCCAATT
>CALJFB010000050.1 GCA_938073895.1 uncultured Flavobacteriaceae bacterium
CACAATTAAAAGATAATGAGATTGTAACTTCTGGAGGACGAGTTATGGCTATTACTAGTTATGGCGATACTTACCAAGAAGCCATAAAAAAATCTTACCATAGTATTAGCAAGCTAAACTTTGATAAGATGAATTATAGAAAAGATATAGGTTTTGATTTATAATCAAAACCTATATTAATTTTTTATTAAAGGAAAGAGTGAGACGTTACAGATTTGTCTTCTTCACCATTAGTATGGTGACTCTTTAATTGTAGCATCCAATATACAAATGCAACCATTCCAATAGCAATAAAGAAAAATGATACTAAATTTGCGCCCCACCAACTTTCTAATTCTAATGCTCTTAAAGCATCTAAAGGTGCAAATAAAACGTTAACAAATAAATCTTGTATTAATTCAAATAATTCTTTCATCGGATTATATTTTATAAATTCACAAAACTAAAATACTAGTCTTAAAACACAAAAATACAAAAACAGCTTATGATTACAAGTTTTTTTAATAAATCTAAGCCAATTAATTACATAATTATTTTTTTATTGGCGCTTTTGGGGTTTGTTATTGCTGTTTTTAAATATAACACTTCAGCATTTAATACATTTAACAGTCTAAAGTTACTTTTCAATTTTGGATTAACTTACTTATCTATATTTGTGCTTAATTTTATTGTTAAAAGAAATAATTTAACCCAAGATAATACCTTTGCTGTACTAATATATTGTTTGGGTTTATTACTTTTCCCTCAAGCCTTTTTAAATGTTAAGATTATAATTAGTAATCTTTTTATTATTTTGGCATTAAGGCGCTTGTTAAGCTTGTCTTCTCAAAAAAACACGCTTAGTAAATTGTTTGATTTTGGAGTATTAATAGCATTAGCCTTTTTGTTTAATAAATGGGCAATTAGTGTGTTTTTTATTGGTTTAGTAGCATTGTTTTACTATCCAGAAAGGCGTTTTAATCATTTTGTACTACCATTTATTGGAGCCTTATTTGTTAGCACACTTACTTATACAGTTTATTTATATGCGCCAGAAGTTTTATTTTACACAGATCTCGTGTTCTATTTTAAATGGCTCACTTTTACATCGTATACGTGGCAAGTAAACTTGGCTATTGCAGTATTTGTGTTTTTTGCTTTATTTGCGCTGTTGTTTTACATTCCAAGTATAAAACATAAAAAACGCATTAAACAACCTGCTTTTTATTTAGTTATTATTGCTTTTTTTACCTTAATGTTTGTTGCTGTAGTTCAACCTTTAAAAACAGTTTCAGAGTTACTATTTGTTTTTATGCCTTTGTCTATAATTATTTCTAATGCATTAGAAAACAGAAGATTAAAATTGGTGAATGAATTTTTCTTGATTATCTGTTTTATTAGTATTGCTATTATTACGTTTGTTTAAATCAAAAAGACAACCTAAAGGTTGCCTTTTCTTTATTGATGTAATACAATTAGCGTAGTCTAACCAACTTAAAAACCTATACTAAAATTTGTAACTAAAACCTGTATATACACCAATTATGTAAGGGTTAAAGTTCCCCGATGTGTTTGAGAATCCGTTAATTTGATACTTAAAAGTAGGCTCGAAATTATACACAAAAGATTTGCTAAAGCTATAATTTAAACCAATTCCAAGATTTGTACTAAAGCTTAAATTATTAATATTGTTAGCTTTTCCTAGTTCTGTGTTATAGCCATCAAACTCAGATACTACTTGGTTATCGCTTAAAATAAAACTACTAAAACCTCCAATAATTGTAACCCCAAATTTCTCTTTACTTAATCTATATTCTAATTCTACAGGAATTTCTATGTATTGAATACGCTGACTTAGCGCTGCGTTAAAATTATCGTTTAATGTAGAGCTTATTTGTTGTGCAGCAAAGTTAGTATTACTTATTACAGATATTCCTTGCGAGCTTATTTGATTAGAAAATGTAATGTTTTTTAACGGATTTTCGTTTGGTGTTGTACTAACACTTTCAAATACAATAACATTATCTGTATCGTAACTTAGGTTTACTTGGTGTATTCCTGTTCTAATTCTAAAATCCTTATCTAAGGCGTATCCAACAGTTATTCCGTAACTGGTATTAGTTTCTCCAGATTTTTTATTGTTTATAAATTGACTATGAAACTGAGAACCTGTACCAAAAGAATTATAATATACTGGAGCAATATTTGGGGAAATAGCCCAACGTTTTCCAATAGCTTCTTTTTCTAATAGTAATTGGTTTTCTGCAATAGCAGCTTCAATAGAGTTTGTGTCTTTTAAGTTTAATAAAGTTGCTTGTAAAGCATCTGTTTTTAATTTTAATAATGGTTGCGTTTCTGTTAATAATGGTAAGCTTTTAATCCCATTTCTTTCAAAATCATTTAAGCTCTCTTTTTTTGAATTAATTCCTATGTTTTTAGTGGAATTTGCGCCTGCTAAAGAATTGTTATTTACGCTGTTGTTAATACTTGCGTTATTGCTAAGATTATTAGCTTTGTTCTTAGAACTTGAAACTAAAGGTGTATTACTTTTACTATTAATTAATGGGTTTGTATTGTTATTATTGATAGACGTTTTTGTGGTGTTTTCTTTAGAACTAGACGTTATTTTATTTGAGCTGTTATTTGAGTTAATTAAAGTGTTATTAGAATTAGACTCTGTATGGTTAGCCTCATTTTTTTGAACACTATTAGAAACTAAATTAGTAGAGTTAATTAATGTATTAGAAAGCCCTGATTTATTTGGTTTATAATTAGAAGTTAAATTTTTAGCCTTAGTTGTTTCAATTAAATTACGTTTAGAATTCTGTTTGCGGTTATTAGCTATTGCATTATTACTAGTAGATGTGGTAGAATTTATCTTATTTAAGGTTTTATTTTTAGATTTATTTAAAGTTGAATTACGTTCAGTATTTAAGCTGTTTTCAGAATTAGAATCTGTTAAGTAATCTTCATTTTTATTAGAAGAGTTTGTTGTTTCGTTTTTAGTTGATTTGTTTGCGTTTAATTCATCTTTAGAGCCATTATTTTGCACAACCATAGTTGTATTAGATGTATTGGTGTTATTAATATAGAAGTAACTTAAGGTGCTAAACACTAATAAAACCGCAGCAACAGAACTTAATTTAAGCCATAACGGCATTGTTGAACTTGTAGCTTTATTACTGGCAAGTTGCTTTTCTATATTGGCCCAAACCTCTGGATTTGGAGCTTGATTAAAGTCTTTAAACTTTTCTTGAAAAAGTCTATCAATATGTTTTTTATCACTCATCTTAAATGCTATGAGATTTTAAGGTTGATTTATAATTTAAAACTAAATCTTTTAATAAAGCTCGTGCTCGTGCTAAGTTAGATTTAGAAGTTCCATCGCTAATTTCTAATAATCTTCCAATTTCTTTATGCGAATAGCCGTCTAAAACATAAAGATTAAATACCAATCTATATCTATTTGGTAATTCTTGTATACATTCTAATAAATACTGAAGCGGAATATTCTCTTCATTTTCCTCATCTATAGTTACATCTGTATCTTCTAAATGGTCTTCGTTTACTATAAGAAACATTTTGTCTTTGCGGTAACGTTGCAAAGCAGTATTTACCGTAATTCTTTTTAGCCAACCTTCAAAAGAACCTTTGTCTTTGTATTGGTTTATTTTTCCAAAAATAGTAATAAAAGCGTCTTGTAAATTGTCTTGAGCTTCGGCGTAATTACGCGAATACTTTAAGCAAATAGAAAACAGAGTACTCGAAAAGAGTTTGTAAAGTTCGCCTTGTGCTTTAGCATCATTTTTTTTACAGCGTATTATGAGTTGCTCTAAACCCAAGTTTTTTAATTTTTAGTTAATATTATTCAATAGCTTCTACTTCGTAAATTAGGTATTCATCATCGCCTTCATTATTTTTTCCTTGCCAGAATTTAAAAGTATACATTCCAGTTTCTGTTGCTTTAAACCTAAAAGTTGCTTGGGTTTCTGTATCTAATGCACTACAATTATTATTGCTAGCAAAATAAGTGCTTACAATAGCAACCATACGTTCGTTTTCGTTTTTTACATAGTAAATATCGTTATACGCATGGCAATTTGTAGGTCTTAAGTAGGTTAACAACACATCTTCTGGAATACCAACAGTTACGGTTTGCGGCAGTTGCGCAGTTTCAATAGGTAATAACTCTTGGTAATCTTTTACAGAATCGTCGTTAACGCTGCAGGATAGGGCAAAAAAGGTTAAAATATAAATTAATAAATTTTTCATACATCATATTTATATACTATAGATGCTTTAAGTTATAAAAGGTTGCGTTAATACCAAAATATATTTGCAAGTATAGTTTTGTAATTAAATAAGGCTTAAGTATTAAGCAAAAAAAATCCCGACTTGGTCGGGATTTTAAATTTACTCTTTATCTTCTTTAAGTCTTGCTTTAATTTTCTGTTCTAGCTCGTCAAATAATTCTGGATTATCTTTTATAATTGCTTTTACAGCATCTCTACCTTGACCAAGTTTTGTGTCTTCATAGCTAAACCAAGAACCTGCTTTTTTAACAATTTCCATTTCTACAGCAACATCTAAAATTTCTCCAACTTTAGAAACGCCTTGTCCGTACATAATGTCAAATTCGGCCATTTTAAAAGGTGGCGCAACCTTATTCTTAACAACTTTAACTCTAGTTTTGTTACCTAAAACTTCTCCAGAACTATCTTTTATTTGTGTAGAACGTCTAATATCTAAACGTACCGATGCGTAAAATTTTAATGCATTTCCACCAGTTGTAGTTTCTGGGTTTCCAAACATAACACCAATTTTTTCACGTAATTGGTTAATAAATATTACAGTACAATTAGTTTTACTAATAGAAGCCGTTAATTTTCTAAGTGCTTGAGACATTAAACGTGCATGAAGTCCCATTTTAGAATCTCCCATTTCACCTTCAATTTCACTTTTTGGTGTTAATGCAGCAACAGAATCAATTACAACAATATCTACAGCA
>CALJFB010000051.1 GCA_938073895.1 uncultured Flavobacteriaceae bacterium
GTATACACTTTATCTTCTCCAGCTAAAGTAAAACTATGACGCTTATCGTAATACTGTATAACACCATTTGGAGTTACAAACACTAACCTGTTTCTAAAAGTATTATCTACTTTAACAACAAAACTACCAGTAATAGCCAGATTACAGGTTTGAGATAGCGTTTTTAACCAAACAATGGTTTCTCCATTCATGGTTTCAGCAACATTTTGGGGTTGCATAGTAAAGCCAGATGTAAATAACTCTGGCAAAATAACAAGATCTGCTTTACCTGAAACAGCCTTAATTTTAGATGTAAACTCAAAACGATTTAACGCTGGGTTTTCCCAAACCAATTTAGACTGAACTAACGCTATTTTTAAAAAACTATCCAAAAAACAAACATTTTTTTACCGCCATATTTGGTGCATATATGTTATAAACTTCAAATAATTTAGCCATTATATCTTCTTTTTTTAACAAATTTTGGAGTCTTTTATTTTGCACTTATTACAGTTATAACTTATTTAAATTCTAGCTTAAACAGCAATTAATAATACCATTTTAACTGCATTTTTTTTAAGCAAACTCATTTTTTAGTATTTATTTTAGTACTAATGTAATAAAATAATACAGATTGTTAATTGCGTTATTTATCTTTATACCAAACAAATATTATAAAGATGAAAATTTTTAAATTCCTTTTACTTTTTATTACCATTCAAGCCACTGCGCAACAAGGTGGAATGTGGATTCCTTCACTTTTAGAAGGTATGAACGAAACTGAAATGACTGCTTTAGGCAGCAAAATGACTGCTAAAGATATTTACGATGTAAATAATTCCAGTTTAAAAGATGCTATTGTGCATTTTAATGGTGGCTGCACCGCAGAAATTATATCGGATAAAGGTTTGTTATTAACTAATCACCATTGTGGTTATGGTGAAATCCAATCGCATTCATCATTAGAAAACGACTATTTAAAAGATGGTTTTTGGGCAATGTCTCTTGATGAAGAATTACCAAATAAAGATTTATATGTAGAATTTATTGTTAGAATAGAAGATGTAACAACTAAAGTTTTCAATGGTGTTAGTGAAACTATGACTGAAGCAGAAAAACAATCGCTTATAACTAAAAACTCAAACGCATTACAAAAATTAGTTACCAAAGAAACTTGGCAAGACACAAAAGTAAAATCTTTTTACAACGGTAATCAATTCTTCTTGTTTATTACAGAACGTTATAACGATATTAGACTAGTTGGAGCGCCACCAACAAGTATTGGTAAATTTGGAAGCGACACAGATAACTGGGTTTTTCCAAGACATACTGGAGATTTTTCTATGTTTAGAATTTATGCAGACAAAAACAACAAACCTGCAGAATACAGTAAAGACAATGTACCTTTTACACCAAAACACCATTTACCAATTTCTTTAGATGGTATTGAAGAAGGCGATTTTACAATGGTTTTTGGATTTCCTGGTCGTACAGACGAGTATTTACCAGCTGTAGCAATAGAACATATTACAAAAGAATATAATCCTACTAATATTGCAATTAGAGAAGCAGCACTTAAAGTAATTGATGCTAGCATGAAAACTAGCGATGCCGTTAGAATTAAATATGCTTCTAAACAAGCAAGAATTGCAAATGCTTGGAAAAAATGGATTGGAGAAAACTTAGGAATCAAAAAAAGTAACGCTATTTCAGAACGTAAAGCATTTGAAGCAACATTTACAAAAGCTTTAAAAGAAAAAGGTTTAGAAGAAAAATATGGTTTTATCTTACCAGAATTCGATAAACTTTACAAAGATTTTGGACCTATTAATATTAAACGTAGAAACTTTATTGAAGTCTTTCTAGTAACTAACGAATTAATGCAAATTACGTTTAGAGCTTACCAATTTGAACAAGCTGCTACTTCTAGACCAGAACTTTATGAAAAAGCCAAAATTAACCTAGAAAACACGCTAAAAGGTATTCTTAAAAACTATGATGTTACTGTAGATAAAGGTGTTTTTGAAAACGTAATGCCATTATATCAACCAAACAACGTAGATCCAACTATTTATAAAACATCTGCGCTAACCAGCTTAGATAGTGCATTAAAACTACTAAACGGAACTCCAGAAGAAGTTATTAAAGCTTTAAATAACGATACCGCTTATAAGTTCGCAAAACCAATGATTACAGAATTTTATAATTCTATTAATTCAGAATACGTTGCTAAAAACACGCCTATTACAGCTTTACAAAAGCAATATATGGGTGCATTAATGACTGCTTTACCAGAAGCGCGTTACTTTCCAGATGCTAACAGCACATTACGTGTTACTTACGGACAAGTTAGAGGTTATGCGCCAAGAGATGCCGTTTATTACCAACCTGTAAGTTATTTAGATGGTGTAATAGAAAAGTATGTGCCTGGTGATTATGAGTTTGATGTACCACAGAAATTACGCGATTTATATGATGCCAAAGATTATGGTAATTATGCTGATAAAAATGGAAAAGTACCTGTTTGCTTTTTAGGAACGAACCACACAACTGGTGGGAATTCTGGAAGTCCAGCAATAGATGCTAATGGAAATCTTGTAGGATTAAACTTTGATAGAGTTTGGGAAGGCACAATGAGTGATATGAACTACGATCCAGAAATTTGCCGTAATATTATGGTAGATGCTAGATATGTTTTATTTATTGTTGATAAATATGCTGGTGCAACACATTTAATAGACGAAATGACTTTAGTACATCCAAAAGCTAAGAACAAGACTACTAAAGGTTCTAATAAATCTAAAAAGAGAAGAAAAAACAAAAAGCGTAAAAAATAATTTCACGTTTTGTAAAAAGGTAAAAAGCTCCAAACTACATATGTAATTTGGAGCTTTTTGTTATTTATTTCTTGTCTTAAAGCAGTAAAAAATCAACCTATATAAACGTTATATTTTAATAAATTATAACAAAAATTTAGTCTTTAAAACTTACGCTAAACTATCTCCATTTTTTTTAGCAAAAAGCTAGCGTTCATGTTTTGACAAATGCCTTTTTTAAATTTATAATCAAAAGATAATTCATCGTTTTCTATAAAGGCATCAAAATAATAGTTTTTTACTTGTGGTAACTGCTCTTCAATTTCGCAAAGACTTAAATCGTGTGTAGCAATAATTCCATTAGCATTGCTTGCCACTAATTTCTGAACAAATTTCTTAGAACCTTCTGCTTTATCTTTGCTATTGGTTCCTTTTAAAATTTCGTCTAAAATTATAAAATAACGTTGGTCTTTAATAGCATCTACAATAAACTTAAGACGTGTTAATTCGCTAAAAAAATAGGAACTATCGTCTGTTAAATTATCTGTTGTACGCATACTTGTAATTAGCTTTGTTGGTGCATAAACACTTTTAGAGGCACAAACTGGCAAACCAACATTTGCCATTACAATATGTAAAGATATAGTTCTTAAAAAGGTGCTTTTACCTGCCATATTTGCGCCTGTAACAATAAAAAACTGATTATTTTCTATTTTAACATTACTGCAAACGCGTTTTTCTTTTTTTAATAAAGGATGCCCTAAATCTGAAGCTTTTATAGTAAAATTCTGATTTAATATTTCTGGAAACACCAAATCATCATTATTAAAAACATAAGTCCCAAAGGATTGATAAGCATCGAAAAATGTAATAACATTAAACCAATTTTCTACTACACTTTTATGTTTCTCAATCCATTTCTCTATTAAAAAGGCATTTTTAATATCTAATAGAAAATAACCGTTTCCAAAAATTGCACCTATTAAATTATTTCTATTATCTAACGCATCTAAATGTTTAGAAAACTGCTTAAAAATAGAAGATGCCGCTTCTTTATCTGAATTAATTAAAGCTTGCTTTTGTAATAAAATTTCTGAAGTAAATGTTTGATGTTCTATAGCATCTAATAACGTAGCATATTGTTTAAACGTGTCTTTAATTTTAGATGTATGAACTGATAAAGCTGATATTTTTTTAACAAAACCACCTGACAACCCTAAACCAACTAATAACCAATATCCAAAATAAGCAGCTGGTATTAATTTAAAAATAACTAAAGCTAAAAGCGTTATAGAAGCTATAGAAAACGCATAAGCTAAACCAATACTATATTTAGGTAAAAATGATGTGTAGCCTGCCATCCATTTTAAAATAGTAGGAATTTTAACATCGGTTTTAATTAGGCTTGCTGTGGCTTGATAATGTTGCCTAAATTGGGTTTTAGCGGCTAATTCTTTTATTAATTCCTGACGCTTTTCTATTTCGAAAATATAATTTGCTTTTAACAAATCTGCTAAATAAGCTTTACCTTCTAAAGTTTGAGTTCTGTCTAAATTTTGAAAAAAAGAACCTCTACCAAATAAATCTATATCTAAACAATACGAATGATTTGGGTCCTGAAACTCTAATCCTTGTGGCTTATAAAAAAAATCTCCAGTAGCTTGCTTAATTTCGTCTTGATTAATTGCTACCAAAGCCTTATTGTAGTCGTTTACTGCTTTTAAATTAGTATATTTATGTAATAAAATTAAAAACAAAACCAACCCAAAAACACCAATGCCAACAGCTATTAGTGTAGATAAATACATATAATACAAACCTAAACTTGTAATTATAAAAACAGCTAATCTTGCTAAACTTAAGACTAATAAATCTTTTTTATTTTTAGATACTTTAGCTTGCAAACTAGCTATAGCAGTCTGATAATAGGTTAACGCTTTCGACATTAAATAAGGTGTGTTTTAAGAGAAGATTAAAGGTTGTCTATGTCTTTAAAAATATTGAATACTGTTTGTACTGCATTTTTAAAAAACAATTGGTCTATTTTATCAAAATCGTCTGTAGGTTTATGGTAATCTTCGTGATCTGCAACTCCAAAATAAATAAAAGGAATTTTGGCTTTAAAAAACTCGGCATGATCACTAGAATAAGTCCAGTTATCTCCAGAATCTAGGCCTTCGTGTGCTCTAATTAATTTAACTTGTCCTACTTGTGTATGGTTTTTAACTATAGTTTTAAACTCTTGGTTGTATCTTGTTCCAACCGCAAATAACTCATTAGAATCGCTCCTACTAATCATATCCATATTTAAGTTTATAATTATATTTTGCTTTGGAATAGTTAAATTATTAACAAAATACTTAGCACCTTGTAACCCTAATTCTTCGCCATCAAAAGCTGCTAAAATAACATTGTTTTTAGGCGGATTAGCTTTGAAATATTCAGCAAAAGCTATTAATGCAGAAGTTCCAGAAGCGTTATCGTCTGCTCCATTATAAATTTCACCACTTTTTACACCTTCATGATCGTAATGTGCAGATATTACAATACACTTATTACTTTTAGCTGTTCCTTTTATAAAACCAATAACATTAACAGCTTTGTACGATTTTCCTCTTGTAAAAAAACTAAATGGCTGCTCAAAAGACTCAAAAACAGGTAATACTTCTTGTTTTGTAAAAGCGTCTATAATAAAGTTTTTAGATTTTTTAGCACCATTTGTTCCTGTTCTTCTTCCCGTAAAACTGTCGTTAGATAATGTTTTAATATTTCTAATTAAAGCTTCAGAATCAAAATTGTAAACTACTGCTTTAGTTTCAATTTGAGCTAATTTAGCATCTTTAGAAATAGTGTTTTTTTTAATACCACCACAAGAATTAAGCAGAACTAATCCCACTATAATTAAATAAATTTTCATTATTTTAAAGTTTAATTAAAGCTTTCTATTCTTACCTTAAAAACACCAATCGTAATTGGTAATGTTTCAGAATAGTTTAATGTGAAATATAATATTACTCTAAATATTACAAAAGCACTAAGCCTTATTTTTTGGAGCTCAATTTACAATTTCTAATTTTGTTATTATAAATTCTGAAGTAGTATATTGATTAACATAATTTGTATAAATACTTACTACTAGATTAATTTTTTTTTTAAATATTTACTTTGCCTTGCACACTTAAATTCTATGCAGAAGAACCTTTAACTAGCGAAGTATTGAATAAAGATATTACTACTGAATAATCTAAACTATTTAATCTAAAAACTCATTATTAAATTTAAGTAAAACTGAAGCTTTTCTGGAATTAAACCCTAATTTATAGTTTATGTTAATGCTATTTATAGACTATACTAGTTTGATTATTAGAGTATCCAAAAAAGAGATTTAAGTTTTAAATCTAAGACATTAAGACCTAGATTAATAAACGTAAAAAACTTTGGATACTCTACATCTTAATCCATAAAATAATACCATATAATTTACATCTAAGAAAGTCTTGTAGGACATATTAAAACACTAAATATCCTTACAGTATAGACTTACTATTTTTTTACAAACTTAGTTTGCAGTAAATTTTGGCCATTTTGAATTGAAATTAAATAAATACCTGATTGTAATGCTCTAACATCTAACTGATTTTTATCTAGATTAAAATTAAAAATACGTTTACCTTCTATATTATGAATAAACAATTTATTTTTCTGTAAATCTATATTTTTAATTTTAATAAAATCTTCTGTTGGATTTGGGTAAATAGCGATATTTTGAGATACAAAAGTATTTACATTTAAACTTTGTCCTTCTGTTATATTTAATGTGGTATTAATATTTGGATTAGAAATAACGTCTACTATACCTGATGGCCATGTAATTGTTATTTGCGTAATTTCTGTATCTAATCCTAGTCCAAAATGACTCGTTAAAGAACTCATATGTCTAAAACCATCTCCAGATCTAACTTCTCTTATTTGAGAGCCAAGAGCACTTTCTACCTTAATTCTTGCTCCTATCCCATTAATATTACTTCCTGTTGGATTATTAACATCTCCTTTTGTGTTAATTTTGATCCAATTATTAGAATTTCCTTCGTTTTTATAGAAGTTACCATTTGAGTTAAAAACATCTAAAAAACCATCGTTGTTTAAATCTCCAACTGCTCCAACAGAAAAACCTACATTAACCTCGGTAAAGGTTAAATCTTGATTATTAATTAGCATTTTATTTCCAGCTGAAAAAAGGTCTAAATAACCATCGTTATTAAAATCATGAGTTATATGTTCTATACCAGAATCAGTAAACGCATCTATTCCTGTTCCTGTTGTAATATCTACAAATGTTCCATCTTGATTATTATGCATAAGCTTATGCGATCCGTCTACAAAAGAGCTTGCTCCAACAAACACATCCATCCATCCATCATTATCATAATCTCCCCATGCAGAAGACCATGTTTGAATTGGGTCATACAAACCAGATGCTATACTTACATCAGTATAATTACCATTTCCGTCGTTTTGAAACAACTCGTTATATCTTGCTGTTGCAGCTGCGCCTCCACCATTACACTTTGATAAAAACAAATCTACATCACCATCATTATCATAATCTGTCCACAAAGAGGCATAATTTCCTCCACTTGGCGCATCACCTAAACCACCTTGATTATGTACTAAATTACCAGAACCATCGTTTATATAAAACTGATTTGGTCCTACATCATGACAAACAAAAGCGTCTAAATTTCCATCGTTATTAATATCTACAAAATTTGTTCTTTGAGAGAAAACATACTCTGGACCAGAAACTTCAAGATAACTTGTTCCGTTGTTGTTAGTTGTCATAAAAGTAACACCACTTCCTGCACCGTACATTAAGTCGTTATAGCCATCACCATTAACATCTCCCGCAGCAATACTCCAACTTGGCAAATAATTGGCAGAATTAGTTGTATAATTTTCTACTACAAAATCTCCAGACAATTGTTGGTAGTTAATATTTATGTTAGTGGCGCTTACTGCAACTACATCGTCTAGATAGTCACCATTCATATCTACAACACAATTTTTATATGTACCAGTTACACTTATTGGTGTTGTTACAAAAGATACTAATGGTTCTACATAGACTGCTTCTGTTAATTGAAAATCGAATCCGTTAGATTCCCATTTATTATCGAAAGCAATATAATACGTTTCGCCATTTAAAACATTAAACGTTGCTGTAGAGAGAAATCCAGAGCCAGAATCATCGTCTCCGGAATGGCACACAAGTGTACTGCATATACCTGTATAAACATGAAATCTAGTATCTCTACCTATATTAGTAGCCAAATCTGTTGTTACAGTAACTGAGTAATTATCTGTTGGCGTATAAATAAACCATTCTGAAGCTGTTGCAGTTCCGTTACCACTACAAACTAAAGAAATTGCATCTGTTCCATCTATATTTGAAATAGATGTTACTCCAGCAGATACAGCAGCTGCTGTATTACATGTATTCTGAGCGTTTACTATTAAACCAAATAATAGCAATGCTAATAAAACTAAATTTCTCATATCTTTAATCATTTATTTTTAATCACACACTTGTGTTAATTCATCAATCCAATCATTTATTAAATCAACAGCTGCGTGATCTACTAAGTTTCTACCTATTAATGGCATTTTTGTGCTTTCGTCTGTAGAATTCATTCTATAAGACATCACAGATCTTTCTGATCGACCTGGAGAAACCACATGTGTTAATGTACTATTAATATCCTCGTCTGGGACTACACAAATACCAATATTACTTTCTGAGCTAGCGGTGTCTAAGAATGATAATCTTATTGGTCTATACGAACAATGTGTATTGTCTGAATGACAATGCGCACAATTAATATCTAAATAAGATCGTGCTCTTAAACCTAAGGGTTGACTAATATCTTTCCAATCTATAACCGAGTTAATATTACTTAAATCTAAAGTGTTAAGATAGCCTTCTGTAATTAACTTTTGTAATTGATTTGATGATCCTCCAGCGTAAGCATAATTAGAATTCAAGTTTTGGGGCTTTACACCAATTGGAGTTGGTATATTACTTTTTTTATGACAAGTTAAGCATTCCGATTCTGAAGGAATTCTATAGTTATTAGTGGTTACTACACCTTCGTTTAACCATTCAATATTTATATTACTACCTGAATTATCTAAAAAAGCTTCAGTTTGATCTTCGTTCCAAACATATTCAGAAAAAATCCAACCAGACAACTTCTTTATAAGTAATCTAGTTTCTATAATTTTTGTAGTGTTGTTAGGTAATACGTTTTCATAGTAAAATGTCTTAGCTATTATGGTACCTATAGGAAAATCTAAAACTTCAAAATCTGACACATAATTTGCAGACACATTTTTAGGCATCCATATAAACCTTTTTTTCTTTGCATAATCGGTAAACAAAGTTGAAATAGGTTTGTAAGGAATAACACCTAATACAGGTTTCTGGTCTGATAAAAGACCATCAAACATATTATAATCTGAAAGCTTGTCGAAGGGAAAAGCACTTAGGTTATAATTAACAGGAGATTCCGAAGGAACATACATATCATCACTTTCATTATTAGAACAAGACAATATAATTGTTAAAAAAAAGAATATAGTTAATAATTTAATGTGTTTTACTGTCATAATCAAATCTTTAAGGTCTACAATATACACATTTTATAAAAAATAACACATAAAAAAGCCCAAGCAATTTGCTTGGGCTTTTTTTTATATTTTCTGTAGATATAGAATTAAACTAATTTATTCTAACCTTTTAAAGAAGCTGATAAATACTCACGATTCATACGTGCAATATTTTCTAATGAAATTCCTTTAGGACATTCAACTTCGCAAGCTCCAGTATTGGTACAGTTACCAAAACCTTCTTCATCCATTTGTTTTACCATATTTAAAACACGGTCTGTAGCTTCAACCTTACCTTGTGGCAATAAAGCAAATTGAGAAACCTTTGCTCCTACAAATAACATAGCAGAAGAGTTTTTACAACTTGCTACACAAGCTCCACAACCAATACACGTTGCAGCACTAAAAGCATCGTCTGCATCTTGTTTATTAATAGGAATTGAATTAGCGTCTATTGTATTTCCAGATGTATTTACAGAAATAAATCCTCCAGCATGTTGGATACGATCAAAAGCTGTTCTATCTACGACTAAATCCTTAATAACTGGAAATGCTTTAGCTCTCCATGGTTCTATTACAATAGTTTCGCCATCTTTAAATGTACGCATGTGTAATTGACAAGTCGTTATTAAACGATCTGGACCATGTGCTTCTCCGTTAATGTATAGTGAACAAGAACCACAGATTCCTTCACGACAATCGTGGTCGAAAGATACTGGCTCGTCACCTTTTTCTATTAGTTCGTTATTTAAAACATCTAACATTTCAAGGAAAGACATATCAGGTGATACATCGCTAATTGGATAATCAACCATTTTTCCTTTATCGCTAGCGTTTTTTTGACGCCATATTTTTAAATTTAAATTCATAGCTGCTCTTTATTTATAACTTCTTTCTTTCACTTTAATATTCTCGTATTCTAATTCTTCTTTGTGAAGTACTGCATCCTTTGGTTCTCCTTTATATTCCCAAGCTGAAACATATTGGAACTCTTTTTTACGGACCGCTTCTCCCTCAGGTGTTTGGTATTCATCCCTAAAGTGACCTCCTGCAGATTCTTCACGTTGTAAAGCATCTTTAGCAAATAATTCTCCTAACTCTAAGAAATCTGCAACACGACCAGCTTTTGCAAGCTCTTCGTTAAATTCATTTTGTGTTCCTGGCACTCTAACATCTTTCCAAAATTCTGATCTTAATTCTGATATTTCAATGATTGCAGATTTTAAATCTTCTGCGTTTCTTGCCATTCCACATTTGTTCCACATAATTTTCCCTAATTTCCTATGGAAATAATCTACAGAATGTGTTCCGTTATTGTTAATTAAATGATCTAAATTTTTTCTTACTTCATTCTCTACTTCTTCAAATTCTTTTGAATCTGTAGAAATTGGACCAGTTCTAATATCATCTGCTAAATAATCACCAATTGTGTATGGTAAAACAAAATAACCATCGGCTAAACCTTGCATTAATGCAGAAGCTCCAAGTCTGTTTGCACCATGATCAGAGAAGTTAGCTTCTCCTATAGCATACAATCCAGGCACATTTGTCATTAAATTATAATCAACCCAAAGTCCACCCATTGTGTAATGTACTGCAGGGTAAATCATCATAGGTGTTTCGTATGGATTTTCATCTACAATTTTTTCATACATCTGGAATAAGTTACCATATTTAGCTTTAACTATTTCCTGTCCTAATTTCTTTACTAATGCATCGTCGTTTTCATTTAAACCTTTAATATGCGCTTGCTCTTTACCATAACGCATAAAAGCAGAAGCAAAATCTAGATACACAGCTTCTCCAGTTGCATTTACACCAAAACCAGCATCACTACGCTCTTTTGCTGCTCGGGAAGCAACATCTCTTGGTACTAAATTACCAAATGCAGGATAACGACGTTCTAAATAGTAATCTCTATCTTCTTCAGCAAGTTGAGTAGGCTTTAAGGTTTTATTTCTAATTGCCTCTACATCTTTTTTATGTTTTGGCACCCAAATACGTCCATCATTCCTAAGAGATTCAGACATTAACGTAAGTTTAGACTGGTGATCTCCTGAAACAGGAATACATGTTGGGTGAATTTGTGTGTAACAAGGATTTGCAAAATGAGCACCACGCTTGTGAGCTTTCCAAGCTGCTGTTACGTTAGAACCCATTGCATTTGTTGATAGGAAAAATACGTTACCGTAACCTCCAGTTCCAAGAACTACAGCATGAGCTGAGTGACGTTCTATGTCTCCATTAATTAAATTACGTGTTATAATTCCACGAGCTTTTCCATCAACTTTAACAACGTCAAGCATTTCATGACGGTTGTACATTTTAATTTTACCACGACCAATTTGACGGTTCATAGCAGAATAAGCTCCTAATAGTAATTGTTGTCCTGTTTGTCCAGCTGCATAAAAAGTACGAGAAACTAATACACCACCAAAAGATCGGTTATCTAACAACCCACCATATTCACGAGCAAAAGGAACTCCTTGAGCAACACATTGATCAATAATATTTGTAGAAACCTCAGCTAAACGATAAACATTTGCCTCTCTAGAGCGGTAATCTCCACCTTTTACAGTATCGTAAAATAATCTGTATGTAGAATCTCCATCTCCTTGGTAATTTTTCGCTGCATTAATTCCACCTTGTGCAGCAATTGAATGCGCACGTCTTGGAGAATCTTGAAAACAAAATGCTTTTACGTTATATCCTAACTCTGCAAGCGTTGCAGCAGCTGATCCTCCAGCTAAACCAGTACCAACAACTATTACGTCTATATTACGTTTGTTTGCTGGATTAACAAGATCAATTTTATTTTTATAATTAGTCCATTTGTCTGCAATTGGACCTTTTGGTATTTTTGAATCTAAAGCCATAGTAAACTATATTTTAGTGGTTTAAAAAATGAAAAATTGCAATAAAAATAAATCCAACTGGAATACCAATTGCATAAATTTTACTAAATGTTTTCAAACCTTTTGTGTATTTATTATTTGCTCCAATAGATTGGAATGCCGAATTAAACCCATGTAATAAATGTAGTGCTAAAAAGATAAAAGCAATAACATAAAGAACAACTCTCCAAGCATCAACAAATTTATGTTGTAATTCTTCATAATATCTTAATCCACTTTCAGAGTTACTTGGATCAATAAGTCCAGACATATCACCATCAATAAATTTAGTGGTTACTTCTGGCAACCAGAAATCGTAGAAATGAAGGACTACAAACGCTAGAATAGCTAGTCCACTCCATATCATATTACGACTCATCCAAGTAGAATTTGCACCGCCATTATTTTTAGCATAACTAATTTGTCTTGCTTTGTTGTTTTTAATCTCTAATATGAATCCCATTACAAAATGAAAAACAACACCAAAGATTAATACTGGTTGTAATAAATACTGAATAACCCAAAATGTTCCCATAAAGTGAGAAACTTCGTTAAACGTATCTGGACTTAATACAGATAAAATGTTAATTGAGAAATGCTGTAGTAAGAAAACCATTAGAAAGAGTGCTGAAAGTGCCATAGCAAACTTTCTTCCTATTGAAGAATTTAAAATTCCGCTCATTATTTTATAGTTAAATTGATTGTCAAACAAAGATAAGGTGCAAAGCAAACTCTTACAAATATTAACTCTTAATTATAGGCTTATTTAGAATGGGTTTAATTAGAAACCAATTTTGTTTAACTTTTTACTTGTTTATTTTTAAACTAAGCTATGTAAAACCATTACTTAACCTTAAACTTTTTTTCTACACCATTAAAATCAAGAACATAAACACCTTTTGGTAAATAACTTTCTCCATTTTTGGCAGCTTCAATATCTAAACTCGTGTCTTCTTTAAGCAATGCTTTAAGGCCTTTTTTAGTTAAAGTTAGATTATAACGCGCAGAATTAAAACCTTTATCTGCTCTTATAGTAAATCGATTTAATTCTTTTTTAGTTTCAGACAGAACTTTTACCTCAATTTCTTGTGGTTTATTAGAAAATATTTGAAACTCTAAGCTTGGTTCTGAAGCTTTTAACCATTTACTCCAAGAATTTCCCCAATATGAAGAATGATTTACGTTTTCAAGATCAAAAACAGTAATAGTTTCTTTTAAAAATGAATCTGAATAATTTTGAAGCGTTCTTATGTTCGTTTTATAAATGCTTCGTCCGTGCGTTCCTAACAACAAATCTCCAGACGCCTTTTGCAGGACTAAATCGTGCACAGCAACTGCTGGTAAATTACCCGAAAAAGCGTGCCAATTTTCACCTTTATTAAAAGAAATATAAGCACCATTATCTGTTCCCAAATACAAGATGTTTTCTTTTTCTAAATCTTCTCTTAAAACGTTTACTGGCGACTTTGCAATCCCAGAATCTATAAGTTCCCAAGTTACTCCATAATCTTTAGACTTGTAGACATAACTTTTAAAATCGTCGTCCCTGTAACCATTTAAAGTAACATAGACATGTTCTTTTTCATGTTGAGAAGCTACTACACGCGTAACCCACAAATCTTGTGGTAAGTTATTAGAGATAACTGTCCAAGTTGCACCTGCATTTTTTGTGATTTGCACCAAACCGTCATCCGATCCTGTATAAATTAATCCAAATTTAAAAGGCGATTCGCTAATTGTAGTTAAAGTTCCAAAAGCTACATTTCCTTTTTTTCCACCTTTGGTTAAATCTGCAGAAATAGCTTCCCAATCGTTTCCTTGATTTAAAGAACGCATTAATTTGTTTCCTCCTAAGTATAAAATATCCTGATTGTGGGACGATAATAAAATTGGTGTTTGCCAATTAAATCTATAAGGACTTTCGCCTAACAAATGTTTGGGCTGAATGTATTTTCGAGCGTTGGTTTCTCTATTAATTCTATAATAATTACCAAACTGATAACCTGTGTAAACAATGTTAGAATTTCTAGTATCAATTTGAATTTGCATTCCATCTCCACCCATAATATTTTTATAAGGTTGTTGTCCAGATTGCTGCCAGGATTTATTAATCTGTGCATTATTTGGCGCAACCCAAACTCCATTATCTTGTAATCCACCATAAACATTATAAGGCGTTTCATTATCTACATTTACAGTGTAAAACTGGCCAACTGGATTTACGTTTAGTTTTTCCCAAGTTTCGCCATCGTCGTAACTCATGTTTAAACCGCCATCATTTCCATTAATTAAATGACCTGCTTTTTTAGGATTTACCCAAAGTGCTTGGTGATCTGCGTGAACATTTTCTCTGCTTATAGATTTAAATGTTTTACCTGCATCTTTAGATTTTAAAATAGGAACACCTAAAATATAGATATTATCTTGATTTTGAAGATCCACTCTAATTTCGCCAAAATAATAGCCATAGCTATAGACCAAATCGTCTAAATAGTCCTTATGTGTTTTAGACCAATTTTTACCGCCATTAACTGTTTTGTATACTTCTGCGCCAACTACTGGCGTATTAAAAAGCATAGAATTAGCATCTTCTAAATAATGTGCCAAATCTATAGGTTTTACGTTGCCGCTTCTAACCATTTGCTTTACATTTTCTGCACGGTATTTTTCTTGAAAATTATTTGTTTTTAAAAAGCCATTTAATTTTTTATCGGTTAAAGCCAAAAACTCGGTTTCGGACATTGTTTTAAAATCGTCTTTAGTTAAACCACGTTTTTTATTTTTTTTTGGTTCCAAAGGTCTTCTTGCCTGATTATCGTGATACGCATAAATCGTTTCAGCATTAAAAACGGCTAAACCAATTCTACCAACCGTATCTCCTGTTACAAATCCACTTTGTACTGTAGAAATTTTAATCCATGTAGTTCCTGCATCTTTACTTTTATATATTGCTGAATTGTTTCCGTTTCCATTAAAATTCCATGCTTTTCTATCTTTAGTCCAAGAAGCCGCATACATAACATTAAAATTTTCTGGCGCATATTGAACATCAATAATTCCGCTTAAATTGTCTACAAAAAGTGTTTTATTCCACGTTTTTCCACCATTTAATGTTTTATAAATTCCTCTATCTTGATTTGACGTATATAAACTTCCTAAAACACCAATAACAACTTCGTCTTTATTATTAGGGTTTATTACAATACGACCAATATGTTGCGAATTTGGTAATCCAATATGTTCCCAGTTTTCGCCATTATCTGTAGATTTTAATACTCCAATTCCTGCGTAAGATGATCGTGAACTGTTATTTTCTCCAGTACCAACATAAATGGTTTTGCTGTCCCAATGCACCGCAATATCTCCTACATTTTGGGTTGGATAATTATCCATAATTGGCATAAAGCTACTTCCATTATTTTTTGTATACCAAACGCCACCAGATGCGTAAGCCACATAAAACTCGCTTGGGTTATTTGGGTTAACAGCTACATCTACAACACGACCACTCATTACAGTAGGTCCAATATTTTTAAAGGCTATATTTTTAACTATAGATTGTGCTTTAAAATCTTGAAGTTTTAAAGCGTCTTGCTGAGCATCAACCGAAGAAACTAAAGTAAAAAAAGCTAGAATAGAACATAATATTTTCATAATGAATTTGATATTTTGAATTAATTCCGTAAAAATTCACCTTAAAAATACAGAAGAAAACGCGTAAAACGCTATAAATAGCTTAAAAACTACAAGTTTGACGTAAATAAGCGTACTTTTGCGACTTATATATACCCAAAACGTAATTATTGGGTTTGAAATACAATTTATGACATTTGAAGAATTAGGCCTATCAGAACACATTTTGAAAGCCGTTAAAGCGAAAGGTTATACACAACCATCGCCTATACAAGAAAAAGCAATTCCACACATATTAGAAGGTAAAGATGTTTTAGCCTCTGCACAAACAGGAACCGGAAAAACTGCCGGATTTACTTTACCAATTTTAGAAATTCTAGCTGCAACTAAAAAAGAAGGGAAAAGACCAATTAGATCTTTAATTCTTACACCAACAAGAGAATTAGCTGCGCAAGTTTATGAAAACGTTAGAGAATACAGCGAGCATTTAGATATTAAATGTGCTGTTATTTTTGGTGGCGTAAAAGCCAAAGCTCAAATTACAACATTACGTCGTGGCGTAGATGTTTTAGTTGCAACACCAGGACGCTTATTAGATTTAGAAAGTCAAGGCGCATTATCTTTAAAACGCGTAAAAGTTTTTGTTTTAGATGAAGCAGATAGAATGCTTGATATGGGGTTTTTAAGAGACATTAAAAAAGTAATCTCTTTAATGCCAAGCGAAAGACAAAATTTATTGTTTTCGGCTACGTTTTCTAAAGATATTAAAACTTTAGCGCATACTTTTTTAAACAATCCTGTATCTGTTGAAGCTACTCCAGAAAATACAGCTACAGAAACTATTACACAACGTGTTTACAATGTTGATAAAGGTAAAAAAACAGAAGTGTTAATTAATTTAATTAAAGACGGAAATTGGAGTCAGGTTTTAATTTTTACGCGTACAAAACACGGCGCAAATAAATTAACAGAAAAGCTTAACAAAGCCAATATTACAGCAGCCGCAATTCATGGAAATAAAAGTCAAGCCGCAAGAACTAAAGCTTTAGCTAATTTTAAAAGTAATAGTATTAGAGTTTTAGTAGCTACAGATATTGCAGCTCGTGGATTAGACATTCCACTTTTACCACACGTTGTTAACTTTGAACTACCAAATGTACCGGAAGATTACGTACATAGAATTGGTAGAACAGGTCGTGCTGGAGCAAAAGGAGAAGCAATTTCTTTAGTTTGTAGTGAAGAAATGGACTATAAGAAAGCCATAGAAAAAGTATTAAACGAACGTTTAGAAACCGGTATTATTCCAGGTTACGAACCTACAGATACTGCGCCACCAAAAAAGGCGGCAACTCAAAAAAACAAAAAGAAATATTCAGACAACAAAGGTTCTGGATCTGCAAGACCTAAAAGACAAAGACCTTCTAACCGAAGAACCGATGACCAAAAAGGACGCAACTCTGGAGATAGAAGACGTTCTTAATTTTTAGAATTAATTAGGAGTTATTACCTTTGATTAAGATTATTTTTTAAAAAATACATGCTATGAAATACAACAGAATAGATTCTAAGTTGTTTATTAAAAACAGAAAAAACTTTGCTGCAAAAATGCAACCTAAAGGGATTGCTTTTTTTAACTCTAACGATATTTATCCTGTTAGTGCAGATAGTACGTTACCTTTTGCACAACACAGAGATATCTTTTATTTAAGTGGTGTAGATCAAGAAGAAAGCATTTTAGTTTTATTTCCAGATTGTCCTAATCCTAAAAATCGTGAGGTTTTATTTTTAAAAGAAACCAGTGATTTAATTGCTGTTTGGGAAGGCGAAAAATTAACTAAAGAAGCTGCTTTTGCAACAAGTGGTGTAAAAACCGTGTATTGGTTATCTGATTTACATAAAGTCTTAGCCGAAATGTTATCTCAGGCCGAAACTATTTATATAAATACTAACGAACATTACCGTGCAAATGTAGAAACACAAACGCGCGAAGATCGTTTTACAAAATGGCTTAAAGAAAAATATCCTGCGCATAGCGTAGCCAAATCAAACCCTATTTTACAGCGTTTACGCTCTATAAAAGATCCAATTGAGTTAGATTTAATGCAAAAAGCCTGCGATATTACCAACAAAGGTATGCGCCGTGTTTTAAACTTTACAAAACCTGGTGTTTTTGAATACAATTTAGAAGCCGAATTTATGCACGAGTTTCTAAATAACAGATCAGATGGATTTGCTTACACGCCAATTATAGCCTCTGGAAATAACGCCAACGTATTACATTATATAGAAAACAACCAAGAGTGTAAAGCTGGAGATCTAATTCTTATAGATGCTGGCGCAAGCTATGCTAATTATAGTAGCGATATGACTAGAACAATTCCTGTTTCTGGACGTTTTACAGACCGACAAAAAGCGGTTTACAATGCTGTAAATAGAGTAAAAAACGATGCGACTAAATTATTAGTTCCCGGAACAATTTGGGCCGATTACCACGTAGAAGTTGGTAAAATGATGACTAGCGAATTATTAGGTTTAGGCTTATTAGACAAGGCAGACGTGCAAAACGAAAATCCAGATTGGCCAGCATACAAAAAATACTTTATGCACGGTACAAGTCACCATATTGGATTAGATACACACGATTACGGACTTTTAACTGAGCCAATGCAAGAAAATATGGTTTTTACAGTTGAACCTGGTATTTATATTCCAGACGAAAACTTAGGAATTAGATTAGAAGACGATTTAGTTATTCAAGCTAACGGAGCACCTTTTAACTTAATGAGAGATATTCCAATTGAAATTGAAGAAATTGAAGATTTAATGAACAAATAATCTTCTTTAACTTATAGATTTAAAACCACTACATTGTTAGTGGTTTTTTTGTGCTTTTAATTTAGAAAATAAGATTACAAAAGCTGTAAAAGGTATTTCGTATGTAATACTTGCTGTTCTTGGCGCAGGTAGCAGCACACAAATTATATAAATAACAAAACAATAAATACTAGTAAATAATGGAGATACTTTTTTAGCAAAATCGAATAATGCCCCTTACAATTTTGCATGAGCTAAAATAGCTAACCACCAATTCTCGCCAGCCTGAACACCTAAAAATGGTTGTAAAACAAGCTAAACCTACCAAAACACTTAAAAAATAATACAAAGCTAGTTATTAGTATTTCTTTAGTTTTATTCATTTCAGGAATTTATCTTTACCGAATATAATAGAAAAATGATTTTAGAACACAAAAGTGCCAATATATTTTATTCCGTAATAGGAACTGGAGAACCTATTGTTTTATTACACGGTTTTTTAGAAAACAGCACTATGTGGGTTAATTTAATTGAAGAATTATCTAGAAAAAATCAAGTTATTGTTATAGATTTATTAGGTCATGGAAAATCGGATTGCTTAGGTTATGTTCATACCATGGAAGATTTTTCCTATGCTGTAAAAGCTATTTTAAATCATTTAGAAATATCTACTTATAAAATTATAGGCCATTCTCTTGGTGGCTATATTGCCTTGGCTTTAGCTAAATTAAAGCCTGCTAATATTAAGAGTTTGTGTTTAATGAATTCTACACCAGAAGTAGATACAAAAGATCGTATTATAATTAGAAATAGAGCCATAAAAACAGCGAAAAAATACTACGAAAGCTTAGTTTCTATGTCTATAAGTAATTTGTTTTTTACAGAAAACAGAGATGTGTTTTCTAAAGATATTGAAGCTCTTAAAACTGAAGCCTTAAAAACACCAATTCAAGGTTATATTGCCGCTCAAGAAGGTATGAAAAACAGAAAAAATCAAACCGAGTTTTTAAAAAATGCTACTTTTAAAAAATTAATAATTGCTGGAATAAAAGATCCTGTTTTGGATTTTGAAACTTTAAAAACTGTAGCTTCAGATTGTAATACAGAATTTATAGCGTTACAAGGCGGACACATGAGTCAAATAGAAGATTTAGCCGATTTAAAATCGGCCTTACTTCAATTTATTAAAGCTTAATATTCAATTTTTTTGTGCGTTTAACCGGAGTACAAACCTAAACTTGGCAGCTTATTAAATTACACTAATTAATTCTCTTCTTGAAAATTTTTCCAACCTTGTGCTTGTAATTCTACTTTGGTTTCGCCACGAGTTACTAAATGTTTTCCGCGTTCTGGTTCTGTCATATAACCAATAACTGTAAAGTTTGGATTGGCTTTTATTTTAGGGAAATCTTCTTGCGAAATAGTCATTAACAACTCATAATCCTCGCCTCCATTTAATGCTATAGTTGTGCTATCCATATTAAATTCTTCAGCTGTTGAAATAACTTGCGGATCTAATGGCAACTTATCTTCGTAAAGATCGCAACCTACATTACTATGTTTACAAATATGCAGAATTTCAGACGAAAGTCCGTCGCTAACATCAATCATACTGGTAGGTTTCACCTCTAAATCTGCCAACAATTTAACAACATCTTGCCTCGCTTCAGGCTTTAATTGGCGCTCAATAATATAAGTATAAGCATCTAAATCTGGTTGGTTTTGTGGATCTACCTTAAACACTTCTTTTTCACGTTCTAGAACTTGTAATCCTAAATATGCTGCACCAACGTCTCCTGTTAACACTAATAAATCGTTAGGTTTTGCTCCAGATCTGTAGACTACATCTTCTTTTTCAACTTCACCTAAAGCTGTAATAGAAATTGTTAATCCAGATAAAGACGATGTGGTGTCTCCACCAACAACATCTACATTATATAACTTTGCTGCAGTTTCTATTCCTGCATATAACTCTTCTAAAGCTTCCAATGGAAAACGATTAGAAACCGCTACTGAAACCGTAATTTGAGTTGCAGATGCGTTCATTGCAAAAACATCGGACAAATTAACCACAACAGCTTTGTAACCTAAATGCTTTAATGGCATATAGCTTAAATCGAAATGTACACCTTCCACTAGAAAATCTGTGGTTACAACTACTTGTTTTTTTCCAAAATTAAGCACAGCAGCATCGTCTCCAATACTTTTTATTGTTGATTTGTGATTTATTTCGAAATTCTTGGTTAAATGTTCTATTAGGCCAAATTCGCCCAAAGTATTTAAATCTGTACGTTGTTGATTTTTATCCTCTATCATACTGCAAAATTAAGTAATATTTAGCAATACACAAGTTTGTTAAAATGTAATTTTATTAAGATTAAATGCTTAAAATGAATGTTTTAACAATATTCCTTTACGAATTTCATTATATTTTCCTATTTTTGATAACACTTTACTTACAAACAGCTAATGATTTTTAATAAATTACACGTAATACTATTTCTACTTTACGTTCCTTTTTTTTCTTTTTCTCAAGTGCAAGAATGTACTGGAAATTTAGCTGGTGGCATTTACCCTTGTAACGACTACGATTTAATGGCTTTTATGCCTATTTCTGAATTAAGTAATGGAGCTAAAGCTAGTGATATTTGGGGCTGGACAGATCCATTAAATGGAAATGAATATGCTATAGCTTGCTACAGAAACAGCACTGCCTTTGTAAATATTACAGATCCTATAAACCCAATTTTTATGGGGAGATTAAATACAAACTCTAACTCTAGTGTTTGGAGAGATGTTAAAATATATAACAATTACGCATTTATTATAGCAGATAATGTTGGTGCTCATGGCATGCAAGTTTTTGATTTAAAAAGATTAAGAACCGAAACGTCTGTTAACAATACCTACACAGCTGATTCTGTTTATACAGGAATTGGAAGTTGCCATAATATTGTAATTAACGAAAGTGAAGCTATAGCATATTTGGTAGGCTGTACTTCTACAAATGGCGGCGGACCAATTTTTATTGACTTATCTCAATTTTCTCCTGGTGCTACAGCTACAAATCCAACTGCAACTTATATTAATGACTACATCATTGGCGGCTATTCTCATGATGCACAAGTAGTAACATATATTGGCCCAGATAAGGACTATTATGATCCTGCAAATGGAATTACAGGGAAACAAATTTATGTAGGTAGTAATGGTAATACAGATAAAGTCGTTATACTAGACGTAACAGATAAAAATAACGTTATTGCAATTAATAGCTTTACTTATACACAAACAGAATATGCACATCAAGGCTGGTTTACAGAAGATCAAAAATATTTTATATTAGGTGATGAAGTAGATGAAATAACTCATGGTTTTAACACAAAAACTCTAATTTTTGATTTTACAGATTTAGATATAGATTTTGACAATACAGCAAACTCAGGACTAACAAGAACTTATTTTGGACCAGAAAAAGCTATAGATCATAATGGTTATGTAAAAGGAAATAAATTTTTCTTAGCTAATTACAGAGCTGGAATGCGCGTTTTAGATATTTCCAATATAGATAACACTGCTATGAATCCTATGACGGAAATAGGTTATTTTGATACATATCCAGCGGACAATAATGTTAATTACAACGGCACTTGGAGTATTTACCCATATTTTACTAGTGGAAACATTATTATTAACGATATTGAACAAGGTCTCTTTATAGTTCGTAAAAGTAATACACTTAAAACGCCAAAATTTACAAAAAATAGCAACTTTTCACTAAGCCCTAACCCAGCTAAGGATTATTTTATTATAAAATCAAATAACACTAATCTAATTAACACTATTTTTATATACGATTTATTAGGGCAATTAATTTATAAAAGTGAAAAATTAAAAACGACCTCCAAAAAAATAAATACTTCAAATATGCCTGAAGGTATTTATCTAATAAAAATAAATAATCAACACACTAAAAAATTGATTGTAAATTAAAATTATAAAATGAATAAAAACCTACTTTTATCAATTACAATTGTTTCTATCTTATCAATAATTACATCTTGTAAAGACGAACCAGCTGATTTTTCATCAAATAACGGACAAACGCAAGCAAGTTTAGATTCAGACTCAGATGGAATTCCAGATGCTACAGATAATTGCCCAAACGCAGCTAATCCAGATCAAACAGACGCTAATTCAAATGGTATTGGAGATGTTTGTGAACAAGACCAAGATCAAGACGGAATTCCAGACGCTACAGATAACTGTCTTACCATTGCAAATACAGATCAAGCAGATATTGATAATGACGGAATAGGAAACGAATGTGACGACGATAAAGATGGCGATGGCATACTAAACACAATAGATAACTGCCCCGAAACGGCTAATCCAGATCAAACAGACGCTAATTCAAATGGCATTGGAGATGTTTGCGACTCAACATTAACACCTTTAGCGCCATGTGAAAATGGAATGGCAGGAATTTTCCCTTGTAATGGGTTAGACTTAATGGGCTCAATCGATGTGTTGACATTGTCAGGTTCTAGTTCTGCCGAAGGAAGCGATGTTTGGGGTTGGACAGATACTCAAACCGGTAAAGAATATGCTTTAGTTGGTATGACTAATACCACAGCTTTTGTAGATGTTTCTAATCCAACTAATCCTATTTTCCTAGGAAGACTAAATTCATCTGCTGGTAGTAATTTCTGGAGAGATGTAAAAGTATTTAACAACCATGCATTTATTGTTGCAGATAATGTTGGAGCGCATGGTATGCAAGTTTTTGATCTAACAAGACTTAGAAACGTAACTAACCCACCGCAAGTTTTCACACAAGACGCCTTATATACTGGAGTTGGAAGTTGCCACAATATTGTAATTAACGAAAGTGAAGCTGTAGCCTATTTGGTTGGCTGTAGTTCTACAAATGGTGGAGGACCAATTTTTATAGATATTTCTACGCCAACAAACCCAATATTATTGGGTGATTATACAGCTGGCGGATACTCACATGATGCGCAAGTAATTACTTACAACGGACCAGATACTGATTATCAAGGAAAAGAAATTTATGTAGGTAGTAATGGTAACACAGATAAAGTTGTTATTCTAGACGTTACAGATAAAAATAATGTAATTCCTATTAGTGATTTTACTTACCCTCAAACATCTTATGCACACCAAGGTTGGTTTACAGAAGATCAACGCTACTTTATTTTAGGAGATGAAACCGATGAAATGAATTTTGGTTTTAACACTAAAACTATTATTTTCGATTTTACAGATTTAGATAACCCTATACTTTCATCAATATATACAGGACCAACTCCAGCAATAGATCACAATGGTTATGTAAAAGGAAACGAATTCTATTTAGCTAATTATAGAGCTGGATTAAGAATTTTAAATATAGACAACATTAGCGCATCTTCTAACGCCATGACAGAAACCCATTTCTTTGATACTTATCCAAATAGTAATAGTGCTAATTTTAATGGAGCATGGAGTATTTATCCTTATTTTAATAGCGAAAACATTATTATTGGAGATATAGAAAGAGGACTACTTATTGTAAGAAAAAATTAATTATGAAAATTACCAACTTTATTTTAGCTACTGCCTGTATTCTACAATTTAGTTGTAAAAACCATGACGACCAAGTTCAAAACAATTCTGTTAGTGGAAAATTTGAATTTGCTAAAAATTATGGCGGTCAGAAAAATGAAAGCGGTCAATCTGTTGTAGCAACTTTAGATGGTGGATATGCTATATTAGGCTATACACAATCTATTAATGGAGATATTACAGATAAGAACGAAGACAGTTTTGATTATTGGTTATTAAAATTTAACAAAACCAATCAACTATTATGGTCTAAAACCTACGGCGGAACCTTAGACGATAGAGGAAATGATATTGTTGCCACACAAGATGGTGGTTTTGCAATAACCGGATACGGCTCTAGCAGCGATCAAGATATTACCATAAACAACGGAAATCAAGATTTTTGGATAAGTAAACTAGATGCTGATGGTAACCTATTATGGGAAAAATCATTTGGTTATAATGGATCAGATAGAGCATATTCTATTATACAAACACAAGACCAAGGCTATTTAATCTCTGGTGTATTAGATGTTACAGCATCTGCAGGTGAAGGAAATAGTAAAAGCTACTATTCAAGACATGCTGGTGGAGATTATTGGGCTATAAAGTTAGATAGTAATGGAAACCAAGAGTGGACAAAATATTTTGGTGGAAACCTATCCGATGATCCTTACGGAATAACACAAGCTTCAGATGGTAGTTTTATTCTTATAGGCGCATCAGATAGCGAAGACGTAGACATTACAAATAACAAAGGCTCATACGACTATTGGGTTGTTTCTATATCTAATTCTGGAGTTTTACTTTGGGAGAAAAATTTTGGCGGCTCAGAAATAGACGAAGCTAGAGGTATAGTAAATACAACAGATGGTAATTTCTTAATCATTGGAAACACAAGAAGTAACAATACAGATATATCCAATAATATTGGTGGATCAGATATTTGGTTAATTAAAATTTCACCTTTCGGCGAATTACTTTGGGAAAAAACAATAGGTGGAACTGGCTTTGACACAGGAACAAGTATAAGTAAAAGCGTAAATGGTTATATTATTTCTGGAGCCTCTAGAAGTTTAGATGGAGATATTAGCTCTAATAATGGCCAAAATGATGCTTTTGTAGCAGAAATAAATGAAAATGGAGAACTTATTTGGACCAAATCTATTGGTGGATCTAACGAAGATTTAATTTATGATAGTGTTCAAATTAATAATGGAACAATTATCTCAGTAGGAGAAACCACTAGTAATGATAAAGATTTAAATAACAACAAAGGTTTTACAGACCTATTAGTTATAAAGATTAAATAAAATGAGAAAAATATTAGCCCTAATTATTGCAACAAGCCTATTTATTAGTTGTGGAGAAGACCAAGACGACAACATTTCTTCAAACGCAAATATAAGTTTCAAACTAAGTCATTCTTTTAACGATACAGCAGTAACTGCAGAAAACTTTACAGATTTAGATTTAACAAATGCAAATGGTGAGGTTTTAAATATTGAAAGATTTAGATATTTAATATCACGTATAGAGTTAATAAATTCTAGCGGGTTAGCATATAAACTAAAAGACTATAAATTCACAGATTTAGCTGAGATAGACTCTTATAACTTTAATGGAGATATTTCAATTCCATCAGGAAATTACACTTTAAAACTAATTTGGGGTTTTAACGAAGAAGACAATATAGATGGAGCTTACCAAGACTTAAATACAGCATCTTGGAACTGGCCAACACCACTTGGTGGCGGTTATCATTTTCTTCAATTTGATGGGAAATATAATATAAATACAACACCTACAGCTTTTAACTATCACAATGGAACAGCAAGAATTAGCGATGGCGTTTTTGAACAAAACTTTGTAACCATAGAATTAGCCAATCCAATTTTTGTGACAAACAACACATCTATTGAATTAAAATTAGATATTGCCGAACTATTTAAAAACCCTAACACTTGGGATTTAAACGTATTAGACACACCATTAATGCCTAACTATAGCGCTCAAAAAATGATGCAAGAAAATATAGAATCTGTGTTTAATATTGGAGAAATAAGTAACTAAAAATGAAACAGTTTAGATTTATACTACTATTAATTTTGATGTCTTGTGGAGACAAAGAATCAGATGCAAATGTGTATGAACCTATACCTTATAACTTAGAAGTTCCAGAACTCTTTCAACAGAAATTAATTGCACCATTAATTCCAGCAAATAATAAACTTACTATTGAAGGTGTTGCTCTTGGAAAAAAACTATTTTTCGATAAACTCTTATCTTCAGACAATTCGGTATCTTGTGCAACGTGCCATAATCCGCAAGAATCGTTTTCAGATAATACGGTACTAAGCACTGGTGTAAATGGATTAATAGGAACAAGACATTCTATGCCATTATTTAATTTAGCTTGGAATTTTGATGAAAAATTCTTCTGGGATGGGCATAAATTTAGCCTAGAGCAGCAAGCGTTAGAACCAATAATACAGGCTAACGAAATGGGGAATTCTAGTTGGGAAATAGTAGAAAACAGACTTCAAAATCATCCAGAATATCCTAAATTATTTAAACAAGCATTTAAAACATCAACCATAACAAAAACATTAGTAACACAAGCAATTGCGCAATTTGAGCGCACTTTAATTTCGGGAAATTCAAAATTCGATAGATATAGTTTAGGACAAGAAACACTTACTCCACAAGAATTAGATGGCCTAGACGTTTTTATGAATGAAGAAAGAGGCGACTGCTTCCATTGTCATGGAAATCCAAATAATCCACTTTGGACAGATAATAAATTTCATAATAATGGTTTAGATGCAACATTTACGGATTTAGGCTTAGGAGCTTTTACAGGAGACCCAAACGATAACGGAAAGTTTAAATCGCCATCTTTAAGAAATTTAGAATACACCGCACCTTACATGCACGACGGACGATTTGCTACACTAGACGATGTCATAAATCATTATAGCGAAGGCATTCAAAACTCACCAACCATAGATGCTTTAATAAAAAAAGTTAATCAAGGTGGTGTACAATTACCAACACAAGACAAGGCAAATTTAAAAGCCTTTTTACTTACGCTTTCCGATCCAAATTTTGTAAACAATCCACAGTTTGAAAATCAATAGAAAACTCTTATTACACTATACATTAATTTAATGTTAGGTTCTTGAAAAAAAAGGGACTTATATTGTATATTTGTACTTTATTTAGATTAATTCTAATTGAAAAACTATGATAAAAGTTTCAGACATTGCCAAGAAAAAAGTCGTAGAGCTAATGAATGATGATGGCTTTGATGCTAATGTACACTTTGTACGTGTTGGTGTTAAAAGCGGTGGTTGTTCTGGTTTATCTTACGATTTAAATTTTGACCAAAACCAATCCGAAGAAGATAAAATCTTTGAAGATAATGGTGTTAAAATAATAGTAGACAAAAAAAGTTTTTTATACTTAATTGGGACCACTTTAGAATATTCTGGAGGATTAAACGGAACAGGATTTGTTTTTAACAATCCTAACGCGAATAGAACTTGCGGCTGCGGAGAATCGTTTTCGTTATAGACAAGAGATTTAAAATTAAAACGTAATAAATTTTCTAACTAACTAAAATTTATTCTTTTAAAAGAATTCCGATTTAAAAATCAAATTACAATAGCTTTTGTTTTAGCATCACAAAGTACAAAGTAGTGTTTCTAAAAAGAGACAACAAAAGAATTAATTAGTTTTATAAATATTTTAAAACATTAAATAACAAAGTTTAAAACTCCATAATATTTAATCTTTTATTATAGAACATATTACTAAAATGAATTTAATAAATTAAAATTGAATAAAGTTTACAAGCTAATAAGTGGCATAACACTTAAAATAAGACGTAAAACTTTACAACATTAAAACAACATAACTCATAGTATGAAATATACTGAAGATGACTTAAGAGAAGAATTAAAAACCAAAGAATATGAATATGGTTTTTATACAGATATTGAATCTGAAACTTTTCCTATTGGTCTAAATGAAGACATTGTACGTGCTATTTCTAAGAAAAAGAACGAACCACAATGGATGACCGATTGGCGTTTGGAAGCTTTCAAAGTTTGGAAAAATATGACTGAGCCAGAATGGGCAAATGTTAACTATAAAAAACCAGACTTTCAAGCTATTGCCTATTACTCTGCTCCAGTTGCTGTAGATCCTAATAAAACTTTAGACGACGTAGATCCAGATTTATTAGCCATGTATAAAAAACTTGGAATCTCTGTAGACGAGCAAAAGAAAATGAATAATATTGCAATGGATATTGTAGTAGATTCAGTTTCTGTAGCCACAACATTCAAGAAAACGTTAGGAGAAAAAGGTATTATTTTTATGCCAATTTCTGAAGCTATACAAGAACATCCCGAATTAGTAAAAAAATATTTAGGTACAGTTGTACCAACCAAAGATAATTTTTACGCTGCATTAAATAGTGCTGTATTTTCAGATGGATCATTTTGCTACATTCCAAAAGGCGTAAAATGTCCAATGGAACTATCTACATATTTCCGTATAAACCAAGCAGGAACAGGTCAATTTGAAAGAACTTTAGTAATTGCAGACGAAGGAAGTTATGTAAGTTACCTTGAAGGTTGTACTGCTCCAAGCAGAGACGAAAATCAATTACACGCAGCAGTTGTAGAACTTATTGCTTTAGACGATGCTGAAATTAAATATTCTACAGTACAAAACTGGTATCCAGGAAATGCACAAGGTCTAGGTGGCGTGTATAATTTTGTAACTAAACGTGGACTTTGCGAGAAAAACGCAAAAATATCTTGGACACAAGTAGAAACAGGTTCTGCAGTAACTTGGAAATATCCAAGTTGTATTTTAAAAGGCGATAACTCTACCGGAGAATTTTATTCTATTGCAGTAACAAACAATTACCAACAAGCAGATACAGGAACAAAAATGATACACTTGGGTAAAAACACCAAGTCTACAATAATTTCTAAAGGAATTTCTGCAGGAAAATCTCAAAACTCATATCGTGGATTAGTACAAATTAATTCTCGCGCAGAAAACGCAAGAAACTTTTCGCAATGCGACAGTTTATTAATGGGAAATGATTGTGGTGCACATACATTTCCATATATAGAAGCAAAAAATAAAACCGCAATTATAGAACACGAAGCAACTACAAGTAAAATTGGAGAAGATCAAATTTTTTACTGTAACCAACGTGGTATAGACACAGAAAAAGCAATTGCATTAATTGTAAATGGGTTTAGTAAAGACGTTTTAAACAAACTACCAATGGAATTTGCTGTAGAAGCACAAAAACTATTAGAAATTAGTTTAGAAGGTTCTGTAGGATAAACATTAAAATAATATTTAGTAAAATGAAAAACATACTATACCTATTAGTAATTGCGCTAAGTTTTACCACTTGTAAAAAAGAAACAAAGCAAGATGAAAAAGTTGTAAAAGACATTAAAACTACTATTGCAAATGATGGATTAACCTTAATTGAAGGTGATTTTATTTATTACTCAGATGCAGCAGTTTTACAAACAGCAACAGGAATTTATGGTGTTTTACTAAACAAGAAAACAAAAGAATTAGCAGAAAAAGCTAAACCATTTCAAAAAGAACATACAGATATGGTTAAGGTTAGAGTTAGAGGTTTAATAGAACCAAAAAACACAACCGAAGAAGGCTGGGATTATAACATAAACATTAAAGAAATAATTAGTGTTAAAGCATTAAACCCAAAAGAAAACGAAGTTATTAAAATTGGAAAATAAGGTTACAACCTTTTCAAAACAAACACATTATAATGTTAAAAATTAAAAACTTACACGCTAACATAGACGGAAAATCTATATTAAAAGGTATTAACTTAGAAATTAATCCTGGAGAAGTTCACGCCATAATGGGACCTAATGGTGCAGGAAAAAGCACATTAGCTTCAATAATAGCTGGAAAAGAAGACTACGAAGTTACCGAAGGTAATATAACTTTAGAGAATGAAGATATAGAGGAATTAGCAGCAGAAGAACGTGCACATAAAGGTGTCTTTTTATCGTTTCAATATCCTGTAGAAATCCCAGGTGTTTCTGTAACTAACTTTATTAAAACAGCAATTAACGAAACGCGTAAAGCTAAAGGTTTAGAAAATATGCCTGCTAACGTAATGTTAAAAATGATAAAGGAAAAAGCAGAATTATTAGAAATAGACCGTAAATTCTTATCTCGATCTCTAAACGAAGGGTTTTCTGGTGGAGAGAAAAAACGTAACGAAATATTTCAAATGGCAATGTTAGAGCCAAAATTAGCCATTCTTGATGAAACAGATTCTGGATTAGATATTGATGCTTTACGTATTGTTTCTAATGGTGTAAATAAATTAAAATCTAAAGACAATGCAGTAGTTGTAATTACGCACTACCAACGTTTATTAGATTATATAGTACCAGACTTTGTACACGTTTTAATGGATGGAAAAATTGTAAAATCTGGCGATGCATCTTTAGCCCTAGAGTTAGAGAAAAAAGGTTACGACTGGATAAAAGAAGAAGTAAACGCTTAATACAAAGCAATAATTTAATATACAGTAAGCAATAATTTACTAGATTAAATTAATAACAAAATAGGTGTTAGTATTCAGTCCTCAGTAAAAGTATTTACTTGGTTGGATTGACGATAATAAAAAGTTTTCAATAAACAAAAAACAGTTTGTAAGACACTAACTGAACAGTAATTATTGAAGACTGAAGACTTAAAAAGAAATGGATTTAAAAGATAAATTAGTTACCTCATTTTTAGCATTCGAAAATCAAGTCGATGTAGATTCTAAAATTCACGACATTAGAACCGAAGCTTTTAAAACGTTTGAAACAGAAGGTTTTCCTACAAAAAAAGATGAAAACTGGAAATACACATCGCTTAAAAGTGTTTTAAAACACGATTACAGCATATTCCCAAAACATGAAAATGCGTTAGAATATAGCGATGTTAAAAAATACTTTTTACACGATATAGACACTTATAAAGTTGTTTTTATTGATGGGAAATACTCATCTCATTTATCTCAAACCACACATGATGGGATTGATGTTTGTTTAATGTCTTCTGCTCTAAACAAACCTAAATACAAGTTAATTATAGATAACTACTTTAACAAAATTGCACCAAAGAATAGCGTTAACGCTCTAAATACAGCTTTTTCAAAAGAAGGTGCATACATACACATTCCAAAAAACAAAGTAGTAGAAAAACCAATTCAGATTGTCCACTTTTCTACTGGAAACGAAGCTGCAACAATGTTGCAACCAAGAAACTTAATTGTTGTAGACGAGAATTCGCATGTGCAAATAATTGAGCGTCACCAAAGTTTAACAAATAATCCCGTTTTAACAAACTCTGTAACAGAGATTTTTGCTAACAAACGCGCTATTGTAGATTACTACAAAATCCAAAACGATAACCAAGAAGCATCATTAATAGATAGTACTTACGTAAATCAGAAACGCGAAAGTTTAGCCTCTGTACATACATTTACCTTTGGAGGAAAATTAACACGTAATAACCTTAATTTCTATCAAAATGGAGAACATTTAGACTCTACAATGAAAGGCATTACTATTATTGGAGATAAACAACACGTAGATCACAACACATTAGTACATCATATAGAACCAAATTGCGAAAGTCACCAAGACTACAAAGGAATTTATAACGACAGTTCTACAGGTGTTTTTAATGGTAAAGTTTTAGTTGAAAAAGATGCGCAGAAAACAAACGCTTTTCAAGCTAACAACAATATTTTAACAAGCGATAAAGCTACAATTAACACCAAACCTCAACTTGAAATTTTTGCAGATGATGTAAAATGTTCTCATGGTTGTACTATTGGTCAGTTAGACGAAAGTGCTTTATTTTATATGAAACAACGTGGTATTCCAGAAAAGGAAGCTAAAGGTTTATTAATGTATGCCTTTAGTAATAACGTTTTAAGCTCTGTTAAAATACCAGAATTAAAACAACGTATTACAAAACTTATTGCTACTAAATTAGGTGTAGATATTGGTTTTGACCTTTAATTCCTACACAAGCAGGAATATTAATATTATAAAAAAAGCAGCTATTCTAAATTAGAATAGCTGCTTTTTTTTAAATAAATATGTTTCTATATTTATTGACTGCAATTTCCATTTTGCATATCTAATAAAGTTGGATTATAAAGATTATTTGTTTGAGGTGGACCAGGTCCCCAATTAACCATTAAAGCCTCACCATTACCATTATTAAGTAAATTAGTAAGAGCACAATAATCATTTAAACTACTATTAGCTTCAATAACAAGCCTATCTGAAAACAATAAATTCTCTAAACCATTAAGTGATTGTAAACTTAAATTGTATTTAAGGTCTAACCCTATTTCACTTTCTTCTCCCATAATGCTAGTTAAACTTTCAAGACCCTCAAAATCAACTATCTGATTAGCACCATACATAAATATAAGAGAGCAACTAGTTAGACTATCAAGGCCTTCAAAATTAATTAAGCCATCATTGTGTTGAATCAATAATTCTCCAATATACTCAACATCATTAAAGCCACTAAAATTTATTAATGTGTTATTATTAAAAAGTGAGAATGTTTCAATACTTGTTGGTATATTTATATTTCCAACTGTTAAGAGATTTAAATTTTCGTAAATCTCAAATAACTCTAAAGAGCTTTGATTATTAAGGTTTATACCTTCTAAACTGGTAAGAGAAGTTCCACCTATATATAAACCACCAACTTTATTAATCTCAAACAAAGGAGTTAAATCAACTATGTCATTAAATGAAGAACCTATAGAAAGTTTACCATTAATAGTTCCATAACAAAGCGCACCAAAAGCATTAACTTCTGCTTGATTGTTTAGAGTAATATCTCCATTGTAAATCAAATCACCATTTGTACAGGTTATTGTATCAACTTGAGGATCTGACTGAGTCGTTTCATCATCCGACGAACAAGAAACAAAAAAAGAGATTACTAAAAGTAAGTAAATGGTTTTCATAAATGGATTTTTGCACAATATATATATATATCGATTCAAAGCAAATCCTTTATGTTTTTTATTTCATTTTCACAAACTCAATATTACTTACAACACCATCGCAAGACAAAAACATTTTAGTTTTAGTGTTATTAAATTGATATAAAGTTCTATTATTATTTCCAAAAGCATTTAACTGCACAACAGATAACGTAATATCTTTATTGTTTTTGTAGTTTAAAATTAGCTTGCCATTATTTTCTGAAAAAGTATAAGTAACATCTAATTCTTTAGAGTAAAAACTACCTATAAAATTGTTTATATTTAAAGCATCTTTTTCTATTAATTTTGCTCTTTTAAAGTAAAATGGCGTTCCTCCAAAAGCGATGACTAAATCTTGATCTTTAGTTACTGTAAAATCGTATTTCACACTTTGGCTATTGGCTCTAAAAAAATTATTATTACTAAAAGCAACTAATGGAATTTTATGTTTTCCAATGCTTCCTTTTGCCTTTAAGGTATCATTCTCTATGGAAATATACATTTTCATATCGCTATTAATCTCTTTATAATCGCCTACAAATAAATTTAAATTGTGAGTTATTACTGATTCCGTTTCTGTAACTGTTTCAATCTCTTTTTCAGCTAACAATTCATCTAAAATCTTATAAGAAATTGGTGTAGGATTTATAGATTGTAGGTTTGTAAATATTACAACGCCTAAATTTTCTTCTGGAATAGTTATAAGCTGCGTTTGTCCGCCAAAACCATAACCACTATGGCTAACTGTATTATAACCTTTATAGGTATCTATCATTACGCCACGTGCATAATTAGCCAAAGTTCCGTTTGGCAAAAGTTCTTGAGTTTTTAAAAATTGTGATAATGCTTTAAATTTAAACACATTTCCGTTTAACATATTAATCCAATTGGTCATATCAATTACATTGGAACCCATACTACCTGCGCCATAACTAAGCTGATTGGTTACATTATATATAAAACCATCTTTAGTTTTTTTATAACCAATGGCTTTATTTTTTATTGTTACACCATGAGAAACTCTAACAAAAGTTTGAGTCATTTCTAATGGTTTTAAAATATGTGTTTTTAAAAATATATCTAAATTAGTTTTGGATATTTTTTCTACAAGTAGTGCTAAAATATTATAACCTGTATTAGAATACAATACTTTTTCTCCAGGTTTATTATTTAAATTTTGTTGATTACAAGCCAAGTTAAAAACTGTTTTATTATCGTAATAAACAGAATTATAATCAAAACCAGATAAATACATTAAACTATGATAACCTCTAATTCCGCTGGTATGATTTAAAAGATGTTTAACTCTAATAATATTTCCATAATCTGGAAATTGAGGAAAGAATTTACGAATATCGTCTTCTAAACTTAATTTTCCTTGTTCTATTAAAGTCCAAATTGCTGCAGCAGTAAATTGCTTACTTATAGATGCAATACTATATGCAGTAGAATCTGAGTTTTTAATACCATAATCTAAATTAGAAATACCAAAACTCTTAGAGTAAAGTACGCTGTTATTTTTTACAACTCTAACAGATAATCCTGGCTGATTTTCCACGTTGTAAGTAGACAGAATTTTATCTAATTTTTGCTCTATAGTAGTTTGGGCAGCAACAGTAGTTATTAGTAAGAAAAAAAATAATTTAATACAGTAATTCATATTTTGTAGGTATAACAAGATTTAAAAATTAAGTGGTTTTATAAACTGTTTTTTTATATTGATAATAAAAAAATAATGGGAAAAAGACCAAGACTAAACTTCCAATAGAAATATTTAAAAGTAATGTTGCATAGGGCCAACTGGCATACTTAAACATGTAACTTATTATTAATAAAGCTGCAACACAATAACCCGAAACAAAAACTAATTTCTGCACTCTTTTAATCTTTTGAGCAAAAAGCTGAAGTCCGGTTTCGTTTTGTATGTTTTTAATAGCAACATAACCACCAAACTCTGTAATGGCTTGTTTATATAAATCGTTAAAGTTGCCTTCTCTAGATTCTATATACGTACAAATATGATCTGTAACATCTTCTTTTAAAGATTTAGATTCTATACCATAAAAACTTAAACTTTGGTTTATAAAATCTATTTGCGCATCAGATAGTATCATATTAAGTAAGTTTAGAGTTAAAAATTAGGTGTAAGGTGTTAATAAAATCGTTTAGCTCTTGGCTTAACTTAACCACTTCTTGTAAACCAGAATTTGTAATGGTGTAATATTTTCTTACACGTTTTCCAATAAAAACTTTCTCTGTAGTTAGTAAACCACTAGCTTCAAACTTATGAAGTATTGGATACAACGCACCTTCGGAAATATCTATTTTACCTGAAGTTATTTTTTTAACCTCTTGTGTTATTTCGTAACCATACATTTTTTCGGACTGACTAATAAGTTTTAAAATAATAGGTCTTAGTGTTCCTTTTGTTAATTCTTTGCTATACATAGCTCAAATATACATTTTATATAAATGCATTTGTAAAAAACCTTAAAAAAAATGAAAAAAAAATGTATTTCACCTTACAAACCTTAAATTTGCAATATGCTAGATATAAAGAAAATAAGACAAGATTTCCCTATACTAAATCGAGAGGTTAACGGTAAGCCTTTAGTGTATTTAGACAATGCAGCAACATCTCAAACGCCACAGCAGGTAATAGATGTTATTGTAGATTATTACAGTAATTACAATGCTAATATACATAGAGGTGTACATAGTTTAAGTCAAGAAGCTACAGATAAATATGAAGAAGCGCGACTAAAAATTCAGCATCATTTTAACGCAAAACATGCTTACGAGATTATTTTAACTTCTGGAACTACAGAAAGTATAAACTTAGTTGCACATGGATTTGGTTCACTTTTAGAAAAAGGAGACGAAATTATAGTTTCGGCATTAGAACATCACAGTAATATTGTGCCTTGGCAAATGCTATGCGAAAAAACTGGTGCTACTTTAAAAGTAATTCCAATGACGCAAGAAGGCGAATTGGATATGTCTACCTATGCCGATTTATTATCTGCTAAAACCAAATTGGTATTTGTAAATCATATTTCTAATGCATTAGGAACTATAAATCCAATTGAATCAATAATAGAACAAGCACATAAAGCCGGCGCAGCTGTTTTATTAGATGGCGCACAAGCTTGTCCACATATAAAACCAGATGTACAAGCGTTAGATGTAGATTTTTATGTAACTTCTGCACACAAAATCTGTGGACCAACAGGCGTTGGAATGTTATATGGAAAACAAGAATGGCTAGAAAAACTACCACCATATCAAGGTGGCGGAGAAATGATAGCAACCGTAAGTTTCGAGAAAACAACTTATGCTGGTTTACCTCATAAATTTGAAGCAGGAACACCAAATATTTGTGGTGGAATTGCCTTTGGAGCAGCTTTAGATTACATGAATGCTATTGGATTTGATACTATAGCAGCTTACGAAAATGAACTTTTAGACTACGCAACCCAAGAGTTACTTAAAATTGAAGGCTTAAAAATATACGGAACCTCTAAAAACAAAACCTCTGTAATATCTTTTAATTTAGAAGGTATTCATCCTTATGATGTTGGTACATTATTAGACAAAATGGGAATTGCAGTTAGAACAGGACATCATTGTGCACAGCCCATAATGGCATTTTATAATATTCCAGGAACCATAAGAGCATCTTTTGCTTTTTATAACACAAAAGCAGAAGTAGAAGCTTTAATTACAGGAGTCAAAAAAGCAAAAATGATGTTAAGTTAAACTTTGGCTTCTTTTTTGTAATATTAGAGTTACAATTAAACACAACTATTATGAAAACTATTACACTACTATTCTTTACAATACTTTTAAATGCATGTAGTGGCTCTAAAGACTTAGCTACAAATGCTAAAAACCCAAATGTAGACACTAAAACATCTAAAGAACATACCATTACATCAGACATTACAAAAATAGAATATGTAGCCGTTTCAAGAGGTACATATAATAGAATTACAATTTTACCAAAAACTGTAACGACACAAATGTCTAAAACCAATAAAGAAGTTTCTAAATCATTATCTAATAAAGATTGGGCAAAATTAAATGCCTTAGCAAAAGAAATTAACATTCCTGGAATTCCAAATTTAAAAGCACCATCTGTAAAACATCAATACGATGGCGCTGCAGGAGCCTATTTTCAAATTTCTATTGGGCAAAAAAATTACAAAACCATAACTTTTGATAATGGGAATCCACCTAAAGAATTAGAAAAAATTATTGAGAAATTGTTCAGTTTTACTAAGTCCACAAAAAACAATAAATAGTATTTTAACGTTATATTATTGCTATAATAGAGAGTTTTAAACCGATATTGATTAATTTTGTACTTATTATAATTCCATTGAATTTCTTTCAATTAAAACTATAGAATTCCATGCAAAGCATAAAAGACATACAAGCAGATATTATAGACGAATTTTCAATGTTTGAAGATTGGGAAGAACGCTATCAATACATGATAGATTTAGGAAAAACACTTCCGTTAATAAGCCAAGAATTTAAAACCGAAGAAAACATTATTAAAGGTTGCCAAAGTAAGGTTTGGGTACATGCAGAAATAGAGAATACAAACATTGTGTTTACAGCAGATAGTGATGCCATTATAACAAAAGGTATTATAGCAATCTTAATTCGCGTATTTTCTAACCAAAGTCCTGCTGCTATACTTGAAGCTAATACAGATTTTATTGACCAAATAGGCTTAAAAGAACATTTATCTGCCACAAGAGCCAACGGTTTAGTAAGCATGATAAAGCAAATAAAAATGTATGCAATTGCTTACCAAGCACAATTAAATTAATAAATTTCTATGTAAGACAAGAATCTACCTACAGGACTATCACAAAAAACAGATTCATCTTCACTGAAATAAAAAATACGTTTAAGGTTAAGAAATTTAACTTTTAAAAATGAGACTTTAAAACTAAAAAAATGAGCGACACAACTATAGATACAGCAGATTTAGGAGAGAAAATTGTAAAAGTTATTAAAACAATTTTTGATCCAGAAATCCCCGTAGATATTTACGAATTAGGATTAATCTACGATGTTTTTGTAAATGAAGATTACGATGTTAAAATCTTAATGACTTTAACTACACCAAATTGTCCAGTAGCAGAAACTCTTCCAAGAGAAGTAGAAGAAAAAGTAAAATCTATAAAAGATGTTAACGATGCTGAAGTAGAAATTACGTTTGATCCGCCTTGGACTCAAGATTTAATGAGTGAAGAAGCTAAGTTAGAATTAGGAATGCTTTAATTTAGTTTGTATAATTAACTAGGCAGATTCTTAATCTCAATCAAATAAGTAAAATCTACTAGTCATAAAAAACGCAAAAGCTAAATTCTTAACTCAAAATAAATTTACATTGAAAGAAGAAATTATAAATCGTGTTACAAATAGTGTTCTTGAAGTTTTCGATTTAGAAGATTATTACCAAGAAGGCACAAGAACTTCAATTGATTTAAAAGATTGGCTAGAACACGAATTTATTCTTCGTGAAAAAGAATTTAGAGCACAAGTTAAAGCCTTTAATTGGAAACAATATCAAAACCAATACGTAGCAATTTACTGCTCTAATGATGCTATTATTGCAGATTGGGCTTTTATGCTTATTGCTTTAGCACTTAAACCTTATGCAAAACACGTGTCTTTTGGAACTTTAACAGATTTAGAAACCAGTTTATACCAAAACACATTATCAGGTTTAGACATTACCAAATACCAAGATAAACCAGTAATTATTAAAGGTTGTGCTAAAAAACCAGTACCAACAAGTGCTTATATTATGGCCACTAACTTGTTACAAGGCGTAGCTAAATCTATAATGTTTGGCGAAGCTTGCTCTGCTGTACCACTTTTTAAACGCACTTTAACCGATAAAAAGTAGTTTTCGTCTGATTTTAAGAATAATTTAGTTAAAAACGGCAATCAATTCATCATTTAATTTAATTTTGCCATCTCAAAATTAATAATGATGAAAAAAATTACATTTATTCTTGTATTACTTATTGGAACGTTTTCAATAAATGCACAAACAAAAGAAGAACTTGAAGCTCAAAAATCTGAAAAACAAGCAGCTGCAGACGCCTTAACAGACGAAGTAAAAGCTTTACAAACCCAAATAGATGCACTTCCAGGTTGGAAACTAGGCGCTTTTGGTACTATTGGTGGTAGTGTTTCAGAATTTAACAATTGGTTTTCTCAAGCTGCAGCTAATAACTCTTCTGGAAATATTGGATTTACAGTTAACGGATACGCAAATTTAATTGAAGAAAAGTTCTTTTGGAGAAACAACCTTAACGTAAATTTAGGCTGGATAAAACTAGACGATAAAGATAATCCGTTAGATAGTGAGAATTTTGAACCTAATACAGATGTTTTTAACATTTCATCTTTATACGGAAGAAATATTGCTAAAAATCTTGCAATTTCTACTTTAGTAGAATATAGAACAACTATTCTAGACAACTTTAACGATCCAGGATACTTAGATCTAGGTGTTGGTTTAACTTGGACTCCAATTGAAAACTTAGTAGTTGTTGCACATCCTATAAACTACAATTTTGTTTTTGCTAAAAATGATGATGTTTTTGAATCTTCTTTAGGTGCAAAAATTGTTGCAGATTATACTAGAGAAATTGGAGCTATTACTTTTAAATCTAACTTCTCTACGTTTCAATCTTACAAATCTGGAGATTTATCAAACTTTACTTGGATAAACAGTTTTGGTTATAAACTATGGAAAGTTGTTGGTGTTGGTTTTGACTTTGGGTTAAGAAGCAACAAGCAAGAAGCTGCTAATTTTCAAGGTGTATTATTACCAAAAGCAGATAATAAACTACAATCTTATTGGTTATTTGGTTTAAACTACCAATTATAATATAAATTTAGACTACAAAAAATGCGCTTCAAAACTGAAGCGCATTTTTTTTATGTTGTTTTTAAAAAACTACTCTTCTTCTTCAGAACTCATATTTACATAATCGTAATCTGGATATAAGAAGTGGTTATATGGAAAACGGGTAACATGAATTTCTCTTACCTCATTATAAACACGCTTCTTAAAATCTTCTAAATTTTCTTTATTTAATGCCGAAATAAATAAAGCATTGTTACCAACTTTATTCATCCATGTTTTTTTCCATTCTTCTAAAGAAAAATGCGCTCCAGTTCTAACAGCAATTAAATCGGTTTCATCAAAAGGCTCAGCTTTATAAGCATCAATCTTATTAAAAACCATAATAGTTGGCTTATCTGCACCTTTAATTTCACCCAAAATCTTATTTACAGACGCTATATGGTCTTCAAAGTTTGGATGAGATATATCTACTACATGTAGTAATAAATCGGCTTCTCTTACCTCATCTAACGTACTTTTAAAACTATCTACCAATTGTGTTGGCAGTTTCCTAATAAAACCAACGGTATCACTTAGTAAAAATGGTAAATTTTGAATAACCACTTTTCTAACCGTAGTATCTAATGTAGCAAACAACTTATTTTCTGCAAAAACCTTACTTTTACTTACTGTGTTCATTAAAGTAGATTTCCCAACATTGGTATAACCTACCAACGCTACTCTTACCATTTTACCACGATTTCCACGTTGTACAGCTTGTTGCTTATCTATAATTTTAATTTTATCTTTTAATAAAGCAATTTTATCGCGAACAATACGTCTGTCTGTTTCAATTTCTGTTTCTCCAGGTCCACGCATTCCAATTCCACCTTTTTGGCGTTCAAGGTGTGTCCACATTCCTCTTAATCTTGGTAGTAAATATTCGCATTGTGCTAATTCTACTTGCGTACGTGCATAACTAGTTTGAGCGCGTTGTGCAAAAATATCTAGGATTAGATTGGTTCTATCTAAGACTTTACACATTAAAATTTCGCCAATACTACGTTGTTGAGAAGGCGATAGCTCATCATCAAAAATGGCTGTACCAATAGCATTCTCTTCAATAAATTTACGCACATCTTCAATCTTACCAGTTCCTAAAAAGGTTTTAGGATTAGGTTTTTCCATTTTCTGAGTAAATCGTTTTACAGATTCTCCACCAGCAGTATACGTTAAAAACTGTAACTCGTCTAAATATTCTTTAGATTGAATTTCGTTTTGGTCTTGTGTTATAATTCCTATTAAAACACAGCGTTCTAAGCTAATATCTTTCTTTTCTAACATAAATTTTTATTGTGCCAATTTAATTGTTTGCTGCTATATCCAAATTTAATTTATTTTTAGTTTAGATAAAGTAAAAAATAAAAGCTTAGCTTAACTACTATTTTATTTTACCTTGATATTTAGGCCAAAAATGATTGAATTAATATTAGCACAAAGTTACATAATTACAGCCAACTATTATTTCGTATTTTTAAACCTTATAAAAAAATTAGCTTTTTGAAACTTAACCTATTCAACTTAAAACAAAATAAATACTGTTTTGCTTTTTATAATATTGAAAACCTTTTTGATATTTATAATGAAGATCTAAAACACGATAGTGATTTTATAGACACATCCGAAAAAAGATGGACGCTAAAACGTTATAAAAACAAGATTACTAAAATTAGCTTTGCCTTATCTCAAATTGGATTAAAAGAAACTAAAATGCATCCTGCTATAGTAGGATTAGCAGAGGTTGAAAACCAATCTGTTTTAAAGGATTTAACCACACACAAAAATCTTAAAAACTGCAACTATAACTTTGTGCATTTTGACTCTAAAGACGAAAGAGGTATTGATGTTGCTTTTTTGTACGACACTAAAGTTTTTACAGTTTTAGAGTCTAAAGTACACAGTATTGTTTTTAAAAAAGACAATGGCAATTTAGACTACACTAGAGATATTTTACATATTTACGGTAGCTTTCTAGACGAAAAATTAGACATAATTGTTAACCATTGGCCTTCTAGACGCGACGGAACTAACGAAACTGCTAAAAAACGAATGATTGCTTCTAATAAAGTAACCGAAATTATAACAAATATTAGAACTAAAAACGAGAATGCTAAAATTATTGTTATGGGCGATTTTAACGACGATCCAAGCAGCAACAGTATAAAATCCTTAATAGATAATAATAATCTATATAACACTATGGATACGCTTTTGTCTATAAATAGAGGTACTACAATTTATAGAGGCGATTGGAATTTATTTGATCAAATAATTTGCTCTGTAAATTGCTTTAACCGTAAATCTAAGAAATTACGTTTTGATAAAGCCAATATTTTTGATGTAGATTTCTTAAAACAACAAGATGGAAATTATAAAGGTGCACCTTACAGAACCTATATTGGCAAACAATATAAAGGCGGCTACAGCGATCATTTTCCGGTTTATACTATTTTTAAAAAGTAACTTAAATACTTTGCTTTTTTTATAGATAATAACTGGACTATTTTACACTTAAATTACTTCTCGATTAAATCGCGCAACTGCTTTCCAAAGTATAATAATGCTTTAATTTCTTTAAGACTTGCAACACGTTCTTTAGAAAATATAAGCAAGGATTTTTTGTTAGATTCTACGTGATAATAAGGATTACTTTCAAAAAAATGAATTAACTCATTAGAGAAAAAAGCCTTAATCTGATTTGGTTTTTTTCCTAATAAATAAAAGCGATTAGAAAAATCGGGATGCTTAACCATATCAATATCTGAATAACCTGCAAATCCATATGCTTTTTCTAAAAACCCTTCTTTATCTAGAGTAAATTCGGGGATATTGTTTTTTAAATCTAAATAAAACATAGTAGATTTAATGGTTTTTTGCACAATTCCTTCACCTTCAGAATACTCTAAATCAAATATCTTAACACCACAAGTTTCATCAAAAAGATGATTATTAGAAAAGTTAGTTGTCTTAATTTTAAAAAATTCAAAAGCATCTAAAAAATCTAACTTCTTGTATTTCTCGGCATTATATTTTAATTCAAACTCTTTAGCAAAAACCTCTAAACTGTTTTGTCTTCTAGTTAAACTTTTTTTAATAATATTTGGAACTGGCAACATTTGTTTTAAAGCAAATGGATGCTTGGTCTTACTATCGTGCATATCCAATCCAATAATTTCAAAATTACCGCCTTTTTTAGAAAATGAATCTTGATAATTACTAAGGTTTTCCATAACAGTATCATCTACAAATTTACACATAGAAAAATCTACAATAACATCTAAATGTTCTGGCACTGCATTAATTTTTTCTTTTAATTTATAAAAGTTTAAAAAGCTACAAAAATGTTTTACGCTTATAAAGTAATTACTGTTATTATCATATTCTTGATACATTAACACATTAGATTTTAATACATTTTTAGTAAATAATCTAAAACTCTTATTTATTAAAACATGTAATATAAATGTGGCAAATATACCTGCTAAAATACCTTGAATTAGCCCTATTAATAAAGTAACAAAAAGCGTAACAAAAAAGATAATTAATTGCTCTTTTCCAACACGTAAAATACGAATTAATTGATTTGGATTGGCTAGTTTATAACCTGTGTAAACCAAAATAGCCATTAATGCAGGTAATGGTATACGAGTTAATTGTGTACTAAATAAAACTATAAATAAAACTAGAAAAAAGGCATGAAAAAAGTTAGAAGATCTATTACTTCCACCATTATTTACATTTACAGAACTTCTTGCTATTACTGTTACTACGTTTAAACCGCCTAAAAATCCACTTGCAACAGTTGCTAAACCTAAAGCTTTTAAATCTTTATTTACGTTAGAACGACGCTTATCTACATCTAATTTATCTACAGCTTTTATGCTTAATAAAGATTCTATACTTGCTATTAGAGTTAAAGAAACTACACTTAACCAAAAAGACAAAGTGCCTGTTTTACTAAAATCTATACTAGGTAATTGGGATATAATTTGATCTGCGGAAGGAATTCCAGACACCATATATTCATCTGCAATTGGATGTGGTAAATCTAAAACTAATTCAAAATAATAGCTTAAAGAAATTGATAACATTACAATCCACATTGGCGCTGGTACTAATTGAAAGTATTTATTTCTAATTTTTGAATAAAAAACCATAATTAATAAACTTACAATTCCTGCTAATGCGGCATAAAGCAAACCTCTATTTTCTAAATGAAACAAATGCGTTATGGCATTTGGAATTTCTAACAAATAATCTATTGTAGCATCACGTTTTATTTTATGAGCTACCATTATATGAAACTGTTTTCCCAAAATAATTAGGCCAATTGCAGCCAACATGCCTTGAATTGCAGAATTAGGAAAGAAATCTGCTAATTTACCCATTCGTAAAAAACCTAAAAGCAGTAACAAAGCTCCAGAACAAATTATGGCTGCATAAGCACTTTCTAGCCCTAAAGTAGAAATTGCAACTAATAACACACCAACTAATCCGTTTCCTGGACCAGAAATAGTTACGTTAGAACCACCAAGAATAGACACTATTAATCCACCAACAACTGCAGCAATAATTCCAGCAATAGGTGGCGCATCGCTGGCCATAGCTAAACCTAAACCCAAAGGTAAAGCTATAAGACTAACTACAAATCCTGAAAATATATTTTTAGGTAGGCTTTTAAAAAAGGTCGCTATGTTGTTTTTAGAACTCATCTTATAATTAAAACATCGCTTGGTAACTCGGTTAAAATATATTTTATATCTAACGGAAAAATTCTATCCCAAAGCGTAATTTTGTTTGGAGCATTCATTACCAATAAATCAGCTCTAACCACTTCTGTATAATGACCAATACTATAACCACTTTTACCAAAAATGGGCTGCGATTTTATCTTTAAATTTGTTTTGTAATCTTCGGGTATTTTATTTAAAATAGCATCAGTTCTTAATTCTTCTACACGTTTAATTTTAGCTTTTTCTATGTTAGATTTTCTTAAAGAAACATCGTCCTCGACAATAACAGATAGTTTCTGATTCGAAATCTCTTCTACAATAGTTACACTTTTAGAACCAAATTTATGTGCCATATAAATTGCAGATGTAATGGTTTTTTCGGTTTGTTCTTCGTCTAAACCATTAACCACTATATGCTTACATAGTTGCCTATTTACATCAGGTTGTGTTAATAATAAAATAGAACATTTAGCTTTTCTTGTAATTTTCCTAGCAATAGAGCCTAAGTAATATTTAACTAACTTTTCTCGCTTTAATGCACCTAAAAGCAATAAATCTATGTTAGAATCTATAATGGATTGTAAAATAACCTCAACAGGTTTTCCTACTTTAAAAACAATCTCAAATTGTAAACCTTGACTTGTATAGGGTTTTAAAAGAGATTTAAACTTAGCCAACTTTTCTTCAGAAGCATTTCCAACATGAATAAGTACTAATTTAGAATTCAGGTACAAACTTAAACGTGAAGCTTCGTTTATGTTAGCTTCAAGATTTGGCGAAAAAGCCACTCCAATTCCAATAGTTTTAAATAAATTTAACGGCAAACTTGTGTTTTTAAAAAGTGAAGATAGTATTTTTACACAAATACTAAAGTCTAAACCACTTTAAACACTAATAAAACAATAATATGTTAGAATTAGCAGGAATAATTATATTAGGAATTTTAGCCCAATGGGTTGCTTGGAAGTTTAAAATTCCGGCAATTTTGCCATTAATATTAATAGGTCTTTTAGTTGGTCCTATTGCAGCCGAATTTTTAAGCGATGATCACACCAAATGGATAGAACCTATTTGGAACGGAAAAGAAGGCCTTTTTCCTGGAGAAAGCCTATTTTACTTTGTATCGCTTGCCATAAGCATTATTCTTTTTGAAGGTGGACTAACCTTAAAAATGAGCGAAATTAAAAATGTAGGTCCTGTAATTTCTAAAATGATTTCGCTTGGATCTGCAGTTACCTTTTTTGGAGCCGCATTAGCAGCACATTATGTTTTTGGATTAAGTTGGGAAATTTCCTACTTATTCTCGGGACTTATAATTGTTACTGGTCCAACCGTAATAACACCAATTCTTAGAAACATTCCGCTTAAAAAAGATGTCTCGGCAGTTTTAAAATGGGAAGGAATTTTAATAGATCCTATTGGTGCTTTAGTTGCCGTATTAGTCTTTGAATATATAAGTGTAGATGCTGGTGGCGAATTTACCAAAACAGCATTAGTAGAGTTTGGAAAAATTATATTATTTGGAGCCACATTTGGATTTACATTTGCGCACGCTTTAAATTTTATTATTAATAAAAAGTTAATGCCTCATTATTTACTAAACGTATTTGCTTTAGCATCTGTTTTAGGTGTTTTTGTTCTTTCAGATACGTTTGCACACGAGTCTGGCTTATTAGCTGTTGTTGTTATGGGAATGGTTTTAGGAAACTCTAAATCGGCTTACCTTAAAGAACTTCTATACTTTAAAGAATCTTTAAGTATTTTATTAATTTCTATCTTATTTATCCTTTTAGCAGCTAATATTAATTTTGAAGAACTTTTACTAATTTACAACTGGAAAACAGCAATCCTATTTGCTATTATTGTCTTTTTAATTAGACCAATTGGTGTGTTTTTAAGTACTGCAGGTTCATCGTTAAAATTAAACGAAAAACTATTTATTAGTTGGGTTGGACCACGCGGAATTGTAGCGGCAGGTATTGCTTCTCTATTTGGATTAAAATTAGCAAGTAAAGGTGTTCCTGGTGCAGAATACATTACACCTTTAGTTTTTGTTATTGTTTTAGGAACTGTATTGTTAAACGCAACTACAGCAAGATTATTTGCGCGTTTAGTTGGTGTGTTTTTAACCAAAAGCGATGGTGTTTTAATTGTTGGTGCTAGTAAAGTATCCAGATTAATAGGTCATTATTTAGAGCAAAACGGCAGACATGTTGTACTTATAGATAGTAATCAAAATAACATTACAAAAGCGCAAGACCTAGATTTAGAAGCCTTAACAACTAATATTTACTCGGATAATCTTACCGATAATATTGAGCTAAACGATATTGGTATTCTTATGGCACTAACAGGAAACTCAGATATTAATAAATACGCTATCAATAAATTCTCTAAACAATTTGGAGAAAATGGAGCTTTTAGATTGGTAACAACTGAAGAAATGTTAGACGAAAATAATAACCCTAAAAAAGGTTTATTTTCTCAAACAGACGATTATACTAGACTGGCAGATGTTACCCGAAATTACCCAAGTATCCAAGATATTGAGCTTGTAAATAAGCAGCATTATTTAGATCTTATTAAAATTTCTAAAGTAGATAAAGACATTATCCCATTATTTTTAAAAGATGATAATGGCGATTTAAGCATTATCCCATCAAATAGTGAAAGTGTTGAAATTATAAAGAAAGGCTACCAGTTAGTTTATCTTGGTAAACCTTTTGATGTTGAAGTTGTTAATGAAGAAACAGCTTAAAATAAATTCTTAAAAGAACCGCTTCAAAATCAAAATTATACATTACAAATAGTATCTTGTAAACTTTAAAATTATCAGTTTTATTATGAAATCCTTTTCAATTAAAAATATTACAAGCCTAGTAAATGGTACGCTTATTAATTCTATAAACCAAGAAATTACGGGTTTAGAAACTGTAACAAATGCCACAACTGGTCAAGCTACATTTATTGGACATAAAAAATTTGCTAAGAGTTTTGAAACCACAAAAGCTTCTGTGGTTATTGTTACAGAAGGAATAGAGTTAGTAAATAACCCTACATGTGCTCAAATTAAAGTTGCTAACGCAGATCTAGCAATGGCTAAACTACTTGAAGCCTTTTCTCCAGAAGCACCAAGCTTTACAACTAACATTAGTCCTACTGCTGTAATAGACAATACTGCAACTATAGGTAAAAACGTTAAAATTGGCGCAGGTTGTTATGTTGGAAAAAATACTAGTATTGAAGATAACGTGACTTTATATCCAAACTCTACTGTTTTTGACGATTGTAAAATTGGTGCACACACCACAATTTGGTCTGGCGTAGTCATTAGAGAACGTACTATTGTTGGACAACATTGTATTTTTCATAATAATGTAAGTATTGGCGCAGATGGTTTTGGATATAGGCCAAGCGATGATGGTAGAGGTTTAGTTAAAATTCCACATATTGGAAATGTGGTTATAGGAAACCACGTAGAAATAGGTGCAAATTCTTGTGTAGATCGTGCCAAATTTAGTTCTACTATTATTGGCGATGGCTGCAAAATAGATAACTTAGTACAAATTGCTCATAATTGTATTTTGGGCCGTTCTTGTATTATGGCTGGAAGTAGTGGCTTAGCAGGTTCTGTAACTTTAGGCGATGGCGTAATTATTGGCGGAAGTGCTTCTATAAAAGATCATACTACTATACATTCTGGAGCTGTTGTTGGTGCTGGTTCTGGTGTTGTTGGCGATGTAGCTGCTGGGAAAACTGTTTTAGGTTATCCTGCAACAGATGCTAAACAAATGATGAAACAATGGGTTGCTTTACGTAAATTAGGAAGAGGTTAATTCCTGCGGAGGCAATAGTCTTTTTAAATAATATTTATAAAACAAGACTCAAATCTTAATTGATTTGAGCCTTGTTTTATTTTAATTTAGAATTCAAAATACAGGTAAACAGTACACACTTTATTGCAAGTAAAAACGCTCAAACTATTTCTAATTTGAGCGCTTTGTTTATTTCTATGTTTTGGCTTTTTCGATTATGAGACTCCTTTATTCAAAAGAGTTTTGTTAATCATTTAGCTTTAAAACTGCCATAAACGCTTGCTGTGGAATTTCTACATTTCCAACCTGGCGCATACGTTTTTTACCTTTTTTCTGCTTTTCTAATAACTTACGTTTTCTAGAAATATCTCCACCATAACATTTTGCGGTAACATCTTTACGTAAGGCTTTTACCGTTTCTCTTGCTATAATTTTAGCTCCAATTGCAGCTTGTATTGGAATATCGAACTGTTGTCTTGGTATTAATTCTTTTAACTTCTCGCACATTTTTTTACCAATATGATGTGCATTATCTGCGTGAATTAATGCTGAAAGTGCATCTACAGATTGTGCGTTTAATAAAACATCTAAACGTACTAATTTAGACGCTTTTAAACCAATTGGATGATAATCAAAAGAAGCATAACCTTTAGAAACTGTTTTAAGTCTATCGTAAAAATCAAATACAATTTCTGCTAATGGCATTTCAAATGTTAATTCTACACGCTCAGTAGTTAAATACGTTTGACTTGTTATTATTCCTCGTTTTTCAATACATAAAGACATTACATTACCAACAAAATCTGCTTTTGTAATAATAGTGGCTTTAATATATGGTTCTTCTACACGATTTAAACTTGACGGATCAGGTAAATCACTTGGGTTATTTACAATAATAATATCGTCTGGATATTTATGAGAAAATGCGTGGTAACTTACATTGGGAACTGTTGTAATAACCGTCATATCAAACTCGCGCTCCAAACGTTCTTGGATAATTTCCATATGCAACATTCCTAAGAATCCACAACGGAAACCAAAACCTAAGGCTGCAGAACTTTCTGGCTGAAATACTAAAGACGCATCGTTTAATTGAAGCTTTTCCATAGAGTTTCTAAGCTCTTCGTAATCTTCTGTATCTACTGGATAAATTCCTGCAAAAACCATTGGTTTTACGTCCTCAAATCCACTAATAGCATTAGTTGTAGGATTAGCTGCATCTGTAATGGTATCTCCTACTTTTACTTCTTTAGCTTCTTTAATTCCTGTAATAACGTAACCAACATCTCCAGCTTTTATTTCTTTTCTTGGAAATTGATTTAGTTTTAAAGTACCAACCTCATCTGCACCATAGGTTTTTCCTGTGGCAATAAATTTAATTTGTTGGTTCTTTTTTATAGATCCATTAATAACTCTAAAATACGTTTCTACACCACGAAAAGGGTTATACACAGAATCGAAAATTAAGGCTTGTAATGGCTCGTCTATATTTCCTTTTGGAGCAGGAACTCTTCTAATAATAGCTTCTAAAATGTTTTCTACACCAAACCCTGTTTTTCCACTAGCGTGAATAACCTCTTCAGCTTCGCATCCTAAAAGATCCACAATATCGTCTGTTACTTCTTCTGGGTTTGCACTTGGTAAATCTACTTTATTAAGAACTGGAATAATTTCTAAATCGTTCTCTAAAGCTAAATACAAATTAGAAATAGTTTGTGCTTGTATGCTTTGCGCGGCATCTACAATAAGTAAAGCACCTTCACAAGCTGCAATAGATCTAGATACTTCGTAAGAGAAATCTACGTGACCAGGCGTATCAATTAAGTTTAAAATATAATCTTCACCTTCAAAAGTATACTCCATTTGAATGGCGTGAGATTTAATAGTAATACCACGCTCGCGTTCTAAGTCCATACTATCTAATAACTGCGCTTGTTCTTCGCGTGCTGTTACTGTACCAGTAAAACCTAATAAACGATCCGCAAGTGTACTTTTCCCGTGGTCAATATGTGCAATAATGCAAAAATTTCTAATGTGCTTCATAGTCTTTCTTCTCTAAACAAGGTAGATATTGCAAATATAGTCGAAAAAAACGTGTTTTTTTGGGTATTAAATAACTAAAACAACGAAGTCTTACTGTTAACTTGATTTTTTTTACAACTGACGAATAATTTTATTTTATAAATATAATTTTTTGAATATAATTATTTGAAATTTACATTTTTCCATTCCATTCTTCATAAAACTGATTTAAAAACTCTTGCATATAGCTATGTCTATTTTCTGCTAAATCCTTACCTGTTTTTGTATTCATTCTATCTTTTAGAAGTAAGAGTTTTTCGTAAAAATGATTTAGTGTTGGAGCTGTAGATGCTTTATAAGCTTCTTTACTCATGTTTAAATCTGGCTTAATGTCGGGATTATATATAGCTCTATTTTTAAATCCGCCATAATTAAAGGTTCTAGCTATTCCAATAGCGCCTAAGGCATCTAATCTATCTGCGTCTTGCACAACATCTAACTCTAAAGACTTAAATTTTTGAGTTAAATTCCCACCTTTAAAACTTATATTTTCTATTATTTTTATAACGTGATTAATTACTGTTGTTTCTACATTTAAACTTTGTAAGAACTGCTGTGCTACTTTTGGTCCAACAGTTTCGTTGCCATTATGGAATTTACTATCGGCTATATCGTGAAGTAAGGCGCCTAAGGCCACAATAAAATGATTTACTTCTTCTTGTTTTGCGATTAAAAGTGCGTTTTTATACACACGTTCTATATGAAACCAATCGTGTCCACCTTCGGCATTTTTAAGGGTTTTTTTTACAAAAAAAATTGTGTCTTGAATGATTTGTGCTTTATCCATATTACAAAAAAAATCCTTTCAGTTTAAAACTGAAAGGATTTTGAGTGTTTTTATTTATTGTAGATAATATGTATTAGGTCTAAACTAAGTTTGTCCAAACAAAAACTAGATGAAATACATAATTGTTTTACTTATTAAGTATGCTAAACCTCTAAAAGGTTAAAACATTTATAAGCTTTAATAGATAAATTAAAGCTACTGTAATTGCTCCACTAATTAATAAAGCTCCAGACCAATAATAGGTTCTTGTGCTCCATTGCTTAAACATTTTTTTACCATATTCTTTTTGGGCATAATCTTTAGTTACTTTCCAGTAAAGGTATGTGATTATTAAAAAAATAGAAATTGCTATTAATATAGTCCAGCTACTTTTCATTTTATAAATTTAAATTTAGCTGTTTTGCATTAGCAATAGTAGCTTTGTTGAAGCTCTTATTATTTTGTTGCATTTATGCAAAATAATAAAGCGACTGCGGATAGTGCGGACTTCAATTTTTTTTCTAAAATTGAAGTAATGCCCAAATAATATTACAACTTAGCTGGTTCTACCCATTTAAATTGATATGAATTTTCTGGAATGGTCATTCTATCTGCAATACGTGTCATTCTACTTGGTAGTTTCATTAAATAGTCTCTGGCTTTTTCGGCTTCTGGGTTTAATCCACCCATATTTCCAATATCCCACTTTAACAATAACTTGTCTAAAATATCTATATAATCTGTAGAAGTATAAACTCCTATACGTTGTGCTGTGTTAGAGAATTCCTCGAATGCAGAACTTATTTTGTCTCCAGATTCTCTTAAAAAATGAGCTGGCATTGTAATTTTAGCTTTCATCATAGAATGAAAAGCCATCATCATTTGGTTTGGATCTTCTTTAAAAATACGATCTACAAAATCTGAATAGGCTAAATGGTGGCGCATTTCGTCTCCTGCAATAATTTTACACATTTTTGCTAATTGTTTATTTCCTCTGGCTTTTGCCATTTTAGCAACTCTATTATGAGAAATATACGTGGCTAGTTCTTGAAAAGATGTGTATACAAAGTTTTTATATGGATCTCTATCTGTTCCAATATCGAATCCATCTGAAATTAAATGGTGTGTTGTTTTTTCGATTTCTTTCATATTTACACGACCAGATAAGTATAAGTATTTATTTAATACGTCTCCGTGTCTGTTTTCTTCGGCTGTCCATTGTCTTACCCATTTAGACCAACCATTACGTTCTATTTGATCTACACCTTCTACGTCCATTAACCAAGATTCGTAAGTTGGTAAGGCTTCTTCGGTAATCATGTCTCCTACAAGAACTACCCAAAAATCGTAAGGTAAGTCTTTAGATAATTCTCTAATCTCTTTTACTTCATCAAAAAAGGTGTCCGATTCAGAATTAGGTAAGAAATCTGTTGGTTGCCAGATAGTATCAACTGGTACTAAATATTTTTCAATTAATGTGTCAATATCTTTTTCTAGATATCTCATCACATCTAAACGTATGTTTTTTAAAGACATAATTAAGTAGATTTAATGGCGTTTGTAATGGTTTGCTCTACAGTTTCTATTAATGTGTCCGTTTCAAAATTGGCTACATTAAGATAATTATGAACTGTAAAAGTGATTTTATAACCAATTCCCATAGGGAATTTTCCGTAAGGTAAGGATTTCCAAGAGTTATTTATAGTAATTGGAATAACAATTGCATTTGGTGCTTTTTTAAATAATACGGTTAACCCTTTAGTTTGAAATGGTTTTGGCTTGCCTGTTTTACTTCGTGTTCCTTCTGGAAATATTACTACTGCCCGATTGTGTTTTTCTATATATTTTGCAATTTTAGCAATTTCGGTTATGGCTTGCCTTGGATTCTTACGATCTATTAAAACAGATCCACCTACTCTAAGGTTATATGATACGCTTGGAAAGCCATAACCTAATTCTTTTTTACTAATAAATTTTGGGTGAAACCTACGCATAAACCATATAATTGGTGGAATATCGTTCATGGATTGATGGTTTGCCACAATAATTACAGGTCTATCTTTTGGTATATTATCTGGAATTTTAAAGCTATAAGTAAAGCCCAACAAATGCAAGCATCTTGTTAATCCGCCATTTAAAAAAGCAACACTTTTTTTGTGCGCACTATAACCAAAGACTTTATAACAAATTACTTGAATGGGATGAAATACTAATAATAGCAACCCAAAAAATAAAAAGTATATAACGGTTAACGGATATGCTAATAATTTCCTCATTTTTAATACACTGTATGATTTAACAAAAATAGACACATTTGTCGATTAAGCATAAAAAAACCACGCAAATTTGCGTGGTTTTACTATGTGTGCATTGTAAATTTTATAAAAAATCTTAACAATGAGAATTATAAGCGTCTTTTAAATTTTCTGCAATTAATTCTGCTGGTCTACCTTCAATATGGTGACGTTCTAAAACGTGAACTAATTCGCCATCTTTAAATAACGCCATACATGGAGAACTTGGAGGAAAAGGCACCATAAATTCTCTTGCTTTATTAACCGCATCTTTATCTACACCTGCAAAAACAGTTACAATATTATTTGGTTTATTTTCGTTATCTAAACTCATTTTTGCGCCTGGTCTAGCATTTGCTGCTGCACAACCACAAACAGAATTTACAACTAATAACGTTGTTCCTTCTTTAGAGATCGCACTTGTTACGTCGTCTGCTGTATGTAATTCTTGAAAACCTGCGATTGTTAAATCTTCGCGCATTGGTTTTACCATTTGTTCTGGATACATAATTATATATTTTAATTTATAATACAAAGTTAATCAAAAACTATGCAAAAATTGTAATGGTATTAGTTTATAACGCTTATGGTGCCATAAGGTCAGACTATTATTCTTTAAAGTTAATAGTTCTCTTTTATAATCTTACCTTAACAATACTTTTTATTCTTAATTAAATAACTAAAAACATAAAGTTTGTAACAAAATTAAATAACTACTACTAACTATAGTATATTTGAAAACAGATTAAAAACATAAAAATGAGTGCATTTAAATGGATTGGTGCTACATTAGGTTGGTCTCTTGGCGGACCACTTGGCGCAATATTAGGATTAGCTTTAGGTAGTTTAGGCGATGCTTTTTCGGATAGCGAAAAAACATTTACTAATAGAGAAAGAAACGCAAGAAGACCACAAAACTCAAGACAAAACGCCACAAGTTCTGGAGATTTTGAAGTTAGTTTACTTGTTTTGGCTAGTATTGTTATTAAAGCAGATGGCATACAAGACCAACGCGAACTAGACCTTGTTAGAAGTCAGTTTGTAAAAATGTACGGAAAAGAACGCGCCAACAACGCTTTTAAATTATTTAAAAACATAAGTACACAAAATGTATCTGTAAGACAAATTTGTTTGCAAATACAGCAACGTATGGATCACGCATCGCGTTTACAGTTGGTACATTTCTTATTCGATATTGCGAAAGCAGATGGACATGTTCATAAAAAAGAAGAAGACCAAATCCAATCTATTGCATCTTATTTAAATATTAACGCACGAGATTATCAAAGTCTTAAAGCTATGTTTTATAGCGAAAGTAATAATGCTTATAAAATATTAGAAATAGATAACTCTGCTTCCATAGATCAAATTAAAAAGGCTTACCGACGAATGGCTAAAAAGTTCCATCCTGATAAGGTTGAGCATTTAGGAGAAGAACATAGGAAAGGCGCCGAATCTAAGTTTAAAGAGGTTTTAAAAGCTTACGAGCAATTGCAAAAAGAACGTGGGTTTTAAAAGACAATAACGGCCTAAGTATGTAAAATATTTATTTAGAAATAACTTTAAGAAACTAATCTGTAATTTATAGAATTAGAATAGCTTTTTATGAAATTATAAAACATAAAAAAGGTGAAATTGCTTTCACCTTTTTTGCCCCAAATCTACCATTAACTTAACCTACTTATGTTATGGTTTAGTAAATATAGACTACTAAAGCAATTACAAATAATTTTTTTGTTTAAATGTTATTATACTCGTTAAAGTGTGTTTAAACTATTATAAATGAGCTATTTTAGTTAAAAAAACAGTATATTTCGTTAAAAAAGAAGGCTTTTTATTCACATATCTAAATAATTAACCAAAAAAAATAATCAATTTAATAAACACAAACAACTTGTTAAATTCATTTTGATGCTAATAAAAACAGCATTTAATTCGTTATAAATAAATCAATTTAAAATAAGAACTATATGACTAACAGATTCAAATCACTTAAAAAAATCTTATTTATTTGCGGTTTTAGTCTTGTAATATGGTCTTGTAAAAAAGAAGCTGCTTTAGAAGTTTCTGATTACGAATACAAAAGCGACAAAACGGCTTTAATAGAAGTTAATATTCAAACAATTACAGGCAAAACCGAAGTTGCAAATAGCATAAATCAAGAATTATGTAATTTTGTATGTACAAGTTTTTATATAGATGCATCTAAAGACAAGCAAAATAAGATTGAAGATTGTGCCAACCAATTTAACAGTAGTTATAGTAATTTTAAATCGCAATTTTCTAGTGAGTTATCTCAGGAATTATCAAAATGGGAAGCTTTTGTAGATGGCGAACTAACCTACCAAAACGAACTACTACTATCTTTTGCAATGAGTTCTAGCATAAATACTGGCGGATCTAAACCTATTACAAAGGTTCAGTTTTTAAATTTCGACAGAAATAATGGAAAACCATTAGTGTTTAACGATTTGGTTTCTAATAAAACTGAATTACTTAACGTTATGAAATCTTACTTAGAGCAAGAATTATTTTCTTCGACCCTTAAAATTGAAGAATTTACAACAAATAATGTTTTAAATATTCCAGACCATTTTGGATATAACGATTTAGGTATTGTTGCTTTTTACGAAACACAAACCAACAATTTTATAGAATTTTCTATACCATTTAATAAGGTAGAAGGTTACTTAAAGTATTAAGTTTTGCCTTATTAAAATCCTGTTAGGTTTTAAAAATCTAACAGGATTAAAACTAAAAATTACTTAAATTCCTAACGCTTTTTTTTGCGCCAAAATATAGCCTAAATGAATGCCTTCATGGAAAACATTAAACGTAATAGCATCTTCTGTACTTGTTAAGGTGCTTTTTGTAGAAACCGTATACTCGTTATAAGTTTTAAAAACGTTATTTGCGTAATCTTCCTGTGTTTTATCTATTGTAGAAAATAGCAAATCTTTTACAATATCAACCTCAGCTTGCGTTGCATTGTGTTCTGTTTTAGTACCTTTTTTGTATGTATCCACAAAACGAGCTTCTAATAACATTGGAATGTTAGATAGCTTGTAAACCAATAATTGTTGCGTAACAACTGTATGCGCAATATTCCAGAAAATAGTATTGTTAAA
>CALJFB010000052.1 GCA_938073895.1 uncultured Flavobacteriaceae bacterium
CATAATATGCTATTATTAAGAGGTGCAAATATAAACTTTTATTTTAACTACAAAACATTATTATTATCTTTATTAATATTAAATTTGTTTGCACTTAAAAATTTACACACTAATATGTTAATTATTGGAATTTCAGGAGGAACAGGCTGTGGAAAAACAACTGTAGTTAATCAAATAATTAAAGAGCTACCTCTAAACGAAGTGACCGTTCTTTCTCAAGATCATTATTACAAAGATACTTCCGAACTAACTTTTGAAGAGCGAACAAAAATCAATTTTGACCATCCAAGCTCTATAGATTTCTCGTTATTACTGAGTCAGCTTCGAGATTTAAAAAAGAATAAAGAAGTAGAACAACCTATTTACTCTTTTGTAGAACACAACAGAACAACAAAAACCGTAACAACAATTCCAAGAAAAGTAGTTATTGTAGAAGGAATTTTAGTGTTTACATCTCAAGAGTTAAGAGATTTATTTGATATTAAAATATTTGTTCATGCAGATAGTGATGAACGTTTAATTAGACGATTAAAACGTGATATTTCTGAAAGAGGTAGAGATTTAGATGAAGTTTTAACACGTTACCAAGAAACATTAAAACCTATGCATCAACAATTTATTGAGACAACTAAAGAATTTGCAGACATTATTGTACCAAACAACAAATACAATACAGTTGCTGTGGATATTGTTAAAACAATTATTAACGAAAAACTTAAAACCAATGCTTAAGTACTTCAAAAATATTTATATTATTATTTTTGCCGTGTTTTTAATTTGGATGTTGTTTATTGACACCAATTCTTTTTTAATGCATAATGACCTAAATAACGACATAGAAAATTTAGAGAAAGAAAAAGCATATTATAATAAGGAGATTATTGCAGACAAAAAAGCTTTAAAAAAGTTAAAAACAAAAGATGGTTTAGAAAAATTTGCTCGCGAATCTTACTATATGAAACGCAAAAAAGAAGACATTTACATTATAGAATACCAAGATAGCTTAAAACTAAAAAAAGATGAGTAACCAATTATTTTCTGATTTTGAATCTGTTAATTCTAAAGCTTGGAAACAAAAAATACAAGTAGACTTAAAAGGTTTAGATTACAACGATACCTTGATCTGGAATTCGCCAGAAGGTATAGATGTTAAACCCTTTTATAATAAAGAAGATTTAGAACGCCTATCAATTTCAAACTCTAACAACAGTACTTGGTATATTGGCGAATCTATCTATGTAAACAATATAGCTAAATCTAATAAATCTGCACTATCTGCAATTACTAATGGATCCAATTGTATTAAATTTATAGTTCCTAATATAGACACAGATTTAGAACTTCTTTTAAATGCTATAGATTTAGATTGCATACATATTCAAATTGAAACCTTATTTTTTAGTTTAACTTTCTTCACTAAAAATGAGAGGATTTTAAATCATAAAAATGTAACTGTGCATCACGATTGTATTGGACAATTAACTAAAGATGGAAACTGGTTTAGTTCTAAAACTGAAGATTATGCTACATTAGAAAAAGCAATATTAGTCTTAAAGTCTATAAGTATAAACGCAGATATTTATCAAAATTCTGGGGCTACAATAATTCAGGAATTAGCTTACACGTTATCTCACTTAAACGAATATTTTAATTTTATAGAAAACAATTCAACCTTAAAAACACTTTTTAAGACTGAAGAATTAGTTATAAATATAAATTTAAGTATTGGTAGTAATTACTTTTTTGAAATTGCAAAAATTAGAAGTCTAAAACAATTAGTAGAGACATTAGCTTCTTCATATAGTTTTAAAATAGATCTTAAAGTTAACGCAACACCAACATTTAGAAACAAAACACTTTACGATTATAACGTAAACATGCTTCGTACAACAACAGAATGCATGAGTGCAATTCTTGGTGGCGCTTCAACTATATTTAACCAGCCATATGATGCTATTTATCATAAAAGTAATGCTTTTGGAAACAGAATTAGTAGAAATCAGCTTTTAGTCCTGCAAAACGAAAGTTATTTTAACCAAGTTAATAATCCATCAGATGGAAGTTATTACATAGAAACGCTAACACATCAAATTTCAGAAAAAGCTTTAACTATTTTTAAAGATATTGAATTAAACAGTGGATTTATAGACGAATTATTTAAAGGTACAATTCAACAAAAAATTAAAGAAAGTGCCTTAAAAGAACAAGACCTATTTAACACCAATAAAATAACACTTGTAGGTACTAATAAGTTTGAAAATAAAAACGATAAAATGTCAGACAATTTAGAACTATATCCGTTTTTAAAGCAAAACCCACGTAAAACCTTAATAGCTCCAATAATTGCCAAACGCTTAAGTGAAGCTTACGAACAAAATAGACTAAAACAAGAATAATTTTAATTTATAATAAACCTAAAAATCTTTTTAAAATGAAAACGAAATTTTTATCATTTGCAGTAATAGTAACTCTAATTACGTTTTTTAATTGCAAGCAAACAAATCAAGAACAAGACATAAATCTAGATTTTAAATACTCAGACCAACCAGAACTATTAAAATGTGACTTAGAAGATAATCTGTTAATAAAAGAAGCTATTTACGCTTTTGAAAACGATCTAAACAATGCTTACGATAATGAGAAACGATCTATTAACAGATCTTATTCAACCTTTATAGCTAAAACTTTAAATAGCTCTTTTTATATTCAAGAAGTTGCATCAAAACATAGTTTAAAATTAGCTAAAGCACTACAAAAATCGCCTCATTATAAAAACAACGTGTTTTTATACAACAGCAAACTTGCCAACTGTTTACTTAGTAGTATTACAAATACAAACACTAAAAAATCTTTTGAAGCATTAAAAAAAGCAAATAGCCTTAGACCTAGCGTAGTATTACCAACAATAAGAACTAACGCTAGAAGTTTAGTTAAAGACAAAGGTTTGGCAGGAATATTAGCATTCGATTATTACTACAACAGCTTAATGCTATTAAACGAAAACCAACTAAAAACACCTATTAATAAGACTAAAAATCAGAAAATAGATTTTAACAAAGTACCTAAAACCGCTCCAAAGGCAATACCTGCTCCAAAAGCAAAAATAGAACAAGCTTCAGGACAAGAAGCCCATAATCATTAATCAATGAGTAGAAAAAACGTTCAGAATATCACCTTAAAGTCTACAGATAAAAAAGTAGACACCATTTCTAAGTTTGAAACTGCAGAAGGCATTAACGTAAAATCCCAATACACAAAAGCCGATATTAAAGATCTAGAACATTTAGATTTTTCGGCTGGAATAGCACCAAATCTTCGTGGTCCATATAGCACAATGTATGTAAGAAGACCTTGGACTATTAGACAATATGCTGGATTTAGTACTGCCGAAGAAAGCAATGCTTTTTACAGAAGAAATTTAGAAGCAGGACAAAAAGGATTATCTGTTGCTTTCGATTTGGCAACGCATCGCGGTTATGATAGTGATCACGAACGCGTAGTTGGAGATGTTGGAAAAGCTGGTGTTGCAATTGATAGTGTTGAAGACATGAAAGTGCTTTTCGACCAAATCCCATTAGATAAAATGTCGGTTTCAATGACTATGAATGGTGCAGTTTTACCAATTATGGCATTCTATATTGTAGCAGCTGAAGAACAAGGCGTAAAAGCTGAAGCTTTAGCAGGAACAATTCAAAACGATATTTTAAAAGAATTTATGGTGCGTAACACGTACATATATCCGCCAACGCCAAGTATGCAAATTATCTCTGATATCTTTGAATACACCAGCGAAAAAATGCCTAAATTTAATTCTATATCAATTTCAGGTTACCACATGCAAGAAGCTGGAGCAACTTGCGATATTGAGCTAGCTTATACACTTGCCGATGGATTAGAATACATTCGTAAAGGATTAGCTGCAGGAATGGATATAGATACTTTTGCCCCAAGACTATCTTTCTTTTGGGCAATTGGCATGAATCATTTTATGGAAATTGCAAAAATGAGAGCTGCAAGAATGCTGTGGGCAAAATTGGTAAAACAATTCAATCCTAAAAATCAAAAATCTTTAGCATTACGTACACATTGCCAAACTTCTGGATGGAGTTTAACAGAGCAAGATCCATTTAATAACGTAGCAAGAACAACTATTGAAGCTGCTGCTGCTGCGTTTGGTGGCACACAAAGTTTACACACAAATGCCTTAGACGAAGCTATTGCATTGCCAACCGATTTTTCGGCACGTATTGCAAGAAATACACAAATATATTTACAAGAAGAAACGCATATTACAAAAACCGTAGATCCATGGGCTGGTAGTTATTATGTAGAATCTTTAACAAATGATATTGCAGATAAAGCTTGGGAACTAATTCAAGAAGTTGAAGAACTTGGTGGAATGACTAAAGCTATTGAAGCTGGAATTCCAAAACTTAGAATTGAAGAAGCTGCTGCTAAAAAACAAGCAAGAATAGATTCTAGTCAAGATGTAATTGTTGGCGTAAATAAATACGTTTTAGATCAAGAAGATGCTATTTCTACATTAGAAGTCGATAATCAAACCGTACGTTTACAACAAATTGAAGGTTTAAATAAAATTAAAACTACAAGAGATACAGAAAAAGTTGAAGCAACATTAAAAGCCTTAACAACAGCAGCAAAAAACAAATCTGGAAATTTACTAGATTTAGCCGTTAAAGCCGCTAGAGAACGTGCAACTTTAGGAGAAATAAGCGATGCTTTAGAAGCTGTTTACGGAAGATACAAAGCACAAATAAAAACATTTTCTGGCGTGTATAGTAAAGAAATCAAGAACGATGAAAGCTTTAAAAAAGCACAACAATTAGCAGATAGGTTTGCAGAACAAGAAGGTAGAAGACCAAGAATAATGGTTGCTAAAATGGGACAAGACGGACACGATCGTGGCGCTAAAGTAGTAGCAACTGGTTATGCAGATGTTGGTTTTGACGTAGATATTGGCCCATTATTCCAAACCCCAAAAGAAGCGGCTAAACAAGCTGTAGAAAACGATGTACATATTTTAGGTGTATCATCTTTAGCTGCAGGACACAAAACGTTGGTACCACAAGTTGTAGAAGAACTTAAAAACTATGGTAGAGAAGATATTATGGTTATTGTTGGTGGTGTTATTCCAAAACAAGATTATCAATATTTATTTGATGCTGGTGCTGTTGCCGTTTTTGGTCCAGGAACAAAAATTGCAGAAGCTGCAATTACACTTTTAGATATTCTAATAGACGAGTAAAAAGTTATATTTTAAACAAACACAAATTAAAAAAGTAGCATTAAGAATTTAGTGCTACTTTTTTTTTAGAATAATGTTAACAACTTCCATTTTCATTCCTCATAAATAATTGTATTTTTACGTTTATAAAAACGTAAGCTTTAATGGGTAAAATCATTGCAATTGCAAACCAAAAAGGTGGTGTTGGTAAGACAACAACATCTATAAACTTAGCAGCATCTTTAGGTGTTTTAGAGCAAAAGGTACTTTTAATAGATGCAGATCCGCAAGCTAATGCCACTTCTGGCCTTGGAATAGACGTGGAATCTGTAGAAATTGGAACCTACCAATTATTAGAACACACCAATACTGCTAAAGAAGCTATTGTAAAAACTGAAACACCTAACCTAGATATTATCCCTGCACACATAGACCTTGTAGCCATTGAGATTGAGCTAGTAGACAAGGAAAATCGTGAGTATATGATGAAAACTGCTTTGGCAGAGATTAAAGATAATTACGATTATATAATTATAGACTGTGCACCTTCTTTAGGTTTACTAACATTAAACGCACTTACAGCTGCAGATGCTGTTTTAATTCCTATTCAATGCGAATATTTTGCATTAGAAGGTTTAGGTAAATTACTAAACACTATTAAAAGTGTCCAAAAAATTCACAATGCCAATTTAGATTACGAAGGCCTTTTACTAACTATGTACGATTCTCGTTTACGTTTATCTAACCAAGTGGTAGAAGAAGTTCAAAAACACTTTAGCGACATGGTATTTTCTACCATTATTCAAAGAAACGTACGCTTAAGCGAAGCACCTAGTTTTGGCGAAAGTATTATAAACTACGATGCCAGCAGTAAAGGTGCAGAAAACTACTTGAGTTTAGCTCAAGAAATTATTACTAAAAACGCTTAAAAATGGCAAAAGCAATAAAAAAACAAGCTTTAGGTCGCGGTTTATCTGCACTTTTAAAAGACCCAAGTAACGACATAAAAACGGCACAAGACAAAAATGCCGATAAAGTAATTGGAAATATTGTTGAGTTAGATTTAGAGTCTATTGAAATGAATCCTTTTCAGCCAAGAACAAGTTTTAACGAAGAAAACTTACGCGAGTTAGCATCTTCTATTAAAGAACTTGGTGTAATTCAACCAATTACGGTTAGAAAACTAGGCATAAACAATTACCAATTAGTATCTGGAGAAAGACGTTACAGAGCTAGTAAAAGCATTGGTTTAAAAACTATTCCTGCTTATATTAGATTGGCAAACGACCAAGAAAGTCTAGAAATGGCTTTGGTAGAAAATATCCAACGTCAAGATTTAGATCCAATAGAAATTGCTTTATCTTATCAACGTTTAATTGACGAAATTCAATTAACACAAGAGCAAATGAGCGAACGTGTTGGTAAAAAACGATCTACAATTGCTAACTATTTACGCTTATTGCGTTTAGATCCAATTATACAAACAGGAATGCGAGATGGTTTTATTTCTATGGGTCATGGACGCGCCATTATTAACATACAAGATCAAGCCGATCAATTAGATATCTACGAAAGCATTTTAACTAACAAACTATCTGTTAGAGATACAGAAAACTTAGTTAAAAATTACAACGAAACAAAGTCTACTCAAATTGCTGCCAAACAAAAAGGCGAAACACCTCATTTTGTAAAAAAAGGAATTAAAGAATTTTCGGAGTTCTTTGGACACAAAATTGAAGTAAAAGTAACTAAAAATGGGAAAGGAAAAATTAGTATTCCGTTTCATTCTGAAGAAGATTTTAATCGCATCAAAAAATTAGTTGAAGGTGAAAAATAAATCACTTTATATTATCTTACTTTTTGTATGCTTCAGTTTCAAAATGACAGCACAAACAGATGATGCGCCAACTGTAATTGATGACGATTTAATTGTTGTAAAAGATTCTACGTCTATTAAAAAAATGGAACTAGATCCTTTGCGTCCATCTAGAGCCGCATTCTATTCGGCTATACTGCCTGGATTAGGTCAAGCTTACAATAAGAAATATTGGAAAATCCCTGTAGTTTATGCTGCTATTGGAACAGGAATTTATTTTTACACAACCAATAATAGAGACTACAAAAAAGTTAGAAACGCCTACAAACGTAGATTAGCAGGTTTTCAAGACGATGAATACCAAGGTCGTTTTACAGATAATGGATTATTAGAAGCGCAAAACACGTTGCGTAGAAACAAAGAATTAGCACTGTTAGTTACCATTGGAATGTATGCTTTAAATATTATTGATGCCAATGTAGATGCTCATTTAATGCAATTTAATGTTAACGACGATTTATCTCTAAAACCACATTATAAAATTGAAGAGTTTGACAATGTTGGTCGCTTTGGTTTAACTTTAAGTCTAAATTTGAATTAACCTGAATAAACTTCAACTTTAAAATTATGAAGATTGCATTATTAGGTTACGGAAAAATGGGTAAAACTATAGAGAAAATTGCCTTACAAAGAGGTCATACTATTGTTATAAAAACCTCATCTAATTCTAGCTACACTATTACAAACGCAGATATTGCTATAGATTTTAGTATTCCAAATGCTGCCGTACAAAACATTTCTAACTGTATAAACCATAATGTTCCTGTAATTTCTGGAACAACTGGTTGGTTAGACAATTATAGCACTATTACAGATTTGGTAGCCACTAAAAATGGATCTTTTATATATGCTTCAAACTTTAGTTTAGGCGTAAATATTTTCTTTGAGTTAAATAAACAATTAGCAAAAATGATGTCTAATTTATCTAACTATAATGTAAGTTTAGAAGAAATTCATCATACTCAAAAATTAGATGCACCAAGTGGAACAGCAATAACATTAGCCGAAGCTATTTTGGAAGAACAAACCAATTTAGACCAATGGATTTTAGATAAAACAGAAACAGATAAATTAACCATAAACGCCAAACGTATTCCAGAAGTTCCTGGAACACATACCATAAGTTATAAAAGTAATATTGATACTATTAAGATTGAACATGAAGCTCATTCTAGAGAAGGTTTTGCTTTAGGTGCAGTAATTGCGGCAGAATGGTTAATTAATAAAAAAGGCGTTTACACAATGAAAGATGTGTTAAATATTGGTTAACAAAATACAAAAGTGTAACAATAGGAAGTTGTTGCAGTCTAACTATAAAACAAATCATAACAGATAATAACATTAATTAATTGTTTGTTATTAGTCATTATAAATTAAAAAAAATGGATTTACAATCTTGGATAATTTTCTTTTTCGCCATTCAATTATTACATGGTTTAGCAACCTTTAAGCTTTATCTAAAAGCTGGAAAACAAGCTTGGGAAGCTTTTATACCAGTTTACAATGCGGTAATTTTAATGAAAATTATTAACCGACCTTGGTGGTGGACTATACTCCTATTTTTACCAATTGTAAACCTTATTTTGTTTCCTGTTATTTGGGTAGAAATAGCACGTAGTTACGGAAGACATTCACGCTTAGACACCTTATTAGCAATTGTATCTTTAGGGTTTTACAGCTTTTATTTAAGTTATGGCTTAGATTTAAACCATATAGAAGACAGAAGTTTAAAACCAAGATCTGAATTAGGAGATTGGGTAAGTTCTATTTTATTTGCTGTAGTTGCTGCAACTATTGTACACACGTATTTAATTCAGCCTTTTGTAATTCCAACATCATCTTTAGAAAAAACATTATTAGTTGGAGATTTCTTATTTGTAAGTAAATTTCATTATGGCGCAAGAACACCTCAAACTGCTGTTGGTTTACCAATGGTACACGATGGAATTCCGTTAACTTCAATTCCTTCATATTTAGAGAAACCTCAACTACCAAAATTTAGATTTCCAGGATTTCAAGATATAAAGCACAACGATATTGTGGTTTTTAATTGGCCAGTAGATACATTAACTGTAATTACAGATCCAAATAGTGCCGTAAAACATAAGCCTTTAGATAAAAAATCTAACTATGTAAAACGTTGCGTTGGTTTACCTGGCGATTCTTTAGCTATTAAAAATGGATACGTTTACATAAATGGAAAAAAGAACGAATTACCAAGTCGTGGAAAATTGCAATTTTTCTATTCTGTGGTTTTTAAAACTGATGTTTCGAAAGAATTTATAGAAAAATATAAAATTACAGAATATTCTCGTGTATTTGAAATGAAGAAATCTACTTTTGAAAACGAAAATTTACAATCTTACTTTAAAAATAACAATATAAATCTAAAAGTTGTTAGCGATAATGGCAAAACAATTGCATTTACTGGAAATGTGTCTCAAGAGGTTTATGATACCTTAAAGCTTAACTTTTCAAATACGGCTTTAAATGTAAACCTTACCGAAGATTTAGCGGCAACAATTAGAAAAAGCACTAACATTTTATCTGTAACAAAAAACCTATCTACTCCAAACCAATTTGAGCCAGGAACTTTCCCTTTAAGCCCAGATTTTGCTTGGAATAAAGATTTCTTTGGACCAATGTACATTCCACAATCTGGAGCAACCGTAGATTTAAACATAGATGTTTTACCATTATACAAGCAAATTATTACAGCTTACGAAGGCAATACATTAAGAGTAAATGGAAATCAAATTTTAATTAATAACCAAGTTGCTACAACCTATACATTTAAGCAAGATTACTATTGGATGATGGGAGATAACAGACACAACTCTCAAGACGCAAGAGCTTGGGGATTTACACCACAAGATCACGTAGTTGGAAAACCTGTTTTAGTTTGGATGAGTTGGGATACCAATGGAAAAGGATTTAATAAAATACGTTGGGACAGATTATTTACAACAGTTTCTGGGGAAGGAAAAGCAACATCATTCTTAATTCCAGTTGTTGTTTTAATTTTAGGTTATATTGGATTCTCTAGATATAGAAGAAAGAAAAAAACTAACGCATAATAAACAAAACAAATAATGAAAACGCTACTTACTTGTTTAATACTAACTATAGCAACAACAACGTGTTTTAGTCAAAATAATGCCTTTTTTGGAATAAAAACTGGTGCAACATTATCTAATTTTAGAGGAAATAGTGAAGCTGACCAAAACAACCTTGGATTAGATTACCTTTTTGGTGTATCAGGCGAGTTTCCTTTAAACGAAAAATTAAGCCTTTTAATAAACCTTAATTATCATAGAAAAAGTGCCACTAGAAAACTTAAAGGCTACCAATTAGGTATTTATAATTATAACGATGGCTCTTTCTCTAACGAAAACATTAAAGTTAAATCAACAATACTATATTTATCTATACCAATTGTCTTAAAATATAAGTTTGGAGAAGAAAAAAGTTACTTTATAAATGGTGGTGGATTTATAGATTTCTTAAATAATACAGAAGCTAAAATAGATGGCAAAAAAGTTGAAGATAATAGCCGTCAATTATTTCAAAGTATAGATTTTGGAACAGTTCTAGGTATTGGTAAAAGTTTTAAATCTCCTAATGGAAACCAATTAACTTTAGAACTTAGAAATCAATTAGGTTTAATTAATATTTCTAGGATTGAAGCTTCTAAAGTACTTACTAATTCTTGGATTTTCTCAATGGAATATCAGTTTAAAATAAAAGCTAAAGAAGTCTCTAAAAACTAATGACAGCTTTAATTACACCAACTTTATTCTCTAACATTTCTACCTTTGCAGTTATTGCACAACATAAACATGTAATATTAGAAGTTTCCGGTAATTACCAAAAGCAAACCTTTAGAAACAGAGCTAATATTTATGGTGCCAATGGTTTATTACAACTAAACTTACCAGTAATATATTCTCAAAAAGACAGAAAAAGCTATAAAGATGTGGCAATTTTCAATCAAGATAAATGGCAAATACACATTTGGAAATCTTTAGAATCTGCTTATAAAACATCACCATTTTTTGAGTATTACGAAGATGAATTAAACGAGTTATTTAATACTAAATTTGAAACTGTTTTAGATTTTAATTTGAAAAGTTTAAACTTAATTTGCGAATTATTACAAATTGAAACAACCTTTTCTAAAACTGAAACCTTTGAAAAAACACCAGAAAACAGTTTAGATTTTAGACATTTAGCCAATCGTAAATCCGAAGGTTTTAACTTAAAACCTTACACACAAGTCTTTGGTATAAAACACGGCTTTATATCTAATCTTAGTATTTTAGATTTACTTTTTAACGAAGGCACAAATACAGTAACCTATCTAGAATCTCAACCATTAAAATAATGCTTAGACCTTTTTTGCATTATGGTGTGCACTTTTTATTGCCTTTAGCAATAGCTCTAATTTGGTACAGACCAAAGTTTTTTAAAGTGTATTTAATACTATTAAGTACGTTTATTATTGATTTAGACCATTTGTTGGCAACACCTATATTTCAACCAAACCGTTGTAGTATTAATTTTCATTTTTTACATAGTTATTATGCCATTGCATTTTATGTACTACTTCTTTTTCCAAAAGCAACCAGAATAGTTGGCATTGGCTTAATTTGCCACATTATAGCAGATAGCTTGGATTGTTACTTAATAGGAATGTAATTCTGTTTTTCTGTTAAAAAAATAAAAAACGCTACTCTTTTAAAGAAAACGTTGCCATTACAGGATAATGGTCGGAAAGTTGTACATCAAAGGTTTTAAACTTATTAACTTCGAAATCTTGGTCTGCTAATAAAAAATCGATTCTTAATGGAAAAAACTTAAAATTAAATGTTCTACCAAATCCATTTCCTGAAGCTTTAAAAGCATCAATCATATGTCCTTTTATACTTCTATAAACATAAGAAAACGCATTATTATTAAAATCTCCACTAACAATGGTTTTGTACTTGCAATTATTTTTATGCATTAAAAACAATTCAGTTTGAAACTGTTGCATTTTAAAAGTTTTACCTACACCTAAAAACATTTTTTCGGATTCTGCTTGTGTTAAGTTTTCAACTTTTGCATCAATCTTTAAAGACTGTAAATGTATATTATAAACTCTAATGGTATCGTTATGCGCAATAATATCTGCAAAAATAGCATTATTAGCCGTATTAGGAAATTCTACAGATCCAGAATTTAAAATAGGAAATTTAGAGAAAATAGCTTGTCCGTATTTAAATTTATTTCCTTCAACTTTTTTATACTTATATGGATATAAAGATAAATCTACTTTTGTAGTTGGATGATATTCTTGAATACACAACACATCTGGTTGCTCTTTTTTTATAAATGAAGAAAACTCCTTTGGCACATTTACATCTGGAATCCAATTGTATAAATTAAACAAACGCACGTTGTAATTCATTACAGATAAGGACTTTTCTGCTGGTTTAGTTTCCGTAGTAGAAAACTTATACAACGATCCAAATAAAAAATAACCAAATCCAACTATTAAAAGCGATAAGATAAACTGACGCTTAACCTTAAGCAACCAATACACAAAAAACAAAACATTTAATAGCATTAAAAAAGGCAAACCTAAACTAAGAACAGACAAAACCGCAAAAGTTTTTGGCGGCATTAATGGTAAAAAATAGGCTAAAAGCAACACAAAAGCTGCCAGCGAATTTGCCAGAAATATTAATTTATCTATAACGTTTAAATTCTTCAAACTGTTTTAATTTTTTATTTCCCTGCTCTAAACAAAAACTCCTTTTCTTCTGCAGTTAAGCTATCGTAACCATTTTTTGAAATCTTATCTAAAATTAAATCAATCTTCTTCTGTTTAGAAAACTGGTCAAACTCTTCTTTTTTAACGCCTGCAACTTTAGATTTATTTTTATGTACTTTCTTAAAAGGTGTTTTCTTTGATGGTTTAAACCAAGAACTTATAGTATCCATTAGTTTTTCGAAACCTTTACCAATATCGTTTCCTTTTACAAGTTGTGTGGCATAAATATATCCTAAAGCATTACCACCAAGATGCGCTAAATTTCCACCAGAATTATCGCCAAATAAACCCATAATATCAAAAGCTACTAAAGCAAAACCAATATGTGCTAATTTCAATTTAAAAGAAAATAAAGGCACTTCTTGATTTGGCATATAAGCACACATAAAAATCATTAATGCACTAACTGCAGCCGAAGCTCCAACCACATAAGCCGATCCTTTAAAAAATGATGGCACTAAATTATAACCTAATAAAAAGACTAATCCGCCAGAAATAGCTCCTAAAAAATAAACGTTTAAAGCTGTTTTAGGATTAAATAAATTTAGAAAAGATTTTCCTATAAAATATAGCCATAACATATTAATAATTATATGTATTGGGTTATAATGTAAAAACGCATAACTTAAAATAGTCCACGGTTTTAATAGTGTTTTATTAATATTACTACTTAATTCCAACCAAGGTAAAACGGTTCCTATAAATGGTTTAAAAATAAGCACAAGAATAAATACGCTAACGTTAATAACAATTAACTGCTCTAAAACATTTAAGTTTTTATACTTGTATTGTAAATCTTTTATAAAATTCATTAATTAATTCTAAAACTATTAAATCTATTATTTTTCCAGTACCACATAATTACAAAACCAATTACTGCGCCACCAACGTGAGCTAAATAAGCGGTATTACTTGGACTAAAAAACGACTGACCTGAAAACGCAGAAATTACATCTAATAGTATAATTCCAGGTATAAAATATTTAGCTTTTATAGGAATTGGCAAAAACAGCATCATTAATTCTGCATTAGGATTTAACATTCCAAAAGCTACTAAAATTCCCATTATGCAACCAGATGCACCAACCATAGAACCGTTGTATATAGAAAATGCATTTTGCAATCCACTTAACTGTTCTGGCGATACTGAATTTGAAACTTTATTTGTTGTAATCATTTCTAGAATTCCTGATTCTGTAAATCCTGAAATTACTAAATTGTTAACTATTACAGTATAATCAATATAGTTAAAACCTACCTGAAATAGTATAGCTCCTAATCCTGCCGAAAAATAAACAAACAAAAACTTATTACGACCTAACCTTGCCTCTACCGAAGATCCAAACATCCATAAAGCAAACATATTAAAAACTAAATGCATTAATCCGCCATGCATAAACATATGCGTTACAATTTGCCAAGGTTTAAAAGCTTCATTTTCGGGAAAATATAGTGCAAATAAATCATAAAATAATTCGCCTCCACCAACAAATTGTGCTCCGGCAAAAAAAATAACATTAATAATTAGTAAATGCTTTACGGTTTCTGTGATACGCATCATAACTTACACGAATTTTTTATCTAGTTCATCTACACTCATGGTAATAAACGTGGTTTTATTAGTTGGAGACACATTTGGCTCTTTACAAGCAAATAGGCTATTTACTAAATGTTCTTGTTCTGCTGGATTTAATTTTTTTCCGTTTTTTATGGCTAAACTTTTTGCTAAAGATTTTGCTATTAAATCGGTTACACTAAAATTAGAGTCTGGTACTTCGTTTTCTACATCGCTAATTAATTGTTCTAACAAAATAGACACTTCGCTTTCTGGAACACTAACCGGAACTCCTGTAATTTGAACTGTTTCGTCTTTAATATCCTGAAAAATAAATCCGGTATACTCTAAATCTTGCTGTAACTGCTTTATAATTTCTAAGTCTTGAACCGAAAAATGCAATTCTAACGGAAATAACAATTGCTGACTCATCGCTTCTTTTACTGTAATATGTTTTAAAAAATCTTCGTACAGAACGCGTTGGTGCGCTCTATGTTGATCTATTAATAACATACCTGATTTTATGGTACTTATAATATATTTATTTTTAAGCTGGTAAGTGCTGTATTGCCTTTCGTCTTTTACAACATCATTATAAATGGTAGCTGTTTCTGGAGCACTTTCAAATTCCATTTCGTTAAAATCTACGGCATCTTTTGTGCCTTTAGATTCTAGACCAACATATAGACTTTCCCAACTTGCTGCTGGTGCTTTAGTATAACTTGAATTTGACGTTGAAGCGTTGAATGATGAATTTGAAACTGATTTACCAGAATTGGTTAAAGTTGTTTTTGGAGTATCTGACGAAAACGGATTAAAACTTCTATCTATCTCAACTTGTGGCATTTTACCTGTAGTTGTTTGTAAATATGGCGTATCTAAATTAGCATCGCGTTCAAAATCTAAAACTGGTGCAATATTAAATTGGCCTAAACTATGTTTTACTGCCGAACGTAAAATGGCGTAAAGCGTTTGCTCGTCGTCAAATTTAATTTCGGTTTTTGTGGGATGAATATTTATATCTATACTTTGCGGATTAACTTGTAAATATAAAAAGTAAGATGCGTGATGTCCATCTTTTAACAAACCTTGAAAAGCAGATGCTATGGCATGATTTAAATACGCACTTTTAATAAAACGATCGTTTACAAAAAAGTATTGTTCGCCTCTAGTTTTCTTGGCGTATTCTGGTTTTCCAACAAATCCAGAAATAGCAACTACTTCTGTAGTTTCCTCAACTGGAACTAGCTTTTCGTTGGTTTTTGCTCCTAATAAATTTACAATACGTTGTCTATAATTACTTTGTGGCAAATTGTATAATTCGCTACCATTATGAAACAATACAAATCCTAAATTTGGATGCGCCAAAGCAACTCTATAAAACTCGTCTATAATGTGGCGTAACTCTACTGCATTAGATTTTAAAAAGTTTCGTCTTGCAGGAATATTAAAAAACAGATTTTTAACGGCAATACTAGTTCCTTTTGGTGTTACTACAACCTCTTGAGCTGTAATTTCGCTTCCTTCTATAACTATAGTTGTGCCAACCTCGGCAGTTTCTTTTTTTGTTTTTAATTCTACGTGCGCAATTGCTGCAATACTGGCTAAAGCTTCGCCTCGAAATCCTTTGGTATTTAAAAGAAAAAGATCTTCGGCATTTTTAATTTTAGATGTTGCATGACGTTCAAAACTTAAACGTGCATCGGTTTCGGACATACCAATACCATTATCAATAACCTGAATTAGCGTTTTTCCAGCTTCTTTAATTATTAATTTTATTTGGCTTGCTTTGGCATCTATAGCATTCTCTAAAAGTTCTTTAACAACAGATGCTGGTCTTTGTACCACTTCTCCAGCAGCAATTTGGTTTGCTACATGATCTGGTAATAATTGTATAATATCTGACATATATTAAGCGCTAAAGAAAATAGATAAATCGAATTCTATAAAAATTAAAAACAATAAAACTAATGCTGAAATTATAATTAAAATTCTACGACTTGCAGCTTTGTCTGTGGAATTCTTAAAATCATCAAAAGCATTTGAAAACTTTTGTTTAAAATTAGGATTCTCTCCAACAGTTTTACGGTAATCATCAAACTTGTGTTTAATTTCGTAAGGATTTCCTTCGCCTTTATAAAAGCGAGGCTCGTAACTAAATTTTTTATTTTTTCGTTTTGATAATAATCCCATAATCTACCACATTAATTCATTTTAGACTCTAATACATACATAACAACACCTACCATAATTAATAAGCCAAATAGCAATATTAAGGTAGAAACTTTTGTGTTATTTTGTTTAGGTACACGTTTTAAATTGTTTCTAAACTCTTCTTTACGCGCGTCTTTTTTCTGTTCTTCTTCTGAAGAAAATCGCGTTTGATAATTAAAACGTTTATTTTTTCGTTGACTGAACATTTGAATGAATTTGTTATAGCATCAAAAATACTGAAAATGTAAGCGTTCTTAAGACTTAGAATGCTAAAATTTGTTAACAAAACGTAAGATTTCAATGATGTTGTTAAAATTGCAAGACAGAATTATAATTGATTATTTTATTTTAACGCTTTGTAAACTAAATTTTCGTGTAATGGATTTGTTAAGTCTTAATTATTAAATATGCAAAAACACATAAGAACTCTATTATTTAAGCTTAGTGTAAGAAACTAAATTATAGAAAATATATTTTTTGAAATAAATTAATGTTAACTAAAACCTGTTTTATTCTGAAATAAATTCAAAAAAAAAACCAAGCCTAAATAGGTTTGGATTTTTAATATATTTTAATAAATGTTTTACTACAGTTACATGTTAGGCGTTTTTACTTAATTCTGCCATTTTAATGGCTGCTACGGCAGCTTCTACGCCTTTATTTCCGTGTTGTCCACCACTTCTATCTATAGCTTGCTGCATTGTATTATCTGTTAATACGCAAAAAATTACTGGTATATCGTGCAAGACATTTAAGTCTTTAATTCCTTGAGTGACACCACTACATACAAAATCGAAATGTTTGGTTTGACCTTGAATTACGCTTCCAATTGTTATTACTGCATGTACATTTTGCTGCTGCATTTTTTTTGCACCATAAATAAGTTCGTAACTTCCTGGAACATCCCAAACCTTAATGTTTTCTGGTTTTACACCATTATCCAAAAGCGTTTGTTTTGCACCTTCTAAAAGTCCGTTAGTGATTTCTGAATTCCATTCTGAAACAACAATCCCAAATCGAAAATCTTTCGCATTTGGGATTGTTGTCTTATCGTAAACTGATAAATCTGTTGTTGCCATAATAAGTCTTAGTTAGACATTGCTTGAGCTTTCCCAATAAATACTTCAGATTTTGTAGCTTCTGTAGATGTTGGGTAATTGTCTTTTAATTGCTTAAATAAATCTAAAGCTTCTTTTCCTTTCCCTAAATCTAAAGCTGTAATTCCTGCTTTATATAAATATACTGGTGTAGAAAAACTATTAGATTTTAAGTTTGCCGCTTCTTTATATGCAAAAAACGCATCTTCTTTTTGCTCTAATTGCGCATATAAATCTCCTAAAGCGCCTTTAACCATTGGTGCAACAATTTCGTCTTCACCTTTAAATTTAAGTAAATAAGCTTCTGCGTTCTTGTAATCTTTAATATTTAAATATGCTAAACCTGCATAAGCGTTTGCTAAGTTTCCTGCTTTTGTTCCGCTATATTGGTTTGCAATATCTACAAAACCTTGCTTTCCGTTTCCGCCATTTAAAGCTAACGTGTATAAAGAATCCTTAGACGTTGCATTTACAGCTTCGTTAAAGTACTTTTGCGCTTGGTACATATTGTTACTTGCTTCTTCTTGAGCTGGCTTAGTTACAAATTGTTGGTAAGCTAAGTATCCTAAAACTATTGCTGCTACTACACCAATAATTACAAAAATGTACTTTTGATTTTTTTCTACAAACTCTTCGGCTTTATTAGCACCTTCATCTAAAGTGTTAAAAACTTCTGCAGTTGTAGATTCTCCAACATCTATTGTTTCATCTTCTGTAGAAACGTCTGCTTCTTTCTTTTTTTGCTTGTATCCTCTTTTATTGTAAGTTGCCATATCTATAATATATTAATGCTAGCAAAAATAAAATATTTCCTCAGATAAAAAAGCTTATTTATTTGATATTTTTCAATAATTTGCAGATCTGTATTTTTAGCGTAATTTTATTCTAAAATTTGGCCCTAATTTATCCTATGATTTTAAGTACACTTTCGGTATTAAATTATAAAAATTTCGACTCTAAAACTTTTAATTTTGACTCAAAAATTAATTGTTTTGTGGGCAATAATGGCGTTGGAAAGACTAACGTTTTAGATGCTATTTACCATTTATCTTTTGGGAAAAGTTACTTTAACCCAATTGCTAGTCAGAACATTAAGCACAATGAAGAGTTTTTTGTAATTAATGGTGACTACCAAAAACAAGACAAGTTAGAAAAGGTTGTGGTTAGCCTAAAACGCAGTCAAAAAAAAGTTATAAAACGGAACAATAAACCATACACAAAATTTAGCGATCATATTGGCTTTTTACCCTTAGTAATTATTTCTCCAGCAGACCGAGATTTAATAACAGAAGGTAGCGAAACAAGAAGAAAATTTGTGGATTCTGTGATTTCGCAGAGTAATAAAAGTTATTTAGACGCATTAATTAGCTACAATAAAGTTTTGCAACAACGTAACGCTTTATTAAAATATTTTGCGCTAAACCACACATTTAATAACGATAGCATACAGGTTTATAACGAGCAATTAAATGGTTATGCTAAACTAATTTTTAACGAAAGATCTAAATTTCTTGACGTTTTTACTCCTATCTTTAAAAGTAAATACGAAGCAATTAGTAACAATAACGAAGCTATAGATTTAAGTTACAAAAGTGATTTATTTGAAAACGACTTGCTTACTATTTTAAACCTTACAATTAATAAAGATAAAGCTATACAGTATACTACAAGCGGAATTCATAAAGATGATTTGTTATTTACAATAGATAGTCATCCTATTAAAAAGTTTGGTAGTCAAGGACAACAAAAATCATTTCTTATTGCCCTAAAGTTAGCACAGTTTGAATTTATTAAACAACAAAGTGGTGAAACTCCTATTCTTTTATTAGATGATATATTTGACAAATTAGACGAAAATCGTGTGTCTCAAATTATAAATTTAGTAAATCAAGACAGTTTTGGCCAGTTATTTATTAGCGATACACATGCAGATAGAACAGAAAAAGCTGTAAAACAAGTACATCAAACTTATAAAATATTCAATTTATAACATTAATTTATTTTAATATGAAAAAGGTTATACTCTTAATCATTCTTTTAGGCACTTTATCTTGTACCGAAAACAAAGAAGAACAGCTAAAGCATTTAAATGGTTATTGGGAAATTGAAGAAGTAATTTCGGAACATCAAGCAAAAACCTATACCTTTAGCGAAACAATAGACTATATTGTAATTAATGATAGTTTAAAAGGATTTAGACAAAAACTAAAACCACGATTTGATGGACAGTTTGAAACCAACAATGTAAAGGAGCAAATTGAGCTTAAAATAGAAAACGACAGTTTAAATTTATATTACAAGACTGCTTTTTCAAAATTTAAGGAAACTATAATAAAAGTTACAGATGCTGTACTTATTATAAAAAACAATCAAAACACGACTTACAAATACAAAAGATACCAACCTTTTAACTTAGACTAATGGCAAAAAGAACAAACAACACTTTAAATTTTTCTGAAGCTTTAAACGAGTTTATTGGCAGTAATAAATTAGAAAAAGGTTTAGACAAGGTAAATGTTCAAGATATTTGGGCAGAACAAATGGGTTCTGGTGTAAATAATTATACCACAGCAATAGAGTTTAAAAACGATGTATTATATGTACAACTTAGCTCTAGTGTTCTTAGAGAAGAGTTAAGTTATGGGAAAGAAAAAATAATTTCTATGTTAAATGAAGGCTTAGGCAAGCCTTTAATAAAAAAACTAGTTTTAAGATAATTTTTCTTTTTTTTTTATAAATAAAACATAAAAAAAGTTTTTGTTTGATATTAAAGCATATCTTTGCTTCAATTACAAATTAAATATTTATTACAATGGCTCAAGGTACAGTAAAATTTTTCAACGATTCTAAAGGATTTGGTTTTATCACTGAAGAAGGATCAGAAAACGATCATTTCGTACACATTTCTGGATTAATCGACGAAGTTCGTGAAGGAGATACAGTAGAATTCGACTTACAAGAAGGAAGAAAAGGAATGAACGCAGTAAATGTAAAAGTAGTATAATTATATATATTCTTTAAATCATTCAAAAAAAGGCTTTCCAAACGGAAAGTCTTTTTTATTGCTTATATTTTAAATTAAAATAGCATTTTACCTCATAATATTAGGTTGTAGTCTCTTAAAAATTACTTCTTATTTTAAACCGTACTAACTCTATTTAATTTAAGCAAAAAAAAATCAAATTATAATAGAATGGATTTTAACAAAAAAAGTCTGAACTTTCGTTCAGACTTAAATATTTAACATTCTAAGCGTAACTTAAAACTGCTCTCTACCTGCAAAGTGAAACTCAGCTTCAATAGATGCATTCTCGTCACTATCGCTTCCGTGTACTGCATTTTCTCCAATAGAAGCTGCATATAATTTACGGATAGTTCCTTCTGCAGCATCTGCAGGATTAGTTGCACCAATTAAAGTTCTAAAATCTGCAACTGCATTTTCTTTTTCTAAGATAGCAGCAACAATAGGTCCACGTGTCATGTATTCTACTAACTCTCCAAAAAATGGACGTTCGTTATGTATAGCATAAAATGATTCGGCATCAGCCTTAGTCATGTGAGTTAATTTTAAAGCTACGATTCTAAAACCTGAAGCGTTAATTTTTTCTAAAATTGCACCAATGTGTCCTTTTTCGACTGCATCTGGCTTAAGCATTGTAAATGTTCTATTAGTTGCCATTCTTAATTAATTTATTAAATTTTATTTTTGCAAAAATAGTTTTTTTAAAGCGTTTAAACCTACTCTTTTACACAAAAAAAAGGGTTACTATAAATAGTAGCCCATTTGTTTTAAATATGATTTGCTTATTTAGCTGTTTTTACAATTCTAAATCCAAAAAAATCGTAAACTTGCGTAGGTTTTGCTCTAACTTTATTACCAGGCCTTAAAAAACTAATTTTACTATCCCAAGAGCCACCTTTTACAACTCTATAATCTCCATCTGTTCCTCCTTTTGGGTTATCTGTGGTTGTTAATTCTTTTTTAAGATCTCTATAGTATACTTCGTCGTAAATATCCCAGCACCATTCCCACACGTTTCCGTTTAAGTCATGTATTCCAAGCTCATTTGCATAACGAGTTCCAACAGTGTGAGGTCTAGCATCGCTATTGTTTTGATGCCATGACATTCTATCAGGATTGTTAGCTCCTACAAATAAATATCCTTTAGACTTATTTCCTCCTCTTGCAGCGTATTCCCATTCTGCTTCTGTAGGTAATCTATATCCGTTTGCATTAAAATTACAAAAATAATAACTTCCTCTTTTTGTATAAGTTGGAGTTAAATTATGTTTAACGCTAAGCCAATTACAGTATCCAACAGCATCTAACCAAGAAATAGACGACATTGGAAAACTATCTTCCCAAGCCCATTGTGGTTTTGCAGGCATTTCTAATCCATTGTCTTTAACATAAGATTTCCATTCTTGAACAGTAACTTCATACTTAGACATATAAAAAGAGTTTACGCTAACAGTATTTTGTGGTTGCTCGTCTTTTTCGGCTGCACCATCACTATATGGAGATCCCATTAGAAACGCTCCGCTTTCAACTAATATCATCTCAGATATACTTAAATCTTGAGATTTAGAAGATGTTAATATTAGAGCCATTAGGCTAAATAAGATAGTGTAAAATTTATTCATTTTTATTATATTTTTATTTAAGTGTGGCAAAAGTACTACCAGAGAAAAGAATTAAAGTTAGTACAGCTGGTTTTTCGATAAAAGACAACGATATTGGGTTAAAGCGCTACAAAAACTAAAAGTAATTAATATCTTAGCTCCTATGAAAACACTAGAAATCAACTCAATTAAAGAGTTATTAAAAGAACAAAAAGAAATTATTATTGTATCTCACAAAAACCCCGATGGAGATGCTATTGGTTCTAGTTTAGCTTTACAGCAGTATTTAAAGAAATTAAATCAAAATCCTGTAATTATTGTACCAAACGATTATCCAGAGTTTTTAAAGTGGCTACCTAATACAAATAGCATTCTAAAATATGAAGATGATAAAGAAAAAGCTAACATCTTAATTTCTAATGCAGCTATAATTTTTACGCTAGACTTTAACGCCTTTCATAGAACTGGAGATATGATGCAGATTTTAGATTCTAGTTCTGCTTTAAAGATAATGATAGATCACCACCAACAACCAGAAAATTTTGCAACTTACATGTATAGCGATACTAGTATGAGTTCTACCTGCGAAATGGTTTATAATTTTATTGCTAAAATGGATAACACAAATCTAATAGATAAAGATATTGCTACTTGTATATATGTAGGTATAATGACAGATACTGGCTCCTTTAAATATAGATCTACCACAAGTATAACACACAAAATAGTTTCATCTTTAATTGAAAAAGGAGCAAATAATACTGCTATACACAACTATGTGTATAATACAAATACTTACAATAGAATTCAGCTTTTAGGAAAAGCGCTAAATAACTTAGTATTTATAGAGAAATATAATACAGCTTACATTACACTATCTCAAAAAGAATTACGAGAACATAATTACAAAAAAGGAGATACAGAAGGTATTGTTAATTACGCATTATCTTTAAATAGATGTAAAATGGCAGCCATTTTTATTGAAGACGAAAAACAAGGCATTATAAAAATATCTCTTAGATCTAAAGGAGACTTTTCTGTAAACGAATTATCTAGAGAACATTTTGATGGTGGCGGACATACCAATGCTGCTGGAGGAAAAAGTGATTTAAATTTAACAGAAACTATTGCTAAATTTATTAGTATCTTACCCAAATATGAAAAAACTTTAGAATATGAAATTTAATATTTTTATACTAATTACTCTCATTTGCTTCAGCTGTAAATCTCCAGAAGCAAGAAAACCTATTTCCGTAAAAACAGGCTCTTTTATTGAACAATCTGCAGAACGAAATAAAGAGCTAAATAAAAAAGAATACAATTATATTAAAAAAGCAATTATTAACAAATCCAATAAAGAATACATAGCATCAAATTCTGGTTTTTGGTATTCTTATATCACAAAATCAGACACCTTAACTTACACACCAAAGTTTGGAGACATCATAAATTTTGACTATAATATAAAAAATATAAAGGGAGAAATAGTGTATTCAAAAGAAGAATTAAGAACACAAAATTATAGTATGGATCGCCAAGAGATATTTACAGGTTTAAGAGAAGGACTAAAGTTGCTTAAATCGGGAGAATCTGCTACATTTGTTTTTCCTTCTCAACAAGCCTTTGGCTATTATGGAGATGAGAATAAAATAGGCACCAACATTCCAATAATTTGCGATGTTACCATTAATAAAATAACCATAAACACAAATAAATAACTATTAAAATGAAGAGAATTAATAACATGTTTTTTAAACTTTTTGCTGTAGTATTACTAACCAGCTTAACCGCAGCATCATGCCAAGATAAATATCCAGATTTAGAAGATGGATTGTATGCAGAGTTTATAACAAATAAAGGTACAATGCTAGCCAAGCTCTATTATGATAAAACACCTGTTACTGTAGCTAATTTTGTTGCATTAGCTGAAGGAAAAAACTCTAAAGTAGATACTGCTTATACAGGTAAGAAATTTTATAATGGCGTAACATTTCATAGAGTTATGGACAAATTTATGATTCAAGGTGGAGATCCAACAGCAACTGGAGCAGGAAACCCAGGTTATAGATTTAACGATGAATTTGTTGAGGAATTAAAACATGATAAACCTGGAATATTATCAATGGCTAATTCTGGACCAAAAACAAATGGTAGTCAATTTTTTATAACTGAAATACCAACACCTTCATTAAACAATAGGCACACAGTTTTTGGAGAGTTAGTTCAAGGATTAAATATTCAAGATACAATTTCTAATGTAAAAGTTGGACCAGGAAATAAACCTGTTAAAGATGTTACTATTGTAGAATTAAATATTATTAGAAAAGGTTCTGCTGCAAAGAAATTTAATGCACCAAAGGTTTTTGATAACTATTTTATAGAATTAGAAGCTGCTAAAAAAGAAGAACAAGCTTTATTAGAAAAAACAAAAGATGCCTTCATAGCAAAAAATAGCCAAGCAAACGGCGAAGTAAAGAAATTAGAATCTGGGCTAGTTATGGTATTTACTAAAAAAGGAGATGCAATTAAATTATCTTCTCAAGATAGAGTTTTAATTGATTATGCTGGTTATCTAGAAGATGGAACATTGTTTGACACAAGTATGGCTGAAGCTGCTAAAGCAAATGGTAAATATGATGAAGCTAGAGACAAGAAAGGTGCTTATAAGCCGTTTTCAATGCAATACAACACTAGTGCTCGTTTAGTTCCAGGATTTAGAGAAGCTATGTTAAATATGAATGTAGGAGATGAAGCTCGTATTTTTATTCCTTCATTTTTAGGTTATGGTTCTAGAGGAGCTGGAAATGCTATTCCTCCAAATGCGAACATAATATTTGATTTAAAAATTGTAGGTAAAGCTGAAAATTAAACAACTATTTTACTTCATAAAAAAAGCCAGAAAAATTTAAATTTTTCTGGCTTTTTTTTGTGAAATAAATTTACCCTGTAAGCCAATTACTTTTATTAAAAAACTTGAACTTTTATAAAATATTAATCTCATTCAAAATTACATATAGAAATGTTAAACTATTATTTTTGGATAGAAGATTAATTACTATAAAAACTTAAAATAGCACTGTATTTATAATCTAAAATCTTTAAAAAAAAGAGATAAAGACTAAAACCTAAAGATTCATAAAATCACAAAAAACTGTTGTATGAAAAACAAGGAAATAAAAAAAGCCTCTCAAATAAATGAGAGGCTTTTGAGCCGATGGAGGGACTCGAACCCACGACCTGCTGATTACAAATCAGCTGCTCTAGCCAGCTGAGCTACATCGGCAAAGCGATTGCAAATTTAAAATGTTTTTTAACATCTGCAAGTCTTTTTTTACTTTTTTTTAAAGAGAATTTATCTTTTCAATTAGAGCTGTTCCTTTAGACTCTAAATCGCTGTTTATTGCTTTAAAATGAGCCTTTTTATTCTCTACATTTTTATCGTTTACTCTTTCTATTAATTCATCAAAAGTTACAATAGCTTCGTCTATAATAGCTTCACTATCAGTAGTTTTCTTATCAGAATTAGTATATTCCCAAACGTATACAGCTTCAATAATATCTCCTAATACGTAATTAATGTCTTTTTTTAAATCTCTTTTATTTGCCATGATAATATATTTTGAAATGCAAAAATAGTTTATTATTTTATATAAATAATATTAAAAGTTAAGTATTTAACTAAACATAAACTTCTAAAAGTTCTGCATTTACAGATTTTATAATATAATTTAATGTAGTTGCTGGAATTAATATCGTTTCACCTTTAATAATAGTATACTCTATTTGATCCACAAATATTGATGCAACGCCAGAAGTACATATATATATTATAAACGAATCTTGTATATTCGTTTTGGAAATAGTGTCTGTAACCTTAAGGTAATTTGTTGTAAAATAACGACAAGTCTTTATAAGGTTAGCTGTGTTCTCTTCTTGAGTGTATTTTAAATTATAATCTTTAGACAATGAAAAATCTATAGCGTCTAATGCTTCATTTATATGTAAATCTCTTTTTTCTCCTGTATCATCTACTCTGTCCCAATCGTAAACACGATAAGTAACATCACTTGTTTGTTGAATTTCTGCTAACAAAATACCAGAACAAATGGCATGTACTCTACCTACTTCTATAAAATAAGCGTCTTTAGTTTTTACGCTTTCGAAATTTAAAATTTTAGGTAATGTTTTCTCTTCTAAATGTTTTATGTAATCTTCTTTTGTAATATTATCTTTAAAATCTACAATTAAATTAGAATCTAAATCTGCTTGCATAATATACCACATCTCAGTTTTACCGAATGAATTGTGACGTTCTTTTGCTAGTTTATCGTTTGGATGAAGTTGTACAGATAAATCGTCTGTAGCATCAATAAATTTTATTAGTAAAGGAAATTTATTTCCAAATTTTGAATAATTTTTTTTTCCAACTAGACTGGATTTGTATGCTTTTAAAATACTAGATAATGATTGATCTTTTAGAGCGCCATTAGAAATAATTGATGTGCTTCCTTTAACATCGCTAATTTCCCAGCTTTCTCCAATATTTTCTAAATCGCTTTTTTTATTTAAAAGTTGATTTAACTTTTGTCCTCCCCAAATTTTTTCTTTTAAAATAGGTTTAAACTTTAACGGATATAATGGAATCATACTAGCCCGAATAGGTTACAAAATTTCTAGGTGTTTCATATAAAGTAACTTCTAAATCTAAGTTAGAGGCTAACTTTGCTTTTATTTTTTGATGAATAACAACAGCAATATTCTCTGCTGTTGGGTTTAAATCTTTAAACTCTGGAACGTCTAGATTAAGGTTTTTATGATCGAAAGCGTCTTCTATTTCTTTCTTAATAATATCTTTTAATATTTTAACATCTATAACAAAGCCAGTTTCTTGATCTATTTCTCCTGTAACACTAGCTATTAACTCGTAATTATGCCCATGATAGTTAGGGTTGTTACATTTACCAAATATAGTATTGTTTTGTTCCATAGACCAATCTTTACGGTATAATCTGTGGGCAGAATTAAAATGGGCCTTTCTACTAACTGTTACTCTCATTGGTTATGTTTATATGATTATAAAATTTCTCGAAAATTATTTTAAACCAAGCTGTATAATTACTTGGGTTAGATATAATATCTGCTTTAACATCTTCTGTTTTCATCCATTTAAAAGCTTCTACTTCTTCTGGATTAATTATTGGATTAGTGTTTGAGTGTCCTACTAGAATATGATCTAGTTCGTGCTCAGTAAGACCATTATCAAATGGTGCTTTATATATAAATGAAATTGTCTCCTTTAAATCTGTAGTAAAACCCATTTCCTCTTGCAAACGTCTTGTACCAGCTTGGATATTTGTTTCTCCATCTCTTTGGTGACTACAACATGTATTTGTCCATAAACCCGGAGAATGATACTTACTTAAAGCACGCTGTTGTAGTAACATTTCGTTTTTATTATTAAAAACAAATACAGAAAATGCGCGATGTAAAACAGCTTTTTCGTGAGCTTCCATTTTTGGCATTAATCCAATTTGTTCATCTAATTTGTTAACGAGTATAACTTGTTCTTCTTTCATAAATAATCTTAGCGATACAAATTTAAGAAATAGCTAACGGTAAATATTGTTTTTTTGAAAATATTATAACGAAAAAAGCAACCTTATTACTAAGATTGCTTTTAATTTATTTATTCTGAAATTTTTATTTTGATATTATTATAAACTCACTACGTCTATTTAGTTGATGTTCTTGTCTAGTACAAGGTACACCATTACTACATTTATTGATTAATTGCTTTTCTCCATAACCACGTCCAGTTAGTCTATCTGCTTTTATAGCACCTTTTTCTATTAGGTATGCAATAGTAGACTTATTTCGCCTGTCTGACAATCCAATATTATAATCGTCAGCAGCTCTACTATCTGTGTGAGATCTAACATCAATTTTTAATGTTGGATAAGCTTCCATTACAGCAATAACTTTTTGTAACTCTATCTCTGCATCTGGTCGTATAACTGATTTATTAAAATCAAAGTATATTGGGTCTAAACTTAAAATTTTATTTAAATCGTCGCCTAATTTAAATTCTGTATCCTGTAAGTCTTTCCCTTTTTTGATTAGCAGTTCAAAAGCAACAATTTCACCGTCAATTCTGTTTGTATTAAATGGTTTCTCGTTTGTATTGAAACCTTTCTTTTTATAACGTACCGAATATTGCTTTCCACATTCTATATCAAATGTAAACTTACCTTGCGCATTAGATTGGGTTTCGTTAATAGCATTTCCTTTTTCGTTTAGTAAATAAACTATAGCATCTGCTGTTGGCTCAAAAGTGCTTTCGTCTTTTAATGTTCCTTCAAATACTTGTTTACAAGAAATAACTAATTCTTTTGTTTCTATAAGACTATAAATATCATCATCTCCTTTTCCTTCAATTCTGTTTGAGGCAAAATAACCTTTCTTAGTTTCATTATTTATAATAAAAGTAAAATCATCAAAAGGACCATTTACAGGCTTTCCAACATTATAGACCTCTGAGAAGTCTTTATGAGTGTACATTTTTACTACAAATACATCTAAACCACCTAAACCTAAATGACCGTTTGAGGCAAAATACATACGCTTATCTGAACTTATAAACGGAAATGTTTCTCGTCCTTCTGTATTAATACCTTTTCCCAAGTTAATTGGTTCTCCATAAGTTTCACCATCTAGTTTGGCCATATACAAATCAGACTTTCCAAATCCTCCAGGCATATCACTAGCAAAGTATAAAGTTTTCTCGTCAACACTTAACGCTGGATGTGCTACTGAGTAATTATCACTATTAAAAGGTAATTCTGTAACTTCCCACTTTTCCTGATCATTTTGATCGGCTCTATATAATTTTAAATGATTAGTACCTTGATTATCTCGTTTCTTGTTTGAATCTGTATAATTATTTCTTGTAAAAAAAACAGTTTTTTTATCTTTAGTAAAAACTGGCGTAGATTCATGAAACTTAGAATTAACTTCTCTATCGAAATTTTTAACTTCTGCGTTTTCTTCAGTAGGGTTTACAACCATTAAATCTAAAAAGGGTTGATTATTCCAAGAGTGAATTCTGTGAGATGCTACTCCTCTTTTTCTATTTGTTGAAATAACTAATTCGTCTCCATAAAAAGCTGGGCCATGATCCGATAATTCAGAATTAAAGTCTTCATTTTTTAATTTAAAACGAGTTGAGTTTGCTTCAATTTCTTCAAGATAATTACGGTCGTTTAAAAACAAGTTAGCTCTAACATCTTTCTTTGCTACTAAATAAAACTCGTTCATTATCTTATCTGATTCTGAATATTGTTCTAATGTTTTTAGAGTTAAAGCATAACGATATAAATATTCGACTGGTGTGGATTCGTCTTTTAATTCATAGAGTTTCTTGTACCATTGCTTAGCATTTACGTAATCTGACGTAAAATAATAAGAGTCTGCTAATTTCTGTAATAAATGAGAAGAAATATATCCCTTTTCTACTACTCGAATATAAGCTTGTCTTGCGTCAATAAATGAGTATTGATCAAACTTCTTTTTTGTTAATCTAACTACCTTTTTTTCTTGTGCAGTTGCCCCTAAACTTATTAAGACAAAAGACAATAAAACTACTATTTTTGATGTTAATGTCATTTTTTTCATAGGTTTAAAAGAATCTTGGTGAAATCATACGGTTGTTCCTTTTGAATAATTCATAACGTAAAAATACCTCATATGATCCGTCGTTATATTTTTGTAATTCTGTGGTTTCTCTATCGTAAGCTAAACCTATCATTAGTTCATCTGAGATTTGCATCCCAACCATGGCACTTAACGCTGCACTCCAACGATAACCTAAACCTACACTAAGCTTATCTTTGTACAAAAAATTTGCTGATAAGTCGGCTTGTAAAGGTGATCCACTTACTGCTTTAAATAAAAATGCAGGCTTAAAATCCCAATCTCTATTTATTTCGAATACACGACCTGCTATTAAATATAAATTAATTCGCTCTTTTGCAGTTGCAGATCTACCTTGATCTGGTGAGTTTCTATCAAAATGTTCAGTTTCTAGTATATTTGGGGCACTTAACCCTAAATAAAACTTATCTGTATAATAGTATGCTCCTATACCAAATTGGGGTGAGAATTTATTATCTACATTTATAATTGCGCTAAGATCACCATTTTGATATGGTCCTCTAATTGCTTTATTAGTGTCTATATCTAAAAAATGTCCTCCTGCTTTTAAACCAAAAGCTAATTTACTTTCCTCAGATGTATTAATTGTATAACTAAAATCAATATCTACATAAGTCTCACTTGTAATAAAGACACGATCATTTGTTATGTTTAACCCAATTCCTATTTTTTCATTTATTGGTGAATGCATAGATGCTGTAAATGTATCTGGCGCACCATCTAAACCTACCCATTGTGTTCGGTATAAACCAACAAAACTAAATACATCTCTTGATCCTGCATATGCTGGATTTACACTTAATGTATTATACATATATTGTGTATACTGAGCATCTTGCTGTGCATTAAGATTAAAAAAACTTAATGCTATTAATATTGCAGATAAGAATTTAATACTATTTTTTTTCATAATAACTTATTAAAATTCCCCGAGATAGTAATTCTCAGGGAATTATTATTGTTTATCTATTAATATATAGTGGTCCAGCTATACGTTTAGTTTCGCCGTCATTATTAACATAATTAATAACAAAGTAGTAAGTTCCAGTTGGTAACTTAGTGTTCTTTTCTATAGTTGTACGACCATTAGAAATACCTCTAAAATAATTACCATTTTGACCATAACCATTAGCTTCAAAAACTTTAACTCCCCATCGGTTATAAATTAATACTGTATTATTAGGATATGTATCTAAACCTCTTACAACAAATACATCATTTAATCCATCTCCATTATCTGGTGTCATAATATCAAATGGTTCTAATACATCATTATCTACTGGATTATCATTATTGTATTCAATATAATCTGGGATACCATTATCATTATAATCTCCTGGTTCATCTCCATTAATAATGGTATCTCCATCACAATCTAAATCATACCAACTAATATCTACTGTAGATAAATCTTGATCTAAATGATTGAAATCACATGGATCTGACCAGTCTGTATTATCAGGCCCAATAACACCATCGCCATCAGGATCAGATTCGACAGCATTAGAAACACCATCACCATCACAATCTAAATTAGCAAATATTGGATTAGATACGTCTTCGTCTCCAATAATACCATTATCTAAACAAGGATCTAATTCTTCTCCTGGTAATTCTTCTCCATTCGGAGTACCATCTCCATCACAATCGGCTAATGGATCGGATAAGCAATCTTGAATTGTTCCTGTAGCTGTTGCAGTTGTATTTGACGTGTTAATAGTTAAAGCTGTTCCTGTTACGGTAAACGTTTCATCGCCTTCAGGAGTTGTATCTTCAATCGTGCCTACTGAAACTGTAGTACTTGTTGCGCCTGCTGGGATTGTGACACTCGTTGTTACACTCGTATAATCATCTGTACCTGCTGTTCCTATAGTCGTTACTATTAATATTATCGTATCTACAGAACTTGTGTTACTTAGCGTGATTGGGAAGACTAAAACGTCTCCTTCATCTTCACTTACATCTCCTATTGTGAAGGTTGTCATATCATTATCTGTAATCGTTGCTGTAGCTGTTGCAGTCGTATTTGACGTGTTAGTCGTATCTACTGTTCCTGTTACGGTGAACGTTTCATCGCCTTCTCCTAATGTATCCTCAATTGTCCCTACTGAAACTGTTGTACTTGTTGCGCCTGCTGGAATCGTGACACTCGTTGTTACACTCGTATAATCATCTGTGCCTGCTGTGCCTGTACTGGTTACAATAGTAATAATAGTATCTTCTGAACTTGGGTTACTTAATGTGATTGGTAAGACTAAAACGTCTCCTTCATCTACAGTTACATCGCCGATTGTGAACGTTGTCTTGTCTTTATCAGTTATAGTTCCTGTAGCTGTAGCTGTTGAATTAGCAGTATTTGTTGATACAACTGTTCCTGTTACGGTAAACATTTCTGTTAATTCACTTATTGTGTCATCAACTGTAGTTACTGAAACTGTAGTACTTGTTGCGCCTGCTGGAATTGTGACACTCGTTGTTACACTCGTATAATCGGCTGTACCTGCTGTTCCTGTACTGGTTACAATTGCTATAATAGTATCTACTGAACTTGGATTACTTAATGTGATTGGAAAGACTAAAACATCGCCTTCATCTTCACTTACATCGCCGATTGTGAACGTTACCGTATCATTATCTGTAATCGTTGCTGTAGCTGTTGCAGTTGTATTTGACGTGTTAGTCGTATCTACTGTTCCTGTTACGGTGAACGTTTCATTGCTTTCTCCTATTGTATCTTCAATTGTTCCTACTGAAACTGTTGTACTTGTTGCGCCTGCTGGAATCGTGACACTCGTTGTTACACTCGTATAATCGTCTGTACCTGCTGTTCCTGTACTGGTTACAATAGTAATAATAGTATCTACTGAACTTGGGTTACTTAATGTGATTGGTAAGACTAAAACATCGCCTTCATCTTCCGTTACATCTCCTATTGTAAAGATAATTATACAAGCAGGAGATTGAACTAAAATATTATCAGAACTGACATCTGATTGTTGTAAAGAAGTTCCTGAAGCATCTACTGGAATACCCGTTGTAGTTGAAAGACTACCTAGTGAATCATCTTCATCTAAATTTAAATAATTAAAACCTCCATTTCCTTCTAGAGCGTCTGGACATCCATCGGCATCACTGTCTAAATCAAGACTATTTTGTATACCATCATTATCTGAATCACAATACACAGATCTTAAACTCAATTCTAAACTTCTACTAACGTCAGGAGTTGAGTAACTACCTGTTACTCCAAAGACCAATTCTGCTCCCTGAATAGATTGAGTATCAAACGAGACTGTATGTGCTTGATTAGAACCAGAAGAATTTGGCCCAGGTATAGAAATAGGTCTGTGGTAGTTAAACCCTGCAGGTCCGCCATCATTATAAAAACCTCCATTTGTAACAGCAGATCCAACGGTTAAATCAGAAATTAAAAGCGATGACTCATAACCATAAATATCTGCCATATTTTCACCGTTAGTTCCATTACCGTCAAGATCTGCTTCATATACTGAAACAATTCCTGTAGAGACAATAGGTGTTAATGTTCCTGATTGTACTATAGTAATAGAATAGTGCACATAAGGATTTTCGGAAGCTCGAACTTCTTTTAAATTAAAATGTCCATCATCACCAAGACGAAGTCTTCCTGTTGGCGTATACTCTAAAATAATTTCGTAGATAACATCATAAAAAACATCTTGTATTTCAATACCATTTACCTTTCTAAGTTTATCGCCTGTTTTTATGTCTGTTACATCTGTTGAACCAATAGCAGTTAAGTTTCCTTGATCAATATAATCTCCTGGCATACATTCATCTGTATCTAAAATACCATCATTATCATCATCTAGATCCACACTATTAGGAACACCATCGCCGTCTGTATCTGTACAATTTTCTACATTTAGATCTTGACTAGAACCTATGGCTTGCGTAGCTTCAGTTAATGGACTTCCTAAAGTTGGAATACCATCACTATTTACAACTGTTCCTAGGTTTGTTTGTACTGGATCTACTCCAGAAACACCTATAAAACCTGCTCCTGTATTACCGCCATCAATATCAGTATCTTCTACTAAATCTCCAGTTTCAAAGGTACCTTCTCCTTCTAATGCATCCGGACAACCATCGCCATCAGTATCTAAATCCAAGTGATTTGGAACACCATCATTGTCTATGTCTCCACATGCATCTGGTAAAATAGGTTCTAGAAATAAACTAAATTTAGAATTAGTAGCATTAGATGTAGAATTAACTTCTATTGAAGTAGCTGATGTACTTGATACCCAAACAAAGTTATTTCCATTTACTGTTGCAGCACCAGAGGCATCAGTGTTTTCAACATAATAATATTGCCCAACAGATTGAGATTCTAGATTTGAAAAATTTAAACTAGAAATCAGTTCATAAGAAGATCCATCTAGGGCAAGAAAACCTTCTTTATGAGTTGCTCCAATACTGCCTCCATGAGAAATTCTTATGAATACAGGAACTGTTCCTGTAATGTTATAAGTTGTACTTCCATTTGACGGTCCACCTAAAACAGAACTACCTCCTGAAACTGTACTTGCATTATCTATAGATACAATGACACTTCCTGTAGGTAAATCCCATTTAGAACTTAAATCAATATTTGAAGCCGATTGATTTCCTGTTAAGACTCCTGTTGAAAAGCCAAAGTCATTATTATTATCTAAT
>CALJFB010000053.1 GCA_938073895.1 uncultured Flavobacteriaceae bacterium
TAAAATTAACTGTAATCCAATTGTACATTAATTGCTTTGAAAACGATAATGGAATTTTTACAGTATTGTATGCTTCAATTTTTAAAGCATCTAATTCTAAAACGCCATCTCTAATTTTTCTAACTTTTGGAGCGTTACTAAATAAAACGGGTTTGTTTTTTGCTACGCCAATTTGTTCCGACACAAATATAGCGTGCATTGTATCTAACCTATGACTTGATGTTTCTGATAAACTTATGCTAAAACGTATATTATATGTAGCGCCTTTTTTTAGTTTTTGGTCAATTTTACCTTGAATATATTCTCTGTAAGAATAACCGTTTTTTGTGGTGTACATATAAATACCTGCATAGCAATTGCCTGTTTTAGGCAACTGATTTCCTCTGTAGTTTTTTTCGCTAACAATTTTAGCTCTAGTATTTATTGAAAAATAGTCTGGTGTTCCAAAATTTGCACTCGACCAATTTTGTACATTATTATGAAACTCGCCATAAGTCCAAGGTCCTTTTTTTGCGTTTTCAAAACTGGGATTTTTTACTAAGTTTTGAGCGTTTATATAATTTATGGCGCATAAAAAAAGGAGTAAAAGTTGTTTCATGTAAATTAGTAACGCTAAAAGGCTTTGTTTATTCTTTTATATCTCTAAGTTTTAACTGCAAGCTAATGTTGCCTTTCCATTCGTTTTCGTCTACAGAATATACAGCTTTAAACCTGTTATTATTTTTAATTAAGTTTATTTTATTACCTAAATTAAAACCAATACATACTAATTTAGTATTGCTATTTTGCTGTTTTACGGTAATTCTAAGATGTTTATCGTCTTCGCCAACGCATTTTCCGTAACCTGTATCTTGCAAATCTTCGCTCATAAAAACGGGCGACATATTTCCTGGTCCAAATGGCGAAAACTGTTTTAGTATTCGCATTAGCTTATCGTTTACATTATCTAATTGTAAATTAGCATCAATTTTAATTTCTGGAAATAATAAATTTTTTGGAATTGTTTTTTCTACTTCAGCTTCAAAAGCAGCTTTAAACGCGTTGTAATTTTCTTCTTTAAGTGTTAATCCTGCAGCATATTTATGTCCACCAAATTGCTCGATATGTTCGGCGCAAGCTTCCAAAGCATTGTAAACATCAAATCCAGAAACAGATCTTGCCGATGCCGCTAAATAATTGCCACTTTTTGTAAAAACCAACGTTGGTCTATAATAAGTTTCTATTAATCTAGAAGCCACAATACCAATAACGCCTTTATGCCAGTTTTGGTTATAAACAACAGAAGTAAAGCGTTTCTGTTCCTTTTGGTCTTCAATTTGCTGTAAAGCTTCAATAGTAATTTGTTTATCGGCTTCACGTCTATCTGTATTAAAAGTTTCTATTTCTTGTGCAAATTGTTCTGCTAATTCTACATTGGTTTGGGTTAATAAATCTACCGCATAAATTCCGTGTTTCATTCTACCAGCAGCATTTATTCTTGGCGCAATGGTAAAAACTACGTCTGTAATAGTTAAGGTTTCTTTTTTAATCTGATTAATTATGGCTTTAAAACCAGCTCTTGGATTCTGATTAATAACTTGCATTCCAAAGTAAGCTAAAACTCTGTTTTCGCCAGTAACTGGAACAATATCTGCGCCAATTGCTGTAGCGACCAAGTCTAAATATGGAATTAAATCGTCTATGGTTTGGTTTTTAGTAGATGCTATAGCTTGAATTAACTTAAAACCAACACCACAACCGCACAATTCATTATAAGGATAATTGCAATCGTCTTGTTTTGGATCTAAAACGGCAACTGCATCTGGAATTGTTTTTCCTGGTCTATGATGATCGCATATAATAAAATCTACACCTTTTTCTTTAGCATAAGCTACTTTATCTACCGCTTTTACACCGCAATCTAAAGCTATAATTAGAGTAATGTCGTTATCGGCAGCAAAATCAATACCTTTATAAGATACGCCATAACCTTCTAAATAGCGATCTGGAATGTAACTTGATATATTATCCGAATGTGTTTTTAAATAACTTGACATTAATGCCACAGATGTAGTTCCATCTACATCGTAATCTCCAAATACCAAAATACGTTCGTTGTTTGCTAAAGCAGTTTCAATTCTGTCTACCGCTTTTTGCATGTCTTTCATTAAAAAAGGATCGTGTAAATGCTCTAAACTAGGTCTAAAAAAATCTTTAGCAGTATCAAAATCTTCTATACCTCGCTGAATTAGTAAGGACGCAATAGTATTGTCAATATTTAAAACTTCTTTTAAACGATTTATTTTCTCTTGTTCTGGCTTAGCTTTTAGCGTCCAACGCATATTTTTTATTTAAAAGATTAAAGTTGAAAATTGAGGTGTTAATGATTTTATTTTCCAATTATTTTAATTCTTATGAAAAAATGAATGAATACTTACATCTGCAAACTGACGAAACATTTCTAATACACCACAATATTTCTCAACAGATAAATCTACCGATTTCTGAAGTTTTTTTGCGTCTAAGTTAGCACCATAAAAATGGAAGTTCATTTCTACTTTATCGTAGTATTTTGGATGTTCATTAGTAAGATTTGCTTCAATTTCAATTTTAAAAGTATCAACTTCTAACTTCATTTTTTTAATTAAAGCAGCAACATCTAAGCCAGCACAACCTGCTAAGCCAGAAAGCATTAAAGCTTTAGGTCTGTAACCATCGTTGTTTCCACCATTTTCTTCGCCAGCATCTATAAAAAGATTCTGTCCAGATGGATTGGTGCTTTCAAATTTCATGTTGCCTAACCAAGTTGTTGTAATTTTATTTGTCATTTTTCTAAAAGTTTTTGTTACTTGTACGTGATAATTAGTTAGATGTGTTAGTAAAATTTATCTATAATCAACTTATCCTTTCAAAAGTACTATTTATAACTTTAAAAATATAACAAAATGCCATTAGTAACGCCTTTAAGTGCAGAACACGATTTAGAAACCAAAGAATTAGCAGCCTTTTTTAATGAGACTCTAGGGTTTTGTCCAAATTCGGTATTAACAATGCAACGTAGACCTGCCATAAGTAAAGCTTTTATTAATTTGAACAAAGCCGTAATGGCAAATGAAGGTAATGTAACTTCTGCTTTAAAACGATTAATTGCTTGGGTTAGTAGTAATGCAACAGGTTGTAGATATTGCCAAGCTCATGCTATTAGAGCTGCAGAACGTTATGGTGCAGAGCAAGAGCAGTTAGATAATGTTTGGGAATATAGAACGCATCCAGCTTTTAATGATGCAGAACGTGCTGCTTTAGATTTTAGTTTGGCAGCTAGCCAAGTTCCAAATGCAGTAGATGCGTCAATTCAGAAACGTTTACACGACTATTGGTCTGAAGGCGAAATTGTAGAAATGCTTGGTGTTATTTCCTTATTTGGTTATTTAAATCGCTGGAATGACTCTATGGGTACAACTTTAGAAAATGATGCCATAGAAAGTGGTGACCAATATTTGGGAAAACATGGTTTTGAAGTAGGAAAACATATTTAGTAATTTCTTTTGGGAAACTATAGATAAAGATTAAACAGAAGTTACGTTGAATTTTAAAAAAAGGTACAGATATATTTATTCTTTCTATTGGTAATTAGAATCACAAATTAACCTGTTTTTAATATGTTGATTTGTGATTCCAAAAGTAATGTAATATGTAAATGCTGGACTAAAAACAGGCTTATATAATAAAGAGTTTTTCTAGCTAAGTATTACAATTTGCTTGTTTTAAATTTTATTAGATTGCTTTTTTTGCTTACAAGAAGTTTAAGAGTAATTAATAAGCTTGAGTTAGCCTTTTAACATATTTTCCAATTACATCAAATTCTAAATTCACTATTGTTCCAACTTTAAATGTTTTAAAAACAGTGTTCTCGTAGGTATACGGAATTATAGCTACACTAAATTCATTTTTTAAAGAGTTTACAACAGTTAAACTTGTTCCATTTATAGTAATAGAACCCTTTTCTATAGTTACATTGTTGTCTTTAGTGCTGTCGTATTTAAAAGTATAAATCCAACTACCTTCTTTTTCCAAAACTTCTTTACAAATTGCAGTTTGGTCAACGTGACCTTGAACAATATGTCCGTCTAAGCGTGCTCCTAATTTCATGGCGCGCTCTAGGTTAATTGAATCTCCTATTTTTAGTTTTCCAATATTAGTTTTTTGTAAGGTTTCGTCTATTGCAGTAACTGTATATATATCATTATTAATACCAACAACAGTTAAACAAACGCCATTATGAGCAACACTTTGGTCTATTTTTAACTCGTTAGTAATATTAGACTTAACGCTAATATGTAAGTTTGTTTCCTCTATATTTAAAGCTGTTATTTCTCCAATAGTTTCAATTATACCTGTAAACATCTATTTTGCTATTTTAATTCGTTAAATTTGCTTTTGTAAATTTACAAACATTAGTTTAAAGAGAAATGAATAACGAAAAAAATATTATCTTAGGATTATCTGTTGGAGATTTAAATGGTGTAGGATTAGAAATTATTTTACGTATTTTTAATGATTCTCGTATGTTAGATTTTTGTACGCCTGTAATCTTTGGATCCCAAAAATCAGTAAATTTCGTAAAAAAGCATTTAAATTTAAGTATTCATTGCAATTACATAAAAAGTTTAGAAAAAATCGCAGCCAATAAAATGAATGTTTTTGAAACTTATTTAGATGATTTTACCATTCAATTTGGTGAAGAAAACGCTAGGATTGGAGAAGTTGCAGTTACCTCATTTAAAAAAGCAACTCAAGCTTTAAAAGACAATTTAATAGATGTTCTAGTAACAGCACCAATAAATAAGCACAACATACAATCTGAAGAGTTTAAATTTCCAGGACATACAGATTATTTAAACCAAGAACTAGAAGGCGATAGTTTAATGTTTTTAACGGCAGGAAATTTACGAGTAGGACTTTTAACAGATCATGTAGCTATTAAAGATGTAGCCACAAAAATTACACCAGATTTAATTAATTCTAAAATAGACGCAGTTTACAATAGTTTAATAAAAGATTTTGGTATTTCTAAACCTAAAATAGCAGTGTTAGGTTTAAATCCGCATACAGGAGACAATGGCGTTATTGGCGAAGAAGATGACACCATTTTAAGACCTACACTATTAGCAATTAAAGACAAAGGTAAATTAGTGTTTGGACCTTATTCTGCGGACAGTTTTTTTGGTTCTAATACGTACAAGAGTTTTGATGCCATAGTTGCAACATATCATGATCAAGGTTTAATCCCATTTAAAACATTATCATTTGGCGAAGGTGTTAATTTTACAGCAGGTTTGAATAGAATTCGAACCTCACCAGATCATGGTACAGCATTTGAAATAGCAGGTAAAGGAATAGCTAATACAAATTCATTTAACGAAGCTATTTTTCAAGCTATAAAATTATTTAAAAACAGAAAACTGTATTCAGAGCTTACAAAAGAGCCTTTAAAAAGCAACAAAAGAAAGATATAAACAAAATATTGTTTATAAATCTTATTATTAAATAAAAAAGTATATATTTGCAGGCTCAAAATAGATGTGATAATGAAGCATTTAAAAGAATTTACAATTCCCTTTGTGGGATTAAAGGTTGGAAAACATCTTTTTGATTTTGATATAGACAATGCGTTCTTAGAATTTTTTGAATACGACGATTTTAATACAGCTAAAGCTAAAGTAAATCTAATTTTAGAAAAGAAATCCTCTTTTTTAGAATTAAATTTTAAAGTTGAAGGTGTTGTTAATGTTAATTGCGATGTTACAAACGAATCTTTTGATCAGCAAATTAAAAATGAATTTGATTTAGTAGTTAGCTTTGGAGAAGAGTATAACGACGAAAACATAGACATTCTAGTTTTGCCTCACGGAGAATACGAAGTTAATATACAACAATACGTTTACGAACTTATTGTTTTAGCATTACCAACAAAACGAGTTCATCCAGGAATAGAAGATGGTACCTTAGAATCGGAAATATTAAACAAGTTAGAAGAGCTTAGTCCTAAATTAAAAGACATTAAGGAAGAAGAAGAAAATACAGACCCAAGATGGGACTCATTAAAGAAACTATTAACGGATAAATAAAATTATAAAATGGCACATCCTAAAAGAAAAATCTCAAGAACAAGAAGAGATAAAAGAAGAACACATTACAAAGCAACTGCGCCACAGGTTGCAACTTGCCCAACTACAGGAGAAGCTCATTTATACCATAGAGCTCACTGGTTTGAAGGTAAATTATACCACAGAGGTCAAGTTTTAATAGACAACTCTGTAGCAGAAGAAAATGTAGCATAAGTATTATGCATGCATACAAAATAACGCTCCATTGTGAGCGTTTTTTTTGTTATTAATTTTTCTGTACGTTAAAAACGCCTTATTTTGCACTGTTTTATAACTTAAAACAGTCTAGAGCTTGTGCTTTAAGATTAAATAAATTTAATTATGAGTAAAATTAGTGCAGCAATTACCGCTGTTGGTGGCTATGTTCCCGATTTCGTACTTTCTAACAAAGTACTTGAAACTATGGTTGACACTAATGATGAGTGGATAACATCTAGAACTGGTATAAAAGAACGTCGTCTTCTAAAAAAAGAAAACGCCGGTACTTCTTATATGGCAATTAAAGCTGCAGAAGACTTAATTGCGAAAAAAAATATTAATCCAGAAGAAATAGATTTGGTTATTGTTGCTACAATAACTCCAGATATGCTTGTGGCATCTACAGCAGCTTATACAGCAACAAAAATTGGTGCTATAAATGCTTTTTCGTATGATTTACAAGCGGCATGTTCTAGCTTTTTATATGCAATGTCTACAGCAGCTAGTTATATTGAGTCTGGTCGATATAAAAAAGTATTAATAATTGGTGCAGATAAAATGTCTTCAATTATTGATTACACAGATAGGTCTACTTGTATTATTTTTGGTGATGGTGCTGGCGCAGCATTATTAGAACCAAATAATGAAGGACTTGGACTACAAGATGAGTATTTACGAAGTGATGGAATTGGAAGAAATTTCTTAAAAATCGATGCAGGTGGATCTATTTTGCCAGCATCACATGAAACTTTAGAAGAAGGAAAACATTTTGTTCATCAAGAAGGAAAGACTGTGTTTAAATATGCAGTTTCTAATATGGCTGGCGCTTGCACCGAAATATTAGAGAGAAATAGTATTACGGGAGAAGATGTAGATTGGTTAATACCACACCAAGCAAATCTTAGGATTATAGACGCAACATCCAATCGAATGAACTTACCTGAAGAAAAAGTGTTAAAAAATATCCATAGATATGGAAATACAACTTCAGCAACATTACCTTTACTATTATTTGATTTTGAAAAGAAATTTAAAAAAGGAGACAATCTTGTCTTTGCTGCTTTTGGTGGCGGATTTACATGGGGTTCTATTTACTTAAAATGGGCCTATAATTCTAACTAATAAAAACAAACACACAAATATTATGGATTTAAAAGATATTCAAAACTTAATTAGATTCGTTGCTAAATCTGGAGCAAGTGAAGTAAAGCTAGAAACAGATGATGTTAAAATAACTATCAAAACAGGATCAGAAGAAACAACAATTGTGCAGCAAATGCCTATGGCAGGAATGCCGCAAATGCAAATGCAACACGCAGTAGCTCCTGTAGCAGCACCAGTTGTAAATGCAGAAGCAGCTCCAGCTGAAGATGAAAACTCTAAATATATAACTGTAAAATCACCAATAATTGGAACTTTTTACAGAAAACCATCTCCAGATAAACCGTTATTTGTTGAGGTAGGTCAAACAATTGCTGAAGGTGATGTATTGTGTATTATTGAAGCAATGAAATTATTTAACGAAATAGAATCTGAGGTTTCTGGTAAAATTGTTAAAATTTTAGTAGACGATTCATCTCCAGTAGAATTTGATCAACCATTATTTTTAGTAGATCCATCTTAATTAAAAGTTTAAAGTTTTCAAGTTTAAAGATTTAGTATATCTATAACTTTAAAATAAAACATATAAACACATAAACTTATTAGTTATGTTTAAAAAAATATTAATTGCAAATAGAGGTGAGATTGCTTTACGTGTTATTCGTACATGTAAAGAAATGGGAATTAAAACCGTTGCGGTTTATTCTACCGCTGATGCTGAAAGTCTACATGTGAAATTTGCCGATGAAGCTGTTTGCATTGGACCTGCACCAAGTAGTGAATCTTACTTAAAAATACCAAATATTATTGCAGCTGCAGAAATTACAAATGCAGATGCAATACATCCTGGATATGGATTTTTATCAGAAAATGCTAAATTTTCTAAAATATGTGCAGAACACGATATTAAATTCATTGGAGCTTCAGCCGAAATGATAGATAGAATGGGAGATAAGGCAAACGCCAAATCTACTATGATATCAGCAGGTGTACCTTGTGTTCCAGGTAGTGAAGGTGTAATAGAAACATTTGAAGATTGCCAAAAAATAGCTATTGAAACTGGTTATCCTGTAATGCTTAAAGCTTCAGCTGGTGGCGGTGGAAAAGGAATGAGAGCAGTTTGGAAAGAGGAAGATCTTTTAGATGCTTGGGAATCTGCAAGAGCAGAGTCTAAAGCAGCTTTTGGTAATGACGACATGTACATGGAGAAGCTTATTGAAGAACCAAGACATATTGAAATACAAATAATAGGAGATTCTACAGGTAAAGCTTGCCACTTATCAGAAAGAGATTGTTCTATACAAAGACGTCATCAAAAATTAACCGAAGAAGTTCCTTCTCCTTTTATGACAGATGAACTTCGAACTAGAATGGGTGAAGCAGCCGTTAAGGCATCAGAATTTATTAAGTATGAAGGTGCTGGAACCGTTGAATTCTTAGTAGACAAGCATAGGAATTTCTTTTTTATGGAAATGAATACTCGTATACAAGTTGAGCATCCTATAACAGAACAAGTTATAGATTTTGATTTGATTAGAGAGCAAATATTAGTAGCTTCTGGTGTTAAAATACAAGGTAAAAATTATTTACCTCAATTACATTCTATAGAGTGTAGAATAAACGCAGAAGATCCTTTTAATGACTTTAGACCGTCGCCAGGAAGAATAACAACACTACATGCACCAGGTGGACATGGCGTTAGATTAGACACACATGTTTATGCAGGTTATTCAATTCCTCCTAATTATGATTCAATGATTGCAAAGTTAATTACTACTGCGCAAACAAGAGAAGAGGCAATAAGTAAGATGAAACGTGCATTAGATGAATTTGTAATCGAAGGTGTTAAGACTACCATTCCTTTTCATAGACAGTTAATGGATCATCCTGATTATATTTCAGGAAACTACACTACAAAGTTTATGGAAGATTTTGTAATAGATAAAACAGCTTAGTTATTTACACATTATATGTAATAAAAACTCCGTCAAACAATTTTGTTTAACGGAGTTTTTTGTTTGAATATTTTTATTCTTAATTTTTAAAAATAAAACATTACCATAAAACGTTATTTAACAGCATCTTACATATTAATTTACAAATAGTTTAGAAAAAGGTTTAGAAATTAGTTGTTAGTTTATAAAAAGGTTGTAGATTTGCCACCCGAAACACATTATATGTGGTTTGATAAGTTCTTTAAGGTATTGTGGTTATTGAGTTAGAAGTAAAATAAAGTTTTAAATTATTTAAAATTAAGTTTTGTGTTTTAACAAAAGGTTTGTATATTTGCACTCCTTAAAATAATCAAAAATATTTAAAGGCAAACGTTCTAAATTGGTATTGAATTATCTAAAAAAAATAATTTAAAAATAACTTTAAAAGTTGTTGTTAAATTAAAATAAGGTTGTATGTTTGCAGCCGCTTAGGTAATTAAAAATTATTTAGAGCAATAAAAAGTTCATAGACATATTGAATTGACAGCGTTTAAAGTA
>CALJFB010000054.1 GCA_938073895.1 uncultured Flavobacteriaceae bacterium
TAAATTTCTTATACCAACCATTGGGCATAATGCGAGAATAACACAAACTAAATGACAAAAATAAAATAAATAGTAAAATTTAAAAATTCGGCTTGTGTTTCATCCGAAAATTATCGCTTATTTTCAGCGCTACTTTTCATATACAAAACCGTTGTGTTTATTTTGAAAAAACAAATGAAAATGAAAAAAACTCTAGTACTGATTTTAGGAATATGTCTATTATTCTCTTGTAAAGAAAATCAAAAATCAAAAATTAAAAATACTGCTGTTGTCTATTTTGGTGGCGATATTTTAACTATGGCCGGCGACCAACCCAATTATGTAGAAGCCTTAGTAGAACAAGATGGAAAAATTGTATTTGCAGGGTCAAGTCAAAAAGCAATGGAAACAGCAGGCAAAGGTCATAAAATGATAGACCTAAATGGAAAAACGATGCTTCCAGGATTTATTGATGGGCATGCACACTTCGCTAATTTTTCAGCACAAGCCATAGGCGCACAATTATTGCCGCCACCAGATGCTGGCGCAAAAGATATTCCGTCAATCATCAACTTACTTCAAGAATGGAATACGCCTGAAAATAGAACCTTAACCGGTTGGATTTTTGGAACTGGATTTGATGATTCGGTGATTGAAGAAAAACGCTTTCCAACCAAACACGATTTAGATAAGGTAACTACAGATTTTCCGATAATGATTACTCATATTTCGGGACACTTTGCTGTGGTAAATTCCAAAGGACTAGAAAAACTAGGTATTTCTGCAGACACTAAAAATCCTGATGGTGGTATTATTCGAAGAGAAGAAGGTTCTCAAGAACCCAATGGTGTTCTAGAGGAATTAGCTGCCATACCTTATATGCTAGATGCTATATCTCCTAAAACACCAGAAGCAAATCTTAAGTTTTTTAATGCTGGACAAGACATGGCTTTGCGCTACGGCTACACAACTGCACAAGAAGGCAGAGCAATGGGTAATAACGATTTATTAATTGATATGGCAGAAAAAGGTAACCTTAAACTAGATGTAGTAAGCTATGTGGATTATCTTTTTATAGATAAATACATGGACACCAAATGGAATAGCAAAACCTACGACAAGCATTTTAGAATTGGTGGTATAAAGTTAACCTTAGATGGCTCACCACAAGGAAGAACAGCCTGGAGAACAGAACCTTACTTATTAGCACCTCATGGTGCAACACCAGGCTATTTGGGTTATCCTGCCATTGCTAGTGATGATGATGTGACTGCCATATACGAAACTGCCTTCAAAAATAACTGGCAAATACTTACGCATGCCAATGGTGATGCCGCTATGGATCAAATGATTAGAACCATGACAAAAGCAGCAGAAAAATATGGTAATGAGGATCGCAGAAGTGTTCTGATCCACGGACAATATGTTAGAGATGACCAATTAGACTCTTTTAAAGATTTAGATGTCATCACATCCTTGTTTCCACTTCATACCTTTTATTGGGGTGATTGGCATCAAGAAATCATAGGTGGCAAGCTGGGTCAAAAAATTAGCCCAGTGAGAACAGCTCTTAACAAAGGCTTAAAAATTACTATTCATACAGACGCACCCGTAGCATTACCTAATTTAATGCGTGTGGTTTGGACGGCTGTTGAACGAACTTCTAGATCTGGTAAAGTAATAGGAGCAGATGAAAGAATTACCCCTTACGAAGCTCTAAAAGCGATTACAGATTGGAGTGCTTATCAACACTTTGAACAAGACACTAAAGGAACTCTTGAATCAGGTAAATTAGCAGATTTAGTGATCCTTGACAATAACCCTCTGAAAGTAAAAGCCGCTGAGATTAAAAACATCAAAGTGTTAGAAACTATTAAGGAAGGTCAATCCATTTATAAATTGAATTAAAAAAACATCTTTAGACGTTACGCGGCTTTTTTCTTATGAATTACAAATGTGGAATTAAGAACTATTGCGATCAAAATATATAAAAAATAGCTCGAGTCATTGCTAAAACAAGATAGATCTGAAAAAAACAATCGGAATAATTTCAACTTTAATTGCTCTAACATCTTGGGGACAAACAACTAATTCAAAAGTAGAAAAAATGGACACTTCAAAATTAACAAACAAAACTGTAAAAGGTGCAATTGATGCTTTACAGGAAAAAGATTCAAAAAGTTGGCTAACCTATTTTACTAGTGATGCTAAAATGACTGATGATGGAAATCCACGAGATTTTCAAAATTTTTCAAAAAATGCGGTTGGAGATGAATGGTTCACAGAATTGAATCGTGTAGAGAATAGTGGAAAGGATATTTATGGCCATTTAGCAACTAAACAATGGGGTGAATTTGATGTATATTTCAAATTTCACGTTAATAACGATGGTAAAATATATCAATTAGACATTGGCCAAACCAGTAAATTAAAAAATTAAAAATTATGAGTTTTATAAAAACAGTAAAAGAGCATTATTCAAACGCACTAACCACAGAAGACACAGTAAATAAGTTGTTAGATATCATTGAAAACAATTTTGGCTTAAAACCAAATCAATTGATGCACGCAGATAGTTTATGTTGTGATGATGTAAATGCAATACAATATCCAAAACGAGCATACGAAATGCTTGGACCTTTTAAATTAGGAGGTTTAGATGGCTATCCTTTTGCGGGTTTAACAGGAATGGGAGCATTTGCGCATCACGTTCCTGAAAATGGTGCAATAGTTATTTTTTATGCACCACATATTGGAATTACCAAAGATGGAAAAATAGGAGAAATAAATCGTTACGGACAAACCAGTAACTCATCTTGTTGTGGAGCTGCCAAAGCAGGTTTAACTAAATTAGAAAATAATCAAATCAAAAAAGGACATATTACCGATTTAGATTATCAAATGAACACGATTGAACAAATTTTATTAGCGCAAAAAGACCGAATCTTAAATGCCGAAATACCTATAAAAGAATCAACAGAAGTAATTTATGAAGCAATAGATAAACAAATTGATGTTTTAATTTCTAAAACAGATTATCCTTGCAAACATATATTTCAAATTGGTGCTGTATTTATAAATGGAGATAGAGATATGGGTTCATTTTGTTCTTACAAACGTTTTGAACATATAAATTTAGAAACTAATGAGAGAACAGATTTAATGAGTAGCTTTTTATAATCCAATATTCTAAAATTAAAATATGTATACAAAAAAGGTTTTTAAAATTAAAGATTTAGCAAAATGGACTAGACACGAGACATTTTTGTTTATCGCAATAATTATAACATTTGTAAGTCTGTACTTTTTTCTTGAACTGGATTGGTTAAGAATACCTTGGACACCATTAGCATTAATTGGTACTGCTGTTGCTTTTGTTATTGGTTTTCAAAATAATTCTGCTTATGGTAGAATTTGGGAAGCAAGAAAAATTTGGGGAGGAATTACAAACACTTCAAGAACATTTGGAATGCTTATTCAAGATATGGTAAATAACGAATATGCAACTAAAAACTTGTCTAATGAAGAACTTAACAAAGAAATAAAAACACTAACATATAGGCATATTGCTTGGATGACTGCTCTTAGACACGCTATGAGAGTTTCTAAACCTTGGGAAACCGTTATTCACGAAAAGACTAACAAAGAATGGAGCGAAATGGTAAGTCCGCCAGAATGGAAGTTAAAAGTTGAGGATGATATGAAACCATATCTTTCTAAAGAAGATTTGGATTATGTAATGAGTAAAAATAATAAGCAAACTGCAATGCTTTATTTACAATCTCACCATTTAAAAAGTCTTAAAGAAAAAGGTGTGGTTTGGGAGTTTTCATTTTTAGAATTAGAAGCAATTTTACAAGAACTTTTTACTTTACAAGGTCAGTCCGAACGAATAAAAAACTTCCCTTACCCAAGACAATTTGCCACGTTAAATCATTATTTTATGTGGATTTTTGTACTATTATTACCATTAGGAATTGTTCCTCAATTTGCTGAAATAGGAAAGGAAATAGTAACTTCTCATTCACTTATTGGTTCTTTATTTATTTGGCTTTCTATTCCATTTTACGTTGTAGTTGCTTGGATTTTTCATACAATGGAAAAAATAGGAAGAACTGGAGAAAATCCATTTGAAGGTTCCGCAAATGATGTTCCTATTTCTACTATGGCTCGTGGAATAGAAATTGATTTAAGACAGAATTTAGGAGAATCTTTAGAAGATATTCCGAAGCAGTTTCCTGTAATTTACGATACACAGATGTAGGAACCTAAAGAAACACTAGGCCCAAAATGTATAAAAATAATAGTGTTTTGGGCTAAAATAAATGTGTTTAAAAACAACAAAATTCTGTATTTAACCAAAAAAAAAGTGCTACCATAGGCAACAAAAATTATAAAAACACGTTAAAAAAACCTACAAACCAAATGCGACCTTAACTTTCTTGGGTAAACCTTTTACAACTAAAACGTAAGAATGTGTAATTAATTCTGCTAAAAACTTAGGCGACATATTGTTATCTTTTAAATAAATACTATTCCAATGTTTTTTATTAGAATGATATCCAGGCATAATATTATCGTAATCAGCCCTTAATTCTAAGGCATAATCAGGATCGCATTTTAAATTAATAAAAGGGTTCCCATTTTCCCATTTTTTTAAAGATATTAGAGCAAAGACTTTACCAGCTACTTTATAGACTAAAGTATCTGCATCAAAAGGAAATGTAGCTTCTGTATGTGGTTTAGACTCACAAAATTCTTGAAGCTGTTGTAAATTCATTTTATAGACTTGTCTTTAGAAGTTAAATCTATTAATTTTATTTTGTTGTGTTTTAGACCTTCTTTTTTTTTTGAGACGTTTCTCTACCACAAGTATATCTAAACTTATTAAAGTATTTGTAATATAATCTAGTATTGAACTCATATAATTAAAAATCTTACCCGTAAATTTAAGGATTTGATAAATAAAGGTAGTTTTTAAAAAAAAATAACTATCTATTTTAGACAAGATACATATTTCACAGCTTAAAAGCAAGGAATTACTTTTAAGCTTTTAATTTCTTAACATCTAATTCCTCTAACTTTAATTTAGAATAGTCTAACTGCCAACCAATAGTTTTCACAACATTTTCAATTAATAAAATACTATCTAAAGCTTCTTTTCGTGCCACATCAAACAAACCACTTTCTGGTACTTTGCTAATAATATGTTGTTTAGCTTCTTTTTGTAGCTCGGTTAAATCTTGTGCTTCGAACTTATTAAAGAAACCTTCTTTTTTATCGTAATAATTAATGTCGTTTTCTATAGTTAGAATTTCGGGTTGAGGAAAATGAGTTAAAATGATTTTCTTCTGCTTCAAATTTGTTTCAATTTCAATTTTACTTAAGTCAAAACCTATGTGTGCTTTTGCATTTATAACAATTAATGCTTTTTTGCGGCTTGACACCAATTTTAAATAGCGTTCTTTTACGTTTTCGTAATGATAAATTTCGGCAAAATCGCCTTCAACAGTTACAAACTTACAAACCTTTTTTATTTGATCTACTAATACTATGGCTTGATGGTTAATTTTCTGCTTTTCTGTAAAAAAACGATAAATACTTCCGCCAAATAAAACTAATAACGCGCCTATTATTAATGTAAAAAGTGTTTCCATAATTATAATAATTTGTATAAAACTGGCTTACTTGGCGATGCATCGTTTTTAAAAGGTGCTATCTGTAAATTTAAAAGATATGTACCATCTAATATTTTATTAGACACATATATAAACTCTGTAATAGTTGCGTTTTTTCTAATGTTATCTGGGTAATTCCAAAAAGCTTTGTGTGCTAATAATTTACCGTTGTCTTTTTCCTTATCTACACTAGGTAAATCTATTAACAAATGATTAATTCCTTTGTTTCTAATAAATAATGCAGCTTCTTCTGTTAAATAGGCCCAATTTGTGTTAGAATATTGACGTCCTTTTTTTGAACTTGTATTTGGCATTGTTCTAATAACTAATGCTTCAGGTTTTTTAGTTTTTAAAAGATATTCTATTTGGTGTTTAGTAATTACCAAATCATCTCCCAAACGTTCTGGTGCAACAGATATAACCTCAGCTAGAAACATAAACGTTTTTAATGCTTTGTTTACGCTTCTAAAATCTTTAGAAATATGGCCTACACATTCTGTATGAGTTCCATGTGCGTGCGGATTAAATGCTATATTATTAAAATTAACATCTGCACCTTTTTTTGTGCTACCAATCCAATCTCCTAATTGTACTGGATTAATTTTAGGTTCGTCTATGTACCAAGCATTTACGTTGTTTACAGAAGATTTTACAGGTATAGACAAATCTAAAGGTTTAGAAAAATCTATGGTAATCTTTTTGCTTTTTAGTTGAATTTCTGCTATCAAAATTTAATCTATTTTAAAAAGTTGTGCTGCAATACCATCACACAAAAACTGGCCTTTTTTAGTAACTTTTAAGGTATTATTATTAATATACAATAATTGTTCCTTAATAAAATTATTGGCTTGTTTAAGTAATTCTGTTTTATAATCTAAACCAAAATCAGTTTCAATTTTAGTTAGACAAATACCCCAAATGGTTCGTAAACCTGTCATTACACATTCGTTAAATCTATCGTTTTTAGTTAAGATTTCAATTTCGTTTGGTAAAGTATTATCTGTAATTGCATTTATATATTTAATATTATTTTTTATGTTCCAAGATCTTGAAAACCCATTAAATGAATGTGCTGATGGACCAATACCTATATAAGTTTTACCCAACCAATAGGCTGAATTATTTTGGCTGTAAAATCCAGGTTTTGCAAAATTAGATAACTCGTAATGCTCAAAACCATTTTTAGCTAATTCATCTTTTAAAATAAAGAATTGCTCTTGTGCTATTTCATCGTTAACATTATCTATTTTTCCCTTAGCTATAAGGCTTTCTAAAGCTGTTTTTGGCTCTACAGTAAGTGCATAACTGCTAACATGGGAAATGCCAAAACGTAATGCAGTTTTAATATTTTCTAACCATTGCTTATTTGTTGCATTTGGAATACCGTAAATTAAATCTATAGAAATATTATTAAAATATTTTACCGCTTCGGCTATACATTTTTTTGCTTCAATGGCATTGTGCGCCCGATTCATTAGCTTTAAATCAGCTTCAAAAAATGATTGTACACCAATACTTAATCTATTAATTCCAATGTCTAAATAATTTTGATAAATATTGGATAACTCGTTCTTAAGCTCAATTAAATCGTCTGGATTAGCTTCTAGTGTTATTTCTGGGTTTTCGGTAACGTTGTAATGCTTATAAACGGCTTGAATAATAAAATCTAATTCTTTTACAGATAACACGCTTGGTGTACCGCCGCCAAAATAAATAGTTTCTACCTTAATGTCTTTAAATTCCAATTTACGTAGTTCCAATTCTTTAGCTAACGCCAAAACTAACTTATCTTTCTGTTTAAAGTTTGTAGAAAAATGAAAATCGCAATAATGGCATGCTTGCTTGCAAAATGGGATATGTATATAGATTCCGGACATTAATATTAAATAATTATTTAGTCTTTTTTATCGGTTTTTTTTTAGAAACACGATCTTCATTTTTACTCACAAAACTTGCCCAACCGGAATAATTTTTACCTATTTCTACACGACCTTGATTATAAAAATGACAAACTGCTGCTCCTAAACCATCCATAGCATCTAAATTTTTAGGTAATTTTTTAATACCTAGCAAACTTTGTAACATTTTTGCCACTTGTTCCTTACTAGCGTTTCCGCTACCTGTAATAGCCATTTTAATTTTTTTAGGTGCGTATTCTGTAATTGGCACTTCTCTACTTAAGCCTGCTGCCATTGCAACACCTTGAGCTCTACCAAGTTTTAGCATACTTTGTACATTCTTTCCAAAAAATGGTGCTTCAATAGCAATTTCGTCTGGATGATGCGTTTCTATAAGTTCTATTGTACGCTCAAAAATAAGCTTAAGTTTTAAGTAATGGTCGTCGTATTTTTTTAAATCGAGCTCGTTTAACTGCAATAACTCCATTTTTTTATTAACTACTTTTATTAACCCAAAACCCATAATTGTGGTTCCTGGATCAATTCCTAAAATTATTTGTTCTTTTGCTGCCATTAGTTACAAGTTCTACAACCACTTAAAGAAACCGAAAGCCCTAAAGTTACTGTTAATATATTTCCGTTAAAGGAACCGTAACCATCAAAAATTGGATCAAATTCGCTACCAAAAGCAAATACGTAAGATGCGTCTAAATATATAGATGTTGTTCTAGCTATTTTATAATGAAATTCTGCGCCAGCCATAGCGTTTAAAAACGATGTTTTATTAGCGCCAAAATCTCCCAAAGGCTTTATTATAGAAAAACCTGGTCCTGCGTGTAAAACCAAACCTGTTCCGTTTGGTAAAAACATAGATTTTGAAGTTAAATCGTAAACCAATTGTGCATTTACTCTAGTGTAATTTAGTTTAAATTCTGGTGAATCGCTTCCGTTTATTATTCGACTATATCCTAAATCTAATTTAGCTCCAAATTGAGGTTTAAACATATATTGAATTCCCAAATTAATAGCAGGAAAGTTAGTGCTATTAGATTCGAAAGGTTTTACAAATCCATCTTGTGAAGGCGAATTAATTCCAAATGCTATTTGCCCTTTTAAAACACTGTAATCTTCTTGAGCAAATAAACTAGAAACACTTAATAAAAATAAAAGGCCAAAGTATTTAAAACGGTTTTGTAATCGCATTATCTTTAGTTTTAATTATTTTGCAAGATAAAACTGTAGCTTTTAACCTTGCATTACAAATCTAAGCAATTCTTTTTTGTAGGACTAAAACTAGCCTTAGTGTTTGGTGTATTTTATATTATTTACTTAAAATGTTTTACATCTTCCGGGTTAAATTGGACTGTATTTTTAAAATTACTAGAAAGTTCTAATATTTTAATTGTAACATCTGTTTTGTAGTGAGTTATCTTATCTCTTATAAATTAGGTTTTAGAGATAGTTAAATGGCAATTAATATTTGGTTTTGGAGCCGATTTTAAAATTGGTAATAATAACTAAATCACTATTGTTTAAAATGCTTTCTTTTTGGCAGTTTTTAAAAACTATAACTTCCCTATAGACTTTGCAGTTGGATATAAGTTTAGTTTATAAGACTAATTTACTTCTAATAAAATTGGTAATACAAATTGAGTTTTAACCTGTTGTCCGCGTTTTATGGCTGGATAAGCTTGTGGTAAAGTTAAAATACTTTGAAGTAAAATCTTATTAATTTCTGGAATTGAAACTTTAACAATCTTACTTATTTTAGAAGATAAAATTGAGAAATCACCCTTTTCGGAAATTAATAATTGTAATTCTATGGTTTCAGACATAGAGTTGTAAACCTCAACATTAGCCTTGTTTAAGGCTTTAAAAACATGGCTTGTAATTTCATTTTCAAAACACATCTTTTTTAAAGCTTGTGTTTCAAAAGAATTACAAGCTTCAAAACTTGGAAATGTATCAACCTCATTCCAAGTAAACGTTTTTAATTCCTGCTGCACAATACTATCTTTTGAAACTTTTTTAGATTCAAAGTAATTGCAAGACGTTAGTAGTAAACCACATAAAATTAATAAAACTCTATACATAAGTATTTAAAAAGCGAAAAATACAATATTTTTTTAGCATTTACTCTTTAAGAAATGCTTCACTTTTAAGTGCGCTAACTTTATTATTTAAAAATATAGTAAATTTTGAATCGGGAAATTGTTTCTTAAAATTTTCTATTACTTTAATTTTAGGCTCTAAATCTTTATAATACTCAAGCTTAGTAGTAACAATATAGAAGTTAATAACTTCGTTATTTGGGCTTTCGTTTAGGGCTTTTTTATAAATTTCTAATGCCTGTTTATGCTTTTTTTGTCTGTTATAATAATACGCTAATTTAGAATACTGCATATCTAAACTTACATCTTGAAGTTTTAATGCTACTTCTTGATACTTTGCTGCATTTATATAATCCTTATTTTCTTCATATAAAAAAGCCAATTTATATAACAAATTAACATCTGTAGAATTGTTATTTATTACCAATTTTAAATGCTCTATTGCTTTCTCGTAATTAGAATTATATCTGTAACATAAGCTTAATTTAGTGTTTACAAAATCGGTTGTTTCGTTTAAATTATATAAGTGTTGAAACGTTTTTAATGCCTCCACATAATTATCTTTAAATAATAAACTTTGCCCTTTTAAGCTTAGCAAGGATTTATTACTAGCATAAACTTCTAATCCTTTATTTGCATATTTTAAAGCAGTATCAAAATGTGCTTTTTTTAAGTGATATTTACTTAATTCAAACAAGGCATTTTGATGGTAATTATCCAACTCGTAGGTTGAAAAAAATCTGCTTTGAGCCGAAAACTCATCGTTTAAATTTTGATGTACTTTTCCTAACTGGTAATGATAGTTAGGATTTTTATAATCTACATCTATTAACTTTAAAAACAGTTGTTTTGCTGCGTCGTAATTTTTAGTGTCTGCATATAATTTAGCCAGATCGAATTGTATGTTATATAAGGTACTATCTTGTTTTATAACATCTTTATAGGCTAAAATTGCAGCATCGTAATTACCAATAATTTTGTAAGCATTTCCAATATTAGCACTTGGTATGTTAGACGTATTATACATTTTAATAGCCTGGCTATATTTTCCAACAGCAAACAAACTATCTGCAATATGTAATGCAGATGTTTGCGCTTGAGATTTTACTAGAAATAAAAGAATTAGAATTGTTACGCGCATTATTTTGTATTAATTTGAATTTAAATTACATAAACAACCGCAACCTTTTCTTTACTAGGACATTTAAAGGTTTGCTAATTATCTAAAATTATAAAACCTTAAAATAAGGCTGTTTTGGATACTTTTAAAGGTTCAAAAAGATGATGTTTTTAAATCAAAATCAGTATTTTTAATTTCGTTAACTTAATAATATCGTCTAATCCTTAATATTTAACTTTTACACAAGATAAATAAAATAACAAAACGGCAACATTACTATATACCATAACAAATTTTTCTGGCTAAAATTTGCTTTAATTAATCGGCTTTTATAAAATAAATTAACAAACGACAATTTTAAGGTTGTTAAAATAAATTAAATCTAATTTTTGGTTCTTTGTTTACATACACTTTTTTTTGTGAGCTTATAGAACTATGTTCAGCAATAAAGCTGTAACAAATTACTTAAACTAACGTCTTATAAATAAAAATGAATGGATATTTTATTAACCTTTATAGGTATACTTTGCATAATTCTAGGTCTAATTGGTAGCTTTCTACCTATTTTACCAGGTCCACCAATAAGTTGGGTAGGTTTACTTTTATTACATCTTACAGATGCAGTTCCAGACAATAACACATTACTTATTATAACATTTATTGTTGCTGTTCTAGTTTTTACTCTAGATTATATAATTCCAGCTATAGGGACTAAACGCTTTGGCGGAAGTAAAGCTGGTGTTATAGGAACAAGTATTGGATTAATTATTGGGTTAATTGCACCTATTCCATTTGGAATTATTATTGGACCATTTGTTGGTACTTTAATTGGAGAATTAAGTCATAAAGCAGACATAAAAACAGCTATTAGAGCAGCTTTTGGTTCCTTTTTAGGTTTTGTTACTAGTACACTTTTAAAATTTATTGTAACGTGTATTTACTTTGGAATATTTGTTAATGTGTTATGGGATTATAAGAATGTGATTTTTTAGTTACTAGTTAATATACGCAAACATTAATGGTTACATTTTAAAACATAAAAAAAGCTTCAAATTTCTTTGAAGCTTTAAGCAATTTTTTGCGGTCTGGACGGGATTCGAACCCGCGACCTCCGCCGTGACAGGGCGGCATTCTAACCAGCTGAACTACCAGACCGTTGCGTTATTGCGTTTACAAATATACTACCTTTTTCTAATAAAGAACAAAATTATATAGACAACAATTTAATATATTAATATTATACTAGACTTTAAAGGATTTTAAAGAATACCAAACAAAAAATGCTTCCTGTTTAGGGAAGCATTTTAATAAATACAATATATAAAAGCTTATTTAAAAGCGTTTAATCCCGTAATATCTAATCCTGTAATTAGTAAATGTATATCGTGTGTTCCTTCATAAGTAACCACACTTTCTAAATTCATCATATGTCTCATAATGCTGTATTCGCCAGAAATTCCCATTCCACCTAACATTTGTCTGGCATCTCTAGCAATTTTTAAAGCCATGTCTACATTATTCCTTTTTGCCATAGATATCTGTGCAGAAGTTGCTTTTCCTTCGTTACGTAAAACACCAACACGCCAAGCTAATAATTGTGCTTTAGTGATTTCCGTAATCATTTCGGCCAATTTCTTTTGTTGTAGTTGGAATTGTCCAATAGGTTTACCAAACTGCAAACGTTCTTTAGAATATCTTAAAGCGGTATCGTAGCAATCCATTGCAGCTCCAATAACTCCCCAAGCAATACCATAACGTGCAGAATCTAAACAACCTAACGGCGCACCTAAACCAGATTTATTTGGTAATAAGTTTTCTTTAGGAACTTTAACGTTATCGAAAATTAATTCTCCAGTTGCACTAGCTCTTAAAGACCATTTATTATGAGTTTCTGGCGTTGTAAAACCTTCCATTCCACGTTCTATAATAAGACCGTGAATTCTTCCTGTTTCATCTTTAGCCCAAACTACTGCAACCTGAGCAAAAGGCGCATTACTAATCCACATTTTAGCGCCATTTAAAAGGTAATGATCGCCCATATCTTTAAAATTGGTAACCATTCCACTTGGATTAGATCCGTGATCCGGTTCTGTTAAACCAAAACAACCTAACCAATCTCCATTTGCCAATTTTGGTAAAAAACGCTTACGCTGTTCTTCGTTACCATATTTCCAAATTGGATACATTACTAAAGAAGACTGAACAGACGCTGTACTTCTAACTCCAGAATCTCCTCTTTCAATTTCTTGCATTATTAAACCATAACTAATTTGATCTAATCCAGCACCGCCATATTCTTCTGGGATATAAGGTCCAAAAGCACCTATATTTGCTAATCCTTTTATAATTTGAGATGGAAACTCTGCTTTTTGAGCATATGCTTCAATAATTGGAGAAATATCGCGCTTAACCCATTCTCGAGCAGCATCTCGAACTAGCTTATGTTCGTCGTTTAATAAATCGTCTAAATTTAAGTAATCTGGTGCTTCAAATAAGTCTGGCTTCATGCGTATAAAATGTTTTGAGCTAAAAAATTAGTTCATATTATACTAACAAAAATAACGAAAACGAATGCATTGCCCAATTAAAAAACTACATTTTAAGATAAAAATCTTTGGTAAGTGTAACATAATCAGCAGTAAACTGATGTCTTTCTGTCTCTATAACTAACTCTTTTGTGGTTATTTCTAAGTTTTTAAATGAGAACGTAATATAACTTCTTTTAAAACTAGATAACGGATTTCCTTTAACATTTAATCTACTATTAGGAAATAAATTTACTTGTTTGGCTAATTCTATTAATTTTGTTGCTTCTGAAAAAGGTACAACTACAGAGAAAATACCAGTTTCGGATAATAATTTAGAAACACTAGCTACTAAATGATTAAAAGGCATAGCATCCTGAAAACGGGCTAAATCTCTTGAAACATTTTCTGTTTTGTAATCTTCGCTATAAAAAGGTGGATTGCAAACTATTAAATCGTAACTATCATCTATTTCTTCAGCAAACTCTTGTATTGATGCATGATAACAAAACAAACGATCTCCCCAAGGCGATTGTTCGAAATTATCCACACATTGTTCGTAAGCTTCATCATCTATTTCAATAGCATCTACAATTTCAGCATAACTACGTTGGGCTAACATTAAGGCTAAAACACCAGTTCCAGAACCAATATCTAAAACTGAAAAAGGGTTTTGTTGTACTGGAGTCCAAGCGCCAAGTAAAACACCATCTGTACCAATTTTCATGGCGCATTTATCCTGATTTACAGAGAATTCTTTAAATTGAAATGGTTTACTCATTTATTATTGTTAGTCTATACTTTTGGTTCAGAATTTAAATAGATTAAAGAGGTTTTTTTTAGTAAGGCTTTATAATTGCACTTATTCTTCTAGATATAAATCTATTAAACCGTCTGGCGTATTTACGTAAATGGTCTTATTCTCTTTATCTACTTTGTCTATAAAAGCATCATTCATTGGAATTAGTATTTCAATACCAGATTTATCGACTTCAAATAAAGCTTGAGAAGTGGTATCGTTTACTCCAGTTATAAGGCCAACTTTACCAAACTTAACATCAATCATTTGGAAACCAATAATTTCATGAAAATAAAACTTATCATCGGCTAAAGTTGGTAAAAACTCTAAAGGAAGATATAATTCGCTTTTTAAAATAGCGTCTGCATCAGCTTCTGTATTAACATCTTCAAATTTAATCCGTAATAATTCTGATTTATGAAGTTGAGATGTTTCGATAAAAAAAGGGACTAGATTTCCTCTTAAATCTAAAAATAGAGCATCAAGGTTTTCATACAGACCAGGTTCGTCTGTATCCAATTTGGCAAGTAATTCACCTTTAAAACTGTATTTTTTTACAATTTTACCTAAATAAAAACATTCGTCTTTAGTCATAATTAAGAAAGTTTAAAGCATAAAAAACTCCGATAGCTATATCGGAGTTTAAAAGTATAAAAAATAATTTTTATTCTTCTTCGTTAGTTGCTTCAGTTTCAGTTGCAGCTGGAGTTTCCTCCTCAACAACTGGTGCATTAGCAGCAATACGTGCAGCGTTAACCGCTTTTTCAGCATCTAAAGCTTTTACTTTAGCATCTTGTTCGGCTTTACTTAAACCTTCAACTTTAGCAGTAACTTTTCCAGCTTTTTCGTCTAACCAAGCAGTAAATTTAGCTTCTGCTTGCTCTTCAGTTAAAGCACCTTTTCTTACTCCACCGGCTAAGTGATTTTTTAATAAAGCACCTTTGTAAGATAAAATACCTTTTGCAGTATCTGTAGGTTGAGCACCATTTTGTAACCACTTTACAGATGAATCAACATCTAACTCAATAGTTGCAGGGTTTGTGTTTGGATTATAAACTCCTAATTTTTCTAAGAATTTACCATCTCTTTTAGCTCTAGCATCAGCTGCTACAACCCAGTAAAAAGGTTTCCCTTTTTTACCATGTCTTTGTAATCTAATTTTTACAGGCATAATAATTAATTTGTTGAGGTTCTCGACCTCGGTTATTAATAAGTCTGCAAATATAGTACATTTATTTAATTATCAACTTTTTACAATAAAAGTATTTTTTTATTTTTTTTATCTTATTTTTGATTTTTACCAAAATATACAAATAATGAAAAAATTAGTTTTTTTAGCACTTTTAGTTCTAACAATAGCAGGTTGTAAAGAAGATTTAACTTTCAATACACCATCTTTTGATGCCATAAAAAACAATGAACCTTGGAGAGCCAACAATTTTACAGCATATCTTGACGCAGACAATAAATTTAACGTAAAAGGAGAATTAGGCACAGAATCTGTTATTTTAACCTTACCAGGAGCAGATGTTGGTACATATAATTTAGTAGCTGGCGGAACTTCTTATGCAACTTACAAAGATGCAACTGGTCTTGTTTTTTCTACTCAAAATAATCCTGACCCATCATTAACTCTTTATCCTGTTGGTGGAAAAATAGTTCTAGAAAATTCTGGTGCTATAACTAGTGGACGCTTTCAGTTTAGCGCTTTCACATTAGACGGATTACAAGGTGTAACTTTTTCTGGTAATGCAACTAGTAGCAACTATGTAGATGAAAATGGAATTTCTGACACCAACAGATATGGTGTGTTTTATAGAATAAATTTTAGTGGAGCCAACGCTAATACCTCTACAAATAACACAGCCGCTTGTACAACAGCAACTGATAGTGCTGATGCAGCAAGAATAGTTTATGAAGCCACTGCGCCAACCGATGCTAACTTTGCTACTGTTTGTTCAACCTACAAAAGCGCCTTAGAAGTTGTAATTGCAACTTGTACTGGTTCCGAACAAACTACCGCACAAACAGCATTAACAGCTTTACCTTGTTAAAAAAAAGAAAGACTTTTAACTAAATAATAAAACCTGTGTAGCTATAGTTACACAGGTTTTATTATTTAAGTTAGCAATATAATAATTTCACGAAATTACTTTAGACATTTATTGAAATGAAACATTATGATATTATAATTATTGGTGGCGGAGCTGCTGGTTTTTTTGCTGCAATTAACACAGCTGAAAAATTTCCAAATCTAAAAATTGCAATCCTTGAACGTGGAAAAGATGTTCTTGGAAAGGTGAAAATTTCTGGTGGAGGAAGATGTAATGTTACACATGCAGAATTTACACCTAAAGAATTAACCTATAATTACCCAAGAGGCGAAAAAGAAATCCTAGGACCTTTCCATACATTTATGACAGGAGACACTATGGAATGGTTTGACAAACGAGGCGTAGAATTAAAGATTGAAGATGACGGACGCATATTTCCCGTATCTAATAATTCTAAAACTATAATAGATTGTTTTTTAAATGAAACAAAAAAGCATAACATAGATATATTAACTAATCAAGGTGTAAAAGATGTATTATACGCATCTAATAATTGGCATATAATAACTGGAGCAGATCAATTTACAGCAACCAAACTTTTAGTAGCTACAGGTAGTAGCCCTAAAATGTGGGGCATTTTAAAAAAATTAAATCATACCATTACAAATCCAGTACCATCTTTATTTACTTTTAATTGTAAAGATTCTCGCATAGCGGATATTCCAGGAGTTGTAGTACAAAACGTTAAAATAAAAGTTTTGGAAACTAATTTAGAATCCGAAGGTCCATTGCTAATTACACATTGGGGTTTTAGCGCACCATCAATTTTAAAACTATCTGCATTTGGAGCTTTAGAATTAGCAAAACTAGAATACAAGTTCACTATTGAAATAAATTTTTTAAACCTAGAACTAGATACTGTTTTAGAAGATTTAAAAACTATAAAATTAGACGAAGCAAAAAAAACAGTTTACAAGTTTGCACAATTTGAACTACCAAAGCGTTTATGGTATAAACTAGTTTTAGACGCTAATATAAAAGAAGATACTAAATGGGCCGATTTAAATAAGCAGCAATTAGACTCTTTAGCAAGCCAACTTTGTAAGGCGGAATTTAAGATTGAAGGCAAAAGCACTTTTAAAGACGAATTTGTTACCGCAGGAGGAATAAACCTTAAAGAAATAGACTTTAAAACCTATAAAAGCAAAAAGCATGAACATTTGTATTTCGCTGGCGAAGTTCTAAATATTGATGCTATTACAGGTGGATTTAACTTCCAAAATGCTTGGACAAGCGGTTATATTGTTGCCCAAAATATAGGTTTAGAATAATTAATCTTCTATTAAACGAATACAATCCCAAGACATCTCAATAGCGTCATCTATTTGTTTGTCATCCATTTCTAATTCTTGACGTAACCTAATTCTAGAAATAGTAATTAAATTACCAAAAGACATTTGCATTAAAAGTTTTAACTCTACATTTTTAAGCTGCTTATTTTCTATTCCTTGAAGAATAAAATCTTTCATTCCTTTATAGTGAACAACGTTTTTATCAACCTCTTCACTATCAATAATTGGCGGAATTGCCACAATATCCATAAAGTAAAATGCAGATGGATTTGCAATAAAATAATTATAGAAATTTATCCATAACTGCTTGTACTGTTCTTTATAAGGTTTAGACTCGTCTCTGTTTAAAACTAACATACGAGCCAAATCCTGGACAATCATTGTATATAATTCTTTAACAATGTCTTCTTTAGTATTGTAATAATGATATATTGTTCCTACAGCTACATTAGCTTCTTTAGCTACTTTAGATATTGGCGTTGCATTTAATCCATTTTTCGAGGACAACTCAAGCATTGTTAATAAAATCCGTTGTTTTTTATCCATTATAATGAGGAATTCGTAAAGATTGGTTGATTGGTATTACAAATATATGTTATTTAGTAATAATTCTAAGTATATATTCCGTTAAATAATCATGGAAATAGCATTATATTTGCAATATTAAACACAAAAAATGAAAGAAAGATTGTTTTTAGCCCAGAATACAAAAAATAAAATTGATGATGGTAAAACAACTTGGTCTTCTCCAAGTAATATTGCTTTAGTTAAATATTGGGGTAAAAGGGATAAACAAATTCCAGAAAATGCATCGGTTAGTTTTACTTTAAATAATTGTAAAACTATTACAACTTTAACGTATTCTAAAAAAGAGGACAATTCAACATTTAGCTTTGATGTGTTTTTAGATGGAAATAAGCAAGATGATTTTAAACCAAAAATTGAAACTTTTTTTAAACGAATAACATCATACCTTTCATTTTTAAAAGATTTTCATTTTAAAATAGAAACTGAAAACACATTTCCGCATAGTTCTGGAATTGCATCTTCAGCTTCTGGAATGAGTGCTTTATCTGCTTGTTTAATGGCTATTGATAAGGAATTAAATCCAGAAATGAGTGCAGATTTTATTTTAAAAAAGACATCATTTTTAGCCCGTTTAGGATCTGGAAGTGCTTGTAGAAGTTTGGAAGGCGATTTAGTGGTTTGGGGCACACATAATTCTATACCAGAAAGCACCAATTTATTTGGCGTAAAATTCCCTTTTAATACGCATAACAACTTTAAAAACTACCAAGACACTATTTTGTTAGTAGATAAAGGCGAAAAACAAGTAAGTAGTACAATTGGACATAATTTAATGCATAATCATCCATTTGCACAACAACGATTTACACAAGCAAACCAAAATTTAGAGAAAATAACAGAAATTCTTCAAAATGGAAATTTAGACGAATTTATTGCGCTTGTTGAAAGTGAAGCTCTTACGCTACATGCTATGATGATGACAAGCATGCCATATTTCATCTTAATGAAACCAAATACTTTAGAAATAATTAACAAAATTTGGGCATTTAGAAAGGCAACAAATTCAAAAGTTTGTTTTACCTTAGATGCAGGAGCAAATGTTCATGTTTTATATCCCGAAAAAGAGAAAAACACTGTTTTGCAGTTCATTAAAAATGAGTTAGTTGCGTATTGCCAAAATGGTCACTATATTTGTGATAATATTGGAAAAGGTTTAGAACAATTATAATTATATTAATTAAACGTAGTTTATGAAAGGACCACTTTTTTATTCGAAAATTTTATTATTTGGAGAATACGGAATTATTAAAGATTCTAAAGGCCTTTCTATACCTTATAATTTTTATAATGGTGCACTAAAAAACGATGGAAATAGTTCTGATATAGCTATAGAATCTAATAGAAATTTAAAAAAATACGCAGATTATTTAAGTACAATTAATAGCAATATTGTTTCTTTTGACATATTAAAATTACAAGACGATATATCTAAAGGCATGTATTTTGACTCATCTATACCGCAAGGTTATGGCGTTGGAAGTTCTGGTGCATTAGTTGCTGCTTTGTATGACCAATATGCAAATAATAAAATTACAGTTTTAGAAAACTTAACAAGAGAAAAGCTTTTAAAACTAAAAACTGTTTTTGGTGAAATGGAATCTTTTTTTCATGGAAAATCTTCTGGATTAGATCCGTTAAACAGTTACTTAAGTATTCCTATCTTAATAAATTCTAAAGATAACATTCAAGCCACAGGAATTCCTGCACAAAGTGCTACAGGAAAAGGTGCTGTTTTTTTATTAGATAGCGGAATTATTGGAGAAACTGCTCCAATGGTAAGTCTATTTATGGAAAACATGAAAGCTTCAGGTTTTCGTAACATGCTAAAAAATCAGTTTATAAAACATACAGATGCTTGCGTAGACGATTTCTTAAAAGGCGATATAAAATCTCTATTTAGTAACACAAAACAGCTAAGTAAAGTCGTTTTAAATCATTTTAAACCAATGATTCCAAAGCAATTTCACGCGTTATGGCAAAAAGGCTTAGAAACTAACGATTACTACTTAAAATTATGTGGTTCTGGTGGTGGAGGCTATATTCTAGGTTTTACAGAAGATATAGACAAAGCACAAAACTCTTTAAAAGATTATAAGCTAGAAGTGGTTTACAACTTCTAAACTTATTTTATTGCAGAAATAAAATAGTTAAACTCATATTCTTACGATGCTAAAGCGTAATCAGAAACATATTTTATTAAAGTTTTTTAGTATGTTTTCTGTAGTTAGAGGCTACAATATTCTTATTGTAATTATTGCACAATATTTAGCTTCTATTTATATTTTTGCACCTCAACTTACGGTTAAACAAGTCCTATTAGATATTAACCTTTTAATGTTGGTCTTGGCATCTTCTGTTAGTATTGCTGGAGGCTATATTATTAATAATTTTTACGATTCAGAAAAAGACGTAATCAACAGACCTAATAAAAGTATGTTAGATAAATTGGTAAGTCAAAACACTAAATTATCGTTTTACTTTGTACTTAATTTTTTAGCTATAATTTTAGCAAGCTATGTTTCTTTTAAAGCTGTTGTTTTTTTCTCGGTATATATTTTTGGTATCTGGTTTTATTCGCATAAACTAAAACGACTTACTTTTTTAGGTAACATTACCTCTACTCTGCTAACTATAACGCCATTTTTTATTGTAGCGCTGCACTATTCAAGCTTTAATACCATTGTTTTTTTACATGCTATTTTTCTGTTTCTAATTATGCTTGTTCGCGAATTAACTAAAGATTTAGAAAACTTAAAAGGCGATTTAACCCTTAATTACAAAACCATTCCAATTGTTTATGGCATTAAAAAAGCAAAGTTCTTAATTTCGCTTTTACTTATCTTAACCCTTTTACCAATCTACTTTTTACTTACCACAAAAGCCGTTGGTCTTATGTCTTGGTATTTTTATACCTGCCAAATACTACTTCTTATTTATCTATTTATATTATGGAAATTTAATAGCAAACAGCATTATAACTGGCTACATAACATCTTAAAAATTATTTTAGTTGCAGGCGTTTTTTGTATTATCTTAATAGATATTGATTTACTTTTAAATAAGCTACTATAATTAGTATAAAAAAGACCACAAAAAATGGTCTGTAAAAATTAAAGATTATCTTTGCAGACTATAAAGTAAAATGCCAAGCATTTAAAATAATAAAAATACCATGTCTGAACGCAGAAATAACAAAAGAAACCCAAACAAATCTAATGGACCAAGCAAACCTGTTTCTAAAAGACCTGCAAAAAAACGTTTTAATAAATCTGCAGAAAACACAGCAGACAAACCTAAAACGAAAGACAAAGCTTTTGATACTAAAAAAATAGTAACAAAAATGCCTAAGCCTGCTAATCCAGACTTAATGCGTTTAAATAAATATATTGCCAATTCTGGAGTTTGTTCTAGACGTGAAGCAGATTCTTTTATTGCTATGGGATTAGTTTCTGTTAATGGTAAAATTATTAACGAAATGGGCTACAAGGTTAAACTTGAAGACGAAGTTAAATATGATGGCGCTAGAATTAACCCAGAGAAAAAAGCTTACGTTTTATTAAACAAACCTAAAGGTTTTGCTACAACAACTAGTGAAGGAAAAGGTAGAACTGTTATGGACTTAGTTGCAAACTCTACAACTTCTAGAATTAAACCAATTGGTAGATTAGGTAGAAGTACTACTGGTTTATTATTATTTACAAACGATATTGATATTTCTAGTAAGTTTACAAACTCTAACAAAGGTATTCCACGTTTATTTCATATTGAATTAAACAAAAACCTAAGATTCGAAGATTTTAAACAAATTCAAGAAGGTTTTAGAATAGACGGAAAAATGGTTACTGTTGAAGAAATTAGCTACACAGATAACAACAATAAAAAGGAAATAGGCTTACGTATTAAAAACACAGGAAACACTATTTTACATACTATTTTTGATCATTTTAATTACGAAATGGAACGCATAGATTGTGTTACTATTGGACATTTAACTAAAAAAGATTTACCTCGCGGACATTGGAAACATTTAAGTACGCTAGAGTTAAACACATTACAAATGATGTAATCTAATACAGATTCTTTTAAAATATTAAAATCCCTTTTAAGTTAAACTTGAAAGGGATTTTTTGGTTTGTAATAAATTGAAATAGCGTCAAAATCTTATAGAGCTTGACTTTGTCATTTTTTTTAACTAACTTTTATTTAAATGTTGATATAAAACATTGAAACGTATTCATATCATCTAAACCGTTAAACGAAAATTTTAGAATTAAAAACATAAAGCTTTAACAATTGCCCAAAACAAAAAAATCCCAAACCTAAGGCTTGGGATTTTTCGATATTTAAATTTCTGCCTACGCAGGAATTTGTTAGTATCTGTAATGTTCTGGCTTGTATGGTCCTTCAACCGTTACTCCAATATATTCAGCTTGGTAAGGCTCCAATTCTGTAAGCTCTACGCCTATTTTAGCTAAGTGTAATTTTGCTACTTTCTCGTCTAAAACTTTAGGTAACATATATACATCGTTCTTATAATTTGCACTGTTTTTCCAAAGTTCTATTTGTGCTAACGTTTGGTTTGTAAAAGAGTTAGACATTACAAAACTTGGATGTCCAGTTGCACAACCTAAATTTACTAAACGTCCTTCTGCTAATAAGATAATATCTTTTCCATTAATAACGTATTTATCAACTTGTGGCTTAATAGTATCTTTTGTATGTCCGTGATTATCGTTTAACCAACCAACTTGAATTTCGTTATCAAAATGACCAATGTTTGCAACAATTACTTTGTCTTTCATTGCTTCAAAATGCTCTGCACGTACAATATCTTTGTTTCCTGTTGTGGTAATTACAATATCAGAATTTGCAACTACAGTTTCTAATTTCTTAACTTCAAAACCGTCCATTGCAGCTTGTAAAGCACAAATTGGATCTACTTCTGTTACCGTAACAATACTTCCTGCGCCTTTAAAAGATGCAGCTGTACCTTTACCAACATCTCCATAACCACAAACCGTTACACGTTTTCCAGCTAACATAATGTCTGTTGCTCTACGAATTGCATCTACTGCAGATTCTTTACATCCGTATTTATTATCAAATTTAGATTTAGTTACAGAATCGTTTACGTTAATTGCTGGCATTGTTAATGTACCATTTTTAACACGTTCGTATAATCTATGTACTCCAGTAGTAGTTTCTTCAGATAAACCTTTAATTCCTGGAGCTAGTTCTGGATAACGATCTAAAACCATATTAGTTAAATCTCCACCATCATCAAGAATCATATTTAATGGTTTTCTGTCTTCTCCAAAAAATAAGGTTTGCTCAATACACCAGTCAAATTCTTCTTCTGTCATATCTTTCCAAGCGTAAACCGCAGTTCCATTTTCTGCAATTGCAGCGGCTGCTTGGTCTTGTGTAGAAAAAATATTACAAGAACTCCAAGTTACTTCTGCTCCTAAAGCTTGTAATGTTTCTATTAAAACAGCTGTTTGTATGGTCATGTGTAAACAACCAGCAATTCTTGACCCTTTTAAAGGTTGCTCGTTTTTATATTCTTCACGTAAAGACATTAAACCTGGCATCTCTGCTTCAGCTAATAAAATCTCTTTTCTTCCCCATGCCGCTAAAGACATATCTTTTACCTTATTAGGTACGTAAGCTACAGTTTTTGAACTCATTTTTTTATTTTGAAATATTATACGAGAAACAACTTTGCGAATCGCCTTTTAATTGGTTAAATTCGCTACTAAATTATTACTCATGCATTATAGCGATGCAAAGGTAAGCAATAACCTTTAGAAAAGTAAATGCCTCTTTATAAATCCATTACTGTAAATTCACAAACTACTGTTAAAATCTGGAAGATTGAAGAATCTTTCGAAGAGTTATTTAACCCAAAACAGCTTAAAAATTCAAGCTTGCAACGTGTTAATGGTATGAAAAGCCAATTGCACCAACGTGGTTTTTTAAGCGTTAGACAACTTTTAGAAACCTTTGGCTATACCGATTTTGATTTATTTTATGACGATAATGGAAAGCCGCATTTAAAGGACGGAAAAGAGATTTCTATAACACATTCTTTTACGTTTTCGGCAGTTATTGTAAGCTCTCAAAAAGTTGGTATTGATGTTGAAAAGCAACGTGATAAAATCACCAAAATAGCTCATAAATTTGTAGATTACGAATTTAAATACTTAACTAAAAAAGCAGATAATTACATTAATAAACTTACGGTAATTTGGGGAATTAAAGAATCTCTATATAAATTATTTGCAACACCAGGAATGTTATTTAAAACACACTTTTTAGTCATCCCTTTTTCTATGGCAGACAAACATACCATAGCTTGGATAGATTATAATGGTCTTAAAAAACGCTATAATGCTACTTTTCTAGAGTTTGAAGGTTTTACCTGTGCTTATGCAATTGAAGAATGAAGCATATCTTGTAGCTATAAGAACTGCCTTAAAAAGACAATCTGTTTTTAAAGAATTATTAAATAAATCAATATGAAAATTTCTGTAGAATTAACATTGACACCTTTACAAGATAATTTTGAACCAGCCATAATTCATTTTATAAAAAAATTAAGAGCTTCCAATTTAGAAGTTATAGAAACACCTTTAAGCACTCAGGTTTATGGCGATTATGATGTTGTTATGGAACTTCTAAAAGATGAAATTAAAGAAGCTTTCCAACTTATAGACAAAGGTTTATTATATATGAAAATTGTAAAATCGGATAGACATAATTACAAACCTCATTTTTAATTGACAAATACTAATAACATATTAAAAATTGTATTTTTTGGTCCACAAAACACAGGAAAAACAACGTTATCTAAAAAATTAGCCAAAGTTTTTAATTGCGATTTTGTTCCAGAATATGCAAGATTATTTGCTAAAAAGCATAAAGAATTATCGTTAGAAACAGTTTTACCAATAGCTAACGGACAAATTCAATTAGAATATGATTATTTACTAAAAGCAAATTCTATATTATTTTTTGACACCAATATTCTGGAAACCTTAGTCTATTCGGATATTTACTATAAACAAATTCCTTTAGAACTCGAGAAAATGGTAAAAACACAAACGTACACTTTGTATTTTTTACCTTATATTGACGTCCATTGGAAAAATGATTCTATTAGAGATTTACCTAAAAACAGACTACATCATTACAATCGTTTTAAGCAGGAATTATTAGATAGAAAATTACCATTTATAGAATTAAAAGGCACTTTAGAAGAACGCTTTTTGAAATCTAAAAATGAAATAAACAGAATATTACAACAACGTGAAATTTAGTCAAGAAGACATAGATTATATAGAATCCAAAGGATTAAGTTTAGAGCAAATTGAGGCGCAATTACAAACGTTTCAAAAAGGATTACCTTTTGTTAATTTAAAATCTGCCGCAACACTTAACGATGGTATTATACAATTAGATAAAAAAGAAGAACAAGAACTTATTGCACTTTTTAACCTAGAAAAAGACAACAAATCTATTCTTAAATTTGTTCCTGCATCTGGAGCAGCAACTAGAATGTTTAAGTTTTTATTCAATTTTCTTAAAAATTACAACGCAAAAAAATCATCTATAAATGCTTATATAAACCGTTTTAATGCTACAGAATTATCGGTTTTTATGGTAGGTTTAGAAAAATTACCTTTTTACAAAACGGTAATTAATGCAACTAAAATTTATTTTACAAATTTCGATTCACTTTCAAGAAACGACCAATTAGTAGCATTTATTAAAACAATGCTAAATGAAGATAAATTAAATTATAGTAATTTACCTAAAGGTTTATTACCATTTCATAATTATCAAAATCATATTGCTAATGCGTTTGAAGAACATTTACACGAAGCTGCTCTTTATGCTACTTCGAATAAGATTGCAAAGATTCATTTTACTATTTCCGAAAAACATTTAGAACAATTTAAATCGGCATTTAACGAGATTAAATCTACAATAGAGTTAAAAACAGGAATTGCTTTTGATATTACGTTTTCTTTTCAATCTGAAAAAACAGATACTATTGCCGTAAATTCTAAATTACAAGCTTTTAGAGACGAAGAAAACAAACTTCAGTTTAGACCTTCTGGACATGGCGCTTTATTACAAAATTTAAATGCACTTAATGCAGATATTATCTTTGTAAAAAATATTGACAATGTGGTCGTTTCAAAATACAAAAACGATATTGCTAACTATAAAAAAACATTAGCAGGATTAGTTTTAAAGCTTCAAAAACAAAGTTTCCATTATATAAATAAGATTGAAACCACAGAATTAGCAGAAGAAGAAATAATTGAAATTGCAGAGTTCTTAAGACGCCAGTTAAATGTTATTATATCTCTTGAATTCGAGAAATATTCTACTAAATACCAAATAGATTATTTAAAAGAAAAACTAAACAAACCAATTCGTGTTTGCGGAATGGTTAAAAACGAGGGCGAACCTGGCGGTGGACCATTTTGGATTTGGCATAATACTGGCGCTGTTAGTTTACAAATTATAGAATCTGCTCAAATTGATTTAAGTAATCAAACTCAAAAACAAATTCTAGAAAACGCTACACATTTCAATCCTGTAGATATAGTTTGTGGTATAAAAGACTATAAAGGCAATGCTTTTAATCTTGAAGATTTTGTAGATAAAAACACAGGATTTATTACCAATAAAACCCGTCTTGGCAAAAAAATTAAAGCTCTAGAATTACCAGGTTTATGGAATGGAAGCATGGCTAATTGGAATAGTATTTTTGTTGAAGTTCCTATACTTACATTTAATCCAGTAAAAACAGTTAACGACTTACTAAAACCTGCACACCAACTCTAATGCTTAATCACGACGCTATACTAAAAGAATGCGTGTTTAAAGCTACAACAAGCTCTGGTGCTGGCGGGCAACATGTTAATAAAGTAGCAACGCGAGTTGAACTATATTTTAATATAGAAAATTCAATACATTTATCTTTAAGACAAAAAATAAAATTAAAGAATAAATTAAAACTCACTAAAGAGAACGTACTTGTTTTATCTTCTCAAGAAACTAGAAGTCAATTTAAAAACAAAAGCTTAATTATTAAAAAACTATTTTTTGTATTAACAAGCGCTTTAAAAGTATCTAAATATAGAATACCAACAAAAACACCTAAATCGGTTAAAGCAAAGCGTTTAAAAAACAAGAAAATTAATTCAGAACGAAAGTCTAATAGACAAAAACCAAACTTGGATTAAAAAAAAACAAAAAGTTTATTTAATATTCAAAATTCGTAACTACATTTGCAGCGTTCTCAAAAAAGGGGTGCTTTTTTTAAGTTAACTGTTTTAATATTTTATGTAAAACACCAATAAACAAGTTTTATATTTAAACACATAAACTTCTAAACTTAAAAACGGCTGAGATCATACCCAATGAACCTGGGCAGGTAATGCTGCTAAGGGACAATTGACACTTGTAACCACAATAGACGTATTGTTGGTTGCGCTATTTTATTTATAAACCATTAAAGAATAATGACCTCTTTTTATTCGATTAACATTTATGTAATCGATATGAAAAACACTTTTCTTTTTTTAGCACTACTTGTGCTAAGTACCACTATGCAAGCTCAAAACTCTGAGCAAAACACAAAAACCGTTAAAGATTCTACCAAATTAGAAATCCTGGATGAAGTCTTAGTAAAATCTGTAAGAGTAGATGCAGATTCTCCTATTACGCACACCAATGTAACTAAAGAAGACTTAGAGATTAGAAATTTAGGCCAAGACATTCCTATACTATTAAATTATTTACCATCTGTTGTTACCACTAGTGATACTGGAGCAGGAATTGGCTACACAGGACTTAGAATTAGAGGTGTTAGTGGCGGTTCTACTAACGTTACAATTAACGGAATTGCCTATAACGACGCCGAAAGCTTAGGCACTTTTTGGGTTAATTTACCCGATTTCTCGTCGTCTATAGAAAGTTTACAAGTGCAGCGTGGCGTTGGATCTTCTACAAATGGATCTGGTGCTTTTGGAGCAAGTATTAATATTTTAACTAACAACCAAAATAAAGAAGCTTCGGCATCTACATCTCATTCTGCTGGAAGTTTTGGGACTGTTAAAAACAATGTTCAATTTAGTACAGGAGTATTAAATAATAGATTTGAAGTATCAGGACGTTTGTCTAAAATTAAGTCTAATGGTTTTATAGATCGTGCATCTTCAGAGCTAAAATCATACTTTCTACAAGGTACCTATAAAGACAATAATCGCTTAATAAAAGCAGTAGTTTTTGGTGGTGGCGAAAAAACCTATCAAGCTTGGTATGGTGTAGATGTTTTTACTATTGACGATGATAGAACTGCAAATATTGCAGGAGCTATTTATAACGATAATGGTGATTTAACCGGTTATTACGACAACCAAGTAGATGATTATAAACAAGACCATTACCAATTACATTGGAACGAAAAATTCAATAACCAACTATCTTTAAACGTAGGCTTAAACTATACTTATGGTAGAGGTTTTTATGAAGAATATACTAATGATGGTGACATTGCATCTTTAGGACTTATGCCATTTACATCTAACGGAAACAACATAGATACTATGGATTATATTAGACAAAAATGGCTTGATAACGATTATTATGTAGCTAATGCAAGTTTGAATTTTAAAAATAACAACCTAGATATTGTTGCTGGCGCATCCTTTAGCAAATATATTGGAGACCATTTTGGAGAAATTATTTGGTCAGAATATGCTGCTCAATTAAATATTAGTAAAGATCATAGATACTATTTCTCTGAAGCTAACAAAGAAGACATTAGTGCGTTTGCAAAAGCAACAGTAAAAGTAATGGATAAAGTTAGCGTATTTGGAGACATTCAGTTTAGAAACGTAGATTATACTACAAATGGTATAGTTTCGGATCAGTCGGATTTTAACTTAGACGAAAATTACAGCTTCTTTAATCCTAAATTTGGAATTAGCTATAATTTAAACCAAGAAAATAATCTTTACGCATCCTACGCTATTGCAAATAGAGAGCCAAGTAGAGGCGATTTTGAAAACAATGCAGACGTAAAACCAGAACAATTAAAAGACTTAGAAGTTGGTTATAGATATAATACAAAAAAGTATAGACTTAATGCCAATATTTATTACATGAGTTACAAAGATCAATTAGTTTTAACTGGAGGATTAGATGAAGTTGGCGCTCCTATTAGAGCAAACTCAGGAAGTAGTTATCGTTTAGGTTTAGAATTAGATGGTGCAATTGCAGTAACAAAAAAGTTTACTATTCAATCTAATTTAACATTAAGCGAAAACAAAAATTTAAACGAAGGCCAGTTTCTAAATGGTGAAGCTTTAGGTAAAACAGATATTGCTTATTCTCCGGGAATTGTAACTAGTACATCTTTAATTTTTAAACCCTTAAATCAATTAACTTTAATTGCAATTAACAAATATGTAGGAGAGCAATTAATGAATAATATAGACGACCAAGATTCTAAATTAGCAGGTTATAATACAGTAGATTTTAATATTTCTTATGAAATTAAACCTAAATCAATTTTTAAGTCTATTTTATTTAATGGTGTAATTAATAATGTTTTAGATAGAGAATACAACGGAAATGGTTTTGATTATGGTGGTGGATATTACGTTTATTATCCACAAGCTGGTTCCAATTTCTTATTAGGTGCAACCTTTAAATTTTAATTACAAAACCTATTATAACAAAAAAAGGCGAACCATTTGGCTCGCCTTTTTTATTGTAATATTTAACTAAATTTATTTTTTATTAACTTCTTTAATATATTTAGCCAAAGCCATTGTCATGCTTGGTGTTTCTGGTGTTGGCGCAGCAATATCTACACGTAAACCTAAAGCTTCAACGGCTTTAATAGTTGTATTTCCAAAAACAGCAATACGTGTATCGTTCTGTTTAAAATTAGGATAATTATGAAGTAACGAATCTATTCCACTTGGACTAAAAAAGACTAAAATATCATAAGTTACATTTTCTAAATCAGATAAATCGCTTATAACTGTTTTGTAGAAAGTACCTTGTGTCCATTTAATTTTTAAACCATCTAATAATTCTGGAATTTCTGGCTTAACTTTATCTGTAGTTGGTAATAAAAACGATTCGTCTTTATATTTTTTTATTAATGGAATTAATTCAGAAAAAGTTCTTTTACCTACATAAATTTTACGTTTTCTATACACTACATATTTCTGTAAATAATAGGCAACAGCTTCAGACTGGCAAAAATAGCGCATAGTATCTGGAACCTTAAAGCGCATTTCTTCGGCAACTCTAAAAAAATGATCTACAGCATTTCTACTAGTTAATATTATTGCGGTAAAGTTTTTTAAATCAATTTTGTCTTGTCTAACTTCTTTAGACGAAACACCTTCAACATGAATAAAAGGTCTAAAATCTATTTTAACTTTGTGCTTCTCTGTAAGATCAAAATAAGGAGAATTCTCTATTTTAGGTTCTGGTTGAGAAACAAGTATTGTTTTAACTTTCATAATCATCCGCTTTTGCAACACCTCTTTAGAATTACATAATATGCTTATATAAAATAAAGTACGGTGCAATTTCAAGTGTGCAAATGTACAAAATAAAATAAAACGGATTATGTTTTACAACGTCTAAATAAGTACTTACAACGATGAAATAAGTTAGAACATGGATAACTATTATTATAACTAGGATTGTAATTATACTATTAGGTGTAAGTATATTACTAAATAAAAGCAAAGCAGATAATGGTACTAAAAAGAACACCATAAAGTACTTGTAACTTAATTTTCTAAACAAGAATAGCTTAAACGACTTAAAAGCACCTAATAATCGACCAAGAGTTAATTCAATTATAATTTTAAGGCCGTAAAAAAGAAATACTCCAATTAAAACGTTATAAATGCTTAAATCTGGCGTAAAATTTAAACCCACTATAAAAACACTTAAAGAAATGCAGTAAGACAAAAACAATAAGAAATTAAAAGTATCAAACCATTTTATATCTTTACCATAGGTGTTTAAATACGTAGAATTAATTAGCACTTTAAAGTAATCTAAAAATCTTTTATAATCTAGTAATTTAGCTACGGCAAGTAACGTTATTACTAAAAGCAATAAAAGAGTTAATAAGTTATTATCTGAAAAAGTTCTAAGCACACTATAAAATTAGTACTAATCGCATTAATTTAGCTATAATTTAAGGATTATTTCAAAAAAAATTGGATTTAAAACTTGTACATTTGCATAAACTTATTCAGTTAAATGAAAGACGCTATCGTCATTATACCAACTTACAACGAAATTGAAAACATAGAAGCTATAGTTGAAGCCGTTTTTAATTTACCAAAAAGTTTTGATATACTTGTTGTAGACGATAATTCTCCAGACTTAACAGCTCATAAAATTAAACAATTACAGGATAAGTATACAGAGCAATTACATTTAGAAGTTAGACAAAAAAAATCTGGATTAGGAACCGCATATATTCACGGATTTAAATGGTGCCTAGAAAGAGATTATAATTTTATTTTTGAAATGGATGCCGATTTCTCTCATAATCCAAAAGATTTAATCAAACTCTATAATGCTTGCGCAAAAAACAATGTAGATTTAGCCATTGGATCACGCTATGTAAAAGGTGTAAATGTTGTAAATTGGCCTTTAAGTCGTGTTATTTTATCTTATGGTGCATCTATCTATGTTAGATTAATAACTGGCATGAAAATAAAAGACACTACTGCTGGTTTTATTTGCTACAAAAAAGAAGTTTTGGAAGCTATAGATTTTGATCATATAAAATTTATTGGATATGCGTTTCAAATAGAAATGAAATTTAAAGCTTACCTCAAAAAATTCAAGATAAAAGAAATACCGGTAATCTTTACAGACCGTACAAAAGGAGAATCTAAATTAAGCTCTAGTATTATATCCGAAGCTATATTTGGTGTTATAAAAATGAAATTGATTAGTATTTTTAAATAAAAAAACTGCTTAAAATGAACAAGACAACTTTAATTAAAAACGCAAAAATTGTAAACGAAGGACAAATTTTTGAAGGTGATGTTTTAATAGAAGGAAAACTTATTAAAAAAATAGACACTTCTATTAGTGCAAAATCTGCAGACGTATTTGTTATAGATGCAGAAGGCAAATATTTAATTCCCGGAGCTATAGACGATCAGGTTCATTTTAGAGAACCAGGATTAACGCACAAGGCTCACATAAAAAGTGAATCTAAAGCAGCTGTTGCAGGTGGAATTACTTCTTTTATAGAAATGCCTAACACAAATCCACAAACTACAACTATAGAAAAACTAAACGATAAATTTAATATTGCTAAAGAAACCTCTTATGCAAATTACTCTTTTATGTTTGGTGGAACTAACGATAATCTTGAAGAAATTAAAAAAGTAGACCCAAAACAAGTTGCTGGATTAAAACTATTTTTAGGATCTTCTACCGGAAACATGTTAGTTGATGACCCAGAAGTTTTAGAAAACATATTTTCTAGTACTAACTTAGTTATTTCGGTACACTGTGAAGATGAAGCTACAATTAAAGCAAATACTAAGAAATTTGTTGAAGAATATGGCGAGGATATTCCAATGAAATATCATCATATCATTAGAAGTGAAGACGCTTGCTATATTTCATCTTCTAGAGCTATAGAATTAGCTAAAAAAACAGGTGCTAGGTTACACGTTTTTCATTTATCTACAGGAAAAGAAACAGAATTATTTACCAATAAAATTCCATTAAAAGATAAAAAGATAACCTCAGAAGTTTGTATACATCACTTATGGTTTAACGATAAGGACTATGATAAAAAAGGCACTTTAATTAAGTGGAATCCTGCCGTAAAAACACAAAAAGACCAAGAACAATTACTAGAAGCATTACTAGACGACAGAATTGATGTTATAGCAACAGACCATGCACCACACACATTAGAAGAAAAAAGTAACGTATACACAAAAGCGCCTTCTGGAGGACCATTAGTACAACATGCGTTACCAGCATTGTTAGAAATGCACCACAAAGGATTAATCTCTATTGAGAAAATAGTAGAAAAATTGTGCCATAATCCAGCTATTCTTTTTGATGTTGAAAAAAGAGGTTACATTAAAGAAGGCTATTATGCAGACTTAGTATTAGTAGACTTAAACCAGCCGTGGACAGTTACAAAAGATAATATTTTATACCAATGTGGTTGGTCTCCTTTTGAAGGCACAACTTTTAAATCAAGAATTTCGCATACATTTATAAACGGACATTTAGCTTATAATAACTTTAAAGTAAATGACATAAGTAATGCAATGCAATTAACTTTTGATAGATAATTTTGAAATATAATTACTACACATACCTATTAGTTGTTTTGGTTTTAACTAGTTGCTATCAACTAGAAAAACCAGAACAACCTAGTACGTTATTATCAGAACAAGAAATGGTTAATGTTTTAACTCAAATGTCTATTCTGTCTGCTGCAAAAGGAATTAATAAAAGAAAATTAGAAGAAAACGGAATCCTACCTAAAGATTTTATTTTTAAGAAATATAAAATTGACTCTACCGTTTTTGCAGAAAACAATTTGTATTACTCTCATAATCTAGAAAGTTACAATCGTATTTACAATAGAGTTAAAGATACTTTAAGCTTATTAAAAAGTAAAGCAAACAAGAAAAAGTTAAAAAAAATTAACGCAAACGCAACTAACAAAAAAAACGCAAAAGCGCTAGAAAATAAAAACCCCAAAATAATATCTAAAAGAGATTCTACAATAAAAGCTGGCCTACTAAAAAAAAATCAAAGAAGTAGAACTCTAAAATAATTTACCGGTATTAACAATTACAGTTGTAATATCTTCTAGTTCTATTTGCAAGTCTTTTTTAAACTTACTTGTATTATATTCCGTTTTATTTTGCGCAGATTTTACTATTGCACTATTTAAAAGTCTTGGTGTATTTGTTATAAAACATTTTAATTTATCTAACCAACTAGCTAAAGTTAAAAGCGTTTTATTAGCTTCAAATTTGGGCGGATTAACATTTAAAACACCTGCAATTTTATTTAGAAATATATTAAAGCTTAAATGCTCTGCTACTAAAATATAACGCTCATTTGTAATAGTACTTTGCATTAAGTTTTGCATTACAGTTACCACATCTTTTACACCAACATAACCTGTAATACCTGTAGTATAAAAACGCATGCCTTTTTTTACTTTAGTAAAAAACAAACCACTTCCATTATTCCAAAAACCTGGACCAATAATAACTCCAGGATTTACAATTACAGCATTTAAACCTTCTTGTGTACCGCGCCAAACTTCTAATTCTGCACCATATTTTGTTAGAGCATAAACAGAATGTTTTTCTTCAGGATTCCAATCTGTTTCTTCAGTTAGTGCTTCTTTTGATAAAGAACCTATTGCCGCAACAGAACTTACGTAACATAATTTTTTAATACGTCCAGAAATAGACAAATTAACAATATTTGCTGTGCCTTCAATATTTGCTTTCTTTAGTAATTCAAAATCTAATGTATTAAAAGAAATTAAAGCAGCACAATGATATACATAGTCAACATTAACAAAAGCTTCAATTAAATCAGGAATATTGTTTAAATCGGCTTTAAACCATTCAATTTTACTAAAGTAAGTTTCTACATTATCTGTATAATAGGAAAACACCTTTTTAACATTCTCAAGTTTTAATTCATCTCTATAAATAGCGCGAACTATTGTATTATTTCGAGTTAAATCAAATAATAAATGCGAACCAACTAAACCTGTTCCTCCTGTAACTAAAATCATAAAACTAAATTATAAAATTATGGCTAAAAATAACCTATAGTTTTTATATTTGTTGGCATAAAAATAAGCTATTATGATAACAAATCCTTTAGTAGAAGAATTAAAATGGCGTGGTATGGTTCACGATATGATGCCAGATACTGATGTGCAATTAAATAAAGAAATGACAACTGCATATATAGGTTTCGATCCTACTTCAGATTCGTTACATATTGGTAGTTTAGTTCCAATTATTATTTTGGTTCACTTAGAAAAAGCAGGACACAAACCTGTAGCTTTAATTGGTGGCGCAACTGGTATGATTGGTGATCCGTCTGGAAAAAGCGACGAGCGTAATTTATTAGACGAAGCCACACTTAACCATAATGTTGCTGGAATAAAAGGCGTATTATCTCGCTTTTTAGACTTTAATTCTACAAAAGAAAATGCTCCAGTTTTAGTAAATAATTACGACTGGATGAAAAACTTTAGTTTTATAGACTTTGCTAGAGATGTTGGTAAACGCATTACTGTTAACTACATGATGTCTAAAGATTCTGTAAAAAAACGTTTATCTGGAGACGAAGGAAATGTTGGCATGTCTTTTACAGAATTTACCTACCAATTAATTCAAGGTTACGATTTTTACCATTTACACAAGCATTTAAATTGCAAATTACAAATGGGCGGAAGCGACCAATGGGGAAATATTACTACGGGTACAGAATTAGTAAGACGAATGAATCCAGGCGAAGAAAAAGCGAAGGCTTACGCTATGACTTGTCCGTTAATTACTAAAGCCGATGGTTCTAAATTTGGTAAAAGTGAAGGTGGAAATATTTGGTTAGACGCAGATAAAACATCGGTTTATAAGTTTTACCAATTTTGGTTAAACACAACAGATGAAGATGCCGAAAAGTATATTAAAATTTTCACATTTTTAGACAAAACAACTATTGATGTTTTAGTTGAAGCGCACAAGGCAGAACCACATTTAAGACAATTACAAAAGCGTTTAGCTGAAGAAGTAACTACTTTTGTGCACAGTAAAGAAGATTTAGATAATGCTATTAAGGCGTCTGGAATCTTATTTAGTAAAGATTTTAAAAATGAAATTAATGCCTTAAACGAATCTTTATTTTTAGATGTTTTTGAAGGTGTACAAACTGCCGAAGTTTCAAGAGATAAAATTGAAGCTGGTTTAGATATGATTGCAGCACTTTCTGCAGAAACTGATTTCTTAGCAAGTAATGGTGAAGCTAGACGTGCATTAAAAGAAAACTCGGTTGCTGTAAATAAAGAAAAAGTAAAAGACGATTATACTATTACTACAAACGATTTAATACACAATACTTACATTTTAATAAATAGAGGAAAGAAAAAAACCTTTATTATTAAAGTGGTATAAATAACAAAAGCTCAGTCTGAAATTTCAAACTGAGCTTTTTTTTGAGACCTAGTAAACCAACTAAAACTAAGCCTCTATAATAATCTAAGTACTTGTTTTACCTCTTAGACTTTAATAAGTAACTAATTACGTTAGGATTTAAATAAAAAAAACTGAGCCTAAAAAAAGCTCAGTTTTAATAAAATTAGTATACCAACTAAAACTAACTTATCTTTCTTATACTTACTAAGTCGGCTAAATTATTAAGTGCTTACACTAAATTTAAATTATTTTAAAGTGCCATTAAATTACAACCTCTAATATCGCTGGAATCAAAACGTCCAACAACCTCAAAAGTGCCATTTTCGTAAACTTTACCTAAATCTTGCGTAGCAATAAAACTGCAAGAATTGACATTGGCTAAATCAATAATATTTAAGCCGCCTGTTTTTTTAGTGTTATGAATTGTTAATGCATCTTCTGGATCTCTGGTTAAAACTTTCATCCATTTTGGGCATTCAAAAACGCCTTTTCCTTTAGAATAGGCTTGACTTAGTAATTCCGTCATTCCGTATTCGCTATGAATAGTTTCTACACCAAAACCAGTAGTTAAAATCTGATGTAATTCTTCGCGAACTAACTCTTTTCGCATACCTTTCATTCCACCAGTTTCCATAATTATGGTATGCTTCAACTTAAAAGGAAAGCTTTCAATTAGATTTAAAAGTGCAAAAGTAACGCCAATTAAAAGTGTTTTTTGTCCTTTAGCTTCTAAAGCTTCAATTTTAAACTTTAAGTCTTCATATTGATTCAAATAAAAACCAGATGCTTTATTATTAGAGCGTTTAATTAAATCGTCTGCCATATAGATTAAAGAAGAACCTTTTCGCTCTAAATAATTAGGCAATAAAGCTAAGACTACATAATCTTCTATGTTGCCATAAAAGTGCTTAAATGCGCTTAAATAGCTTTCTTCGTAAACCTTTAAATTGGTTACTAAATGTTTACTTGTTATACTTCCTGTAGTCCCACTACTTGTAAAGGTTTCCTGTACCGCATCACGAGAAGATAATACGTTGTGCGATTTAAAAAATTGAATAGGTAAAAATGGAATGTCTTCTAATTTAGAAACATCTGTAGGATTAACATAAAGTAAATCGCAAAAAGATCTATAAATGCTATTGTTTTCAAACTGATATTTAAACACGTTTAATGCTTCCGCTAAAAAATCGGCTTCACTTTTAATCTTAAAAATGTTACTTGTAGAAATCATTACTGCAAAAATATAGAAACTAAAGTTGTTATTTTACTAAAGTTGTTTCATTTTAAAAAACTGTTAAAACAAAAAAGGCTGCTCTATTTATAATAAAGCAACCTTTTTAATCTCATCAAAATTAAACTATTTTGTAATTGGTGCGCCAGCCAAAATTTCGGCGTTAGCGTTATCTTCAAATTTAACAAAATTGTCTTTAAATGCTTGTGCTAATTTATATGCTGTTTTGTAATAACCTTCGTCATTATTCCAAGTTTGTCTTGCGCTTAAAACTTCGGTTGGTACATTTGGACATGTAAGTGGTTGTTGTACACCAAATACAGAATGTGTATGGAAGTTACCTTTGTTACCTTCTTCTAAAGAACCGTCCATAGCAGCAGTAATCATTGCTCTAGTGTACTTTAATTTCATACGGCTACCTATTCCGTAAGGTCCACCAGTCCAACCTGTGTTAACTAACCAAACTGTTACGCCTGCTTCTTTCATTTTAGCACTTAACATCTCTGCGTATTTAGTTGGATGTAATGGCATAAATGGTGCGCCATAACATGCTGAAAAACTTGTTACAGGTTCTGTTATTCCTGCTTCGGTTCCAGCAACTTTGGCTGTATATCCAGAAATAAAGTGGTAAGCTGCTTGACCTGGTGTTAATTTAGATATTGGAGGTAATACTCCAAAAGCATCTGCTGTTAAAAAGAAAATATTTTTAGGATTCTTTCCAATAGATGGTTTTTGAATATTATCTATATGATAAATTGGATAACTAACACGTGTATTTTGTGTAATAGAAGTGTCTGCAAAATCTACAACGCCTGCATCATCCATTTTTACATTTTCAAGGATTGCGCCTCTTTTAATAGCTTTAAAAATGTCTGGCTCTTTTTCTGATGTTAAATCAATAACTTTAGCATAGCAGCCACCTTCAAAATTAAAAACGGTATTTTCTTTAGTCCAACCGTGCTCGTCGTCTCCAATAAGTCTACGATTTGGATCTGCAGATAAAGTTGTTTTTCCTGTTCCAGATAAACCAAAAAAGATAGATGTATCTCCATCTTCGCCAACATTTGCACTACAATGCATTGGTAACGTGTTTTTAAATACTGGTAATATAAAGTTTAATGCTGAAAAAATTCCTTTTTTGATTTCGCCAGTGTAACCTGTTCCTCCAATTAAAGCAATTTTACGTGTAAAATCTAATATTGCAAAGTTATGTTGGCGTGTTCCGTCTACTGCTGGATCTGCCATAAAACCTGGTGCATTTACTACGGTCCATTCTGGAGAGAAATTCTCTAATTCTGAATCTGTTGGACGTAAAAACATATTGTGAGCAAACATATTACTCCAAGCATACTCGTTTATAACGCGAATATTTAGTTTGTAATCTTCGTCTGCACAAGCATAAGCATCTCTAACAAACACCTCTTTTTCAGATAAGTAAGCTGTTACTTTTTTGTAAAGTGCCTCGAATTTATTAGAGTCGAAAGGAATATTAATATTTCCCCACCAAACTTTATCTTCTGTAATGCTATCTTTTACAATAAAACGATCCATTGGAGAACGACCTGTAAACTCGCCTGTATTAATTGCAATTGCTCCAGTACTTGACTCTTTTCCTTGATTTTTGTCAAGAACAATGTCGTGTAAATCGTCAGAAGACAATTGGTAACGTACTTTTGCATTTTTAATTCCGTATTGCTCTAACGCAATCGTTTTGGTACTTGGTGTATGGTTTACCATAATTTATTTATATGTTTTAGATGACAAAGTTAATAATTAAATAACGACTATTAAATTAAAATCTATTTAATCGACTTATTCTTTAATAAACCTAATAATAATAGGCTCCAAGCTGTAATAAGTAATAAACCTCCAATTGGCGTAATAAATCCAATAGCAGCAAAGTTAATACCAGTAATAGCAGTTGTTGAGAGCAAATAAATTGAAAAAGAAAAACAAACAACTCCTGTAACAGTAAAATAATATATGTTTTTTTTAAATACGTTTGAAACCCCATTAAAACAGCCTAAAAACAGCAAAAATAAAGCGTGATACATTTGGTATTTAACACCAATATTAAAACTTTGCAACGATTCTGGGGACAATTCCTTTTTTAATGCATGTGCTGCAAAAGCGCCAAGTACTATACTTATTACTCCAAAAATTACTGCGGTAACTAAAATACGTTTATTCATAAATTCGTAATATCTGTTATAAGAACCAAGGTTAAATTATTATATTCGTATCAAATTTACAGAACTAAAACCATTATGCGAAATATTTTAATTATTGGATCGGGAAAATCCACTTCTTATTTAATAAAATACCTTTTAGATAAATCAGAATCTGAAAATCTTCACATTACTATTGGAGATTTAAATATTGACTCTGCTAAAAAAATGATTAATAATCATAAAAACGCTACAGCTATAACTTTAGATGTTTTTAATGAAGTGTCTAGAATTTCTGCTGTAAAAAATGCAGATATTGTAATCTCAATGTTACCTGCGCGTTTTCATGTAGAAGTAGCTAAAGACTGTATTACCTACAAAAAACACATGGTTACAGCTTCTTATGTAAGCCCAGAAATGGAAGCTTTAGATAAAGATGCAAAAGCCAACAATTTAGTTTTTATGAACGAAATTGGTGTAGACCCAGGAATTGACCACATGAGTGCCATGAAAGTACTTGACCAAATTAGAGAAAAAGGCGGCGAAATATTACTTTTCGAATCCTTTACAGGTGGATTGGTAGCTCCAGAAAGCGACAATAACTTATGGAATTATAAATTTACATGGAACCCAAGAAATGTAGTTGTAGCTGGTCAAGGTAGTGCTGCAAAATTCTTACAAGAAGGAAAATTTAAATATATACCATACAATCGTTTATTTAGACGTACAGAATTTTTAGATGTAGAAGGTTTTGGTCGTTTTGAAGCTTATGCAAATAGAGATTCTTTAAAATACCAAAGCATTTATAACTTAGAAAGCGCAAACACTTTATATAGAGGAACAATGCGTCGTGTTGGTTTTAGTAAAGCATGGAATATGTTTGTACAACTAGGTATGACAGACGATAGCTACACCATAGAAGATAGCGAAAACATGACCTACAGAGATTTTGTAAACACATTTTTACCATACAGTCCAACAGATTCTGTAGAACTTAAATTTAGATACCAATTAAAAATAGATCAAGACGATATTGTTTGGAATAAACTACTAGAATTAGACCTTTTTAGTGCCACAAAAAACATTGGCTTAAAAAACGCTACACCAGCTCAAATGCTACAAAAAATCCTTGAAGAAAAATGGACACTTGCAGCAAACGATAAAGACATGTTAGTTATGTACCATAAATTTGGGTACAAATTAAATGGTAAAAAACATCAAATAGACGCTACAATGGTAACACTTGGAGAAGACCAAACTTACACAGCCATGGCTAAAACCGTAGGTTTGCCAGTAGCTATTGCAACAATGGCAATTTTAAATAAAAAAATTACTACGCCTGGAGTTCAAATTCCAATAACAAAAGAAGTTTACACACCTATTCTAGAAGAGTTAGAAGCTTATGGTGTTAATTTTAAAGAAAAAGAAGTACCTTATTTAGGATATAATTCTTTAAATATATAAATTAATTATGGCGTTTCCCTTTTTGAAAAAAAACAAAAAGGGTCAGGCTGTACATTATATCTTTTTTTTACGCCTAATTTAGTGCAGCATCTTTAAAGGCAACTAGCTAAACTGTTAGGTGTTTTAAGTTACGGTTTTTCAAAAAAAAGGATGCCATTTCCATCCTTAACGCAAAATACTGCACTTATAAAAAAGTGAAATAATATTTATAGCTAATCTGTTTAGAACATAAATATTTACACCTTTAAAATATAAAAAAAACATATAAAGACATAAAACAGCAACGCCTTAAATTATAATTTAAAAATAAAAGGCGAAAAAAAAATATTCTAAAAACTTTCGTTTAAATAGCATTCTGTTTGGCTTTAAACTTAACAGTATTTTTATACCAAAAAAAACGCTAACTATCGAACTTTATCTCGATAGCTAGCGCTTTAAAATATATTTACCATTCTTTTAAATAAGAATTTTATTTTCTACTCAATTTTTTTAACCACAGCTTTATCTGCTTCTTTTCTAGTACCATCAAAACCATCTACTCCAGCAACTGTTGTATATTTCATAACGTAGCGTTTTCCTGGGTTAATAATTTTATAAGCCGATTGACACATTAAAGTAGCTTCGTGAAAACCACAAAGAATTAGCTTTAATTTTCCTGGATACGTATTAACATCTCCAATAGCAAAAACGCCTGGAATGTTAGTTTGGTAATCTAGACTATTATCTACTTTAATGGCATTTTTTTCTATCTCTAAGCCCCAATTTGCAATTGGACCTAATTTAGGCGATAATCCAAAAAGTGGAATAAAATGATCGCACTGTATTTCAAATTCTTTTTCTATATGTTCTGCTTGTTTTACAACAACGCCAGATACGTTATTGTCTCCAAGAATACCAACGATCTCTGCTGGCGTTACTAAATTTATTTTTCCGGCATCTTTAAGCTCTTGAACTTTATCTACAGAATCTAAATGTCCACGAAATTCGTTTCTTCTGTGAACTAAAGTTACTTCTGATGCAATATCCGATAAATAGATGCTCCAATCTAAAGCAGAATCTCCTCCACCAGCAATAACTACTTTTTTATCTCGGTATATTTCTGGATCTTTAATAATATATTCTACGCCTTTATCCTCAAAAGATGTAATATTATGTATTTGTGGTTTGCGCGGCTCAAAACTACCTAATCCACCTGCAATAGCTACAACTGGTGCGTGGTGTTTTGTTCCTTTATTTGTAGTGACTATAAAAGTGCCATCGTCTTGTTTTTCTATAGTATCTGCTCTTTCTCCTAAAGTAAATCCTGGTTCAAATTGCTTGCATTGCTCCATTAACTTGTGGGTTAAGTCGCCAGCAAGAATTTCTGGATATGCAGGAATATCGTAAATGGGTTTTTTAGGATAAATCTCGGAGCATTGTCCGCCTGGTTGTGGTAATGCATCTATTAAATGGCATTTTAGTTTTAATAATCCAGCCTCGAAAACAGTGAATAATCCTGTTGGTCCTGCACCAATTATTAATATATCTGTTTTAATCATAATAAAGTTTAGCTTTTGTTTTATTTGTATCTACTAAATTATAAATATGGAATAGCAAAAAGAATGATTTTTGTTAGTGTAAACTATTGATAAATTATACAAGCCTTAACATGAGAACTAATACATTTTAGAGGTTAACCTAATTTGCGTTAGTGATAGCAGCGTTAGCTTTTGGCGAGCTATAGCTTTGAGCCAAAACTTTAGTGGATAGCACGACCACATTTCTGATTTTTTTTCAGGAATGTGGTAACGCCATTAGTAGTATTCTAACTTATATTAACAACATCTACTATATGTGGTGCGTACTTTTTAATAGTCATTTCTACACCAGATTTAAGTGTCATTTGGTTTACACTACAACCAACGCAAGCGCCTTGTAGTTGTACTGTAACTTTGGTATTATCTATAGAAATTAACGAAATATCTCCTCCATCGCTTTGTAAAAAAGGACGTATTTCTTCTAATGCTTTTTCTACATTAAGCTTTGTCTCTTCTGCTGTCATGTTAAATTATTTTACTGCAGAACAACCTGCCATTGTTGTAATTTTAATAGCTTCGGTTTCTGGAAGATTATCGTTTCTATTAACGACTTCTTGAACTACGTTTTGCGTAATTTTTTGAAAAGCAGCTTCTAAAGCTGTGCCGTCTTGTAAAGCTGCTGGTCTACCATAATCTCCTGCTTCTCTAATGCTTTGCACTAATGGAATTTCTCCTAAAAGTGGCACTTTTAAATCTTCGGCTAAATGTTTAGCGCCTTCTTTTCCAAAAATATAATATTTGTTATTTGGCAATTCTTCTGGTGTGAAGTAAGCCATATTTTCTATAATTCCTAAAACTGGCACATTTATGCTTTCTTGTTGGAACATTGCAACTCCTTTTTTAGCATCGGCTAGAGCTACATTTTGTGGTGTACTTACTATAACTGCTCCTGTTATTGGAAGCGATTGCATAATACTTAAATGAATATCTCCTGTTCCTGGTGGTAGATCTAATAATAGGAAATCTATGTCTCCCCATGCTGCATCAAAAATCATTTGATTTAATGCTTTTGC
>CALJFB010000055.1 GCA_938073895.1 uncultured Flavobacteriaceae bacterium
AAAATACAACGCGTCCAAGAACAACAAGTACGCCTAGACCAAGTAGAAGCAATACAACATCGCAGTCTACACCAAGACCAAGTCGTAATGTTACTTCTACAAGACCTAGAACAACTTCTATTAAAAGTACACCAAGACCAAGTAGAAATACAGTAAGCAATTCTCCAAGATCTTCTGGTACAAAATCAAGAAGTACGTCTGTAAGATCAAGAACAATAAGGAAATAATATTGAATGAGTTTAGTCTTTAAGCCTTCAGATAAATTTTATTTATTTGAAGGCTTTTTTATGGTCTTAATTAAGATGGAATCTATCATTCCATTAATATCTAAAGATAATTTTAGTTTGTAAATAGCCACTAAAAATAGTAAACTACATAAACCTGATTTTAGAATAATACTAGCTATAGGAAACTCTAAAATATCCCAGAAATAAAAACTAAAAAAGCACATCAAAATAATTGCAATAGCTTGACCTGATTTAATACTAAATGGCGATAATTTAAATTTTACTTTTACAAAAATCAACTTTATAGTATTGTAAATAAAAATAGTAATAAAACTGGCTAAAGCTGCACCATTTAAACCTAATATTGGAATTAACACAATATTAGAAACTACAGTAATTATAGCTACTAATACACCAAAAATTAACACTATTCTATAATAATTGCTATAAAATAAAATAGAATTATTATTTCCTAAAATACTATTAAATAGCTTAGCTATTCCTATAATAAAAACTACAAAAAGTCCTTCGGAATAATTGTTTGGTAATAGTAAATACAAGGCGTTAATATTTATTAAAATTAGCACTAAAATAAGTCCGCTAATAATTAATAAAGTAATAGAAGATTTTTTATATAAATCGCTTAAAGCTTCATAGTTTTTGGCATTTAAATATTTGGCAGTTAAAGGATTTACAATTTGTTGCATTGCACGTTGTGGCACATCAATAACAGTAGCAATAAAAATGGCAACACTATAATAAGCCACATTTTTTAAATTTGGAATATATTGACCAATCATAAATTTATCGACTTCCAAAATAATTAATGCTACAGAACCTGCAATAATTATTAATGCCGAATATTTTACAATAGATAATACGTTTGGAATATGCTTAATTCTAAACGTTGGCTTACGTAAACTAAACGCATAAATAGCCATTATTATTAGCCTTAAAAAGTAAACTATTGTAATACTGTAAATAAATTGTGTAACCGTTATAAATTTAAAATAATGAGCAAAAAGCAAAAGCATTATAGCTACTCTATGAAAAATTTCTTTTATAAAATTACCAAAAACGCTTTGTAATTGCACCTTACTCCACGCATAAAACACTTCAAAATAAGCAAAAGCAACTGCTGTAATATAAATTAACCATATAAAATCTTTAGTAATTGGATTTTTTTTAGAAATCCACTCGCCTATTGTATTATATGCAAAATGAGTAAAAAGTGCTAAAGGAATTATTAAAATTAATGGTAATAATAACATTAGACTTAAAAAACTTTGTTGTAAAACTCTTGTTTTAAAAGACGAATAAAATTTTATAATAGTATTGTGTACACCAAAAGCCATTAAAGGCATTAAAATATTGGCTGTTGACAAAATGTAACTTACCAAACCAAAATAATCTTCGGTTAAATAATTAGTGTATAAAAAAAGAATATTTATTGCGCCTATACCAAAACCTAAATATGTAATTAAGGTGTTTTTTATAGATTGATTTAAAACAATTCCCATAATCTAAGTCTTTAAGATTTGTGCTAATTGCTCTGTTAAATACTGCCTACTAAATTTTGAAATAGAGCTAGATTCACTTTTTAAGTTTTTATTTAAATACAAATTAAACAGACTAATAATACGCTGTTTTAAAGCTTCTTTTTCGTTGTATAAATAGTAATAACCTGTATTAGTTTGGTGTATTAAACCTTCTACATCGCTGCCATCTGGTCCAATTGCAAGAATTGGTCTTTTGGCATTAAAATATTCAAATAATTTTCCAGGAATAATAGCTTTAGTGTCTTCTGAATTTATTTCGACTAACAACAAAACTTGCGATTGCTTTTGAAGTTTTACAGCTTCTAAATGATTTACATAACCTACTAAATTGGTATGTTGCATTAAATAATGAAATTTTAATCTATCTAAAATAGCTTGGCCAACTGCACCAACTAATTGCAATTCAAACTGATTAGAAAAGGCTTTATTTTCTTTAATTAATTCACCTAAAACAATCCACAAAATCTCTGGATTACGCTCGGATAATAAGGATCCAATATGCGATATAGTGAATTTTTCGTCTAAAGCATTAATTTTCACATTTTCATCGTCAAAACCATTTGTAATAACCGAAATGGGTTGTTGTGTTTTAGCAGAAAACTCTCGTTTTGTGTTATAACTAGTTACTATAATATGATTGGCGGTATTTAAAACGTTATGTTCTAACTTTAAATGTTTTTCGGCAGAAGATTTTGTTAATTTTAATTTTTTATGATAACCAATAGTTGTCCACGGATCTCTAAAATCTGCAAACCAAGTTACCTTTAGTTTTGTTTTTAATTGCATTCCAATTAAATGTAAACTATGTGGTGGACCAGTAGTAATTATCGTATCTATCTGATTTTCCTTGATATAATTCTCTAAAAATATAACCGATGGATTTATCCAATTTTTACGTGCATCTGGAATAAAGAAATTACCTCTAACATAAAGCATTAATTTTTCTACTAAACCTTGTTTTTTAGGACCTTTAATAATGCCTTTACTAATAGTTTTACTTTGTTTAGAAAATATATTTGCTAGTTGATATGGCTCTTTTATAGGTTGTTTTAAAACTGTAATGGATTTAGAAATTTCGGCTTCTAAAGTATTATCTATTATTGGATATGTAGCATTTTCTGGACAGTAAACAATAGGTTCAATATTAAACTCAGGTAAGTATTTTACAAACTTTAACCAACGTTGCACGCCTGGTCCGCCAGCATTTGGCCAATAGTAAGTTATTATGAGAACCTTTTTAGGCATTTTTTTGTTTAAAACTTATAAATAATCCACCAAGTAATAACAACACTACAATTACAGATGTTGTTAATGCAATGGTGCTTCCTGTTTTTACTACTTGCGGCTCAAAACTAAAAATTACGTTATGTTTTCCTGCTGGAATTTCTAAACCACGTAACGCATAGTCTACACGTTTAATAACTTGTTCTTTTCCGTCTATAGTTGCTTTCCAACCATTTCCATAATACATTTCAGAAAAGACAGCAAATCCATTATTTAAGTTGTTAGTAACGTATTCTATTTTGTTAGGTTGATAGGTTTTAACTGTAATTGAAGCTAAAGAATCAACTTTAAAAGTACTGTTTTCTAATAAAGCTTCTGTAGTTACTGCTACGCTTTTATGTTTTAGTTTATCTAAGGCTAAAATCTCATTATTTGCAGAATTTAATTTCTTAAGCTCTGATATAAACCAAGCATTTCCGTTAGCTTCTGGATTAGGAAATGGATAAACACCAGTTTCCTCGTCTGGAGCAATAATGTATTTCACATTAAAAAGACTTAGTACATTTTGGTTGTTTTTTGATAAGTAAAAGTCAAAAACTTCATCAAAACGCTTTAGTTTAGCTGCGTGATAACCATTTATAGAATTATGAAAATAAGATGATTTAGTAGGTTGACGCGATTCTAAATCTAATACACGATAATTAGATGTGTCTTTCAAAATAGCTAAATCTGCTTTATTAGTTCTAAAAGGATTTTGCATGGTTGTGGCAGATACAAAACTGTCGTTATTAACATAACGTCTATCTACGCCAACTAAATCAAATAGAATTAGAGCTGTAAAAGCTATAACCGTAATTTTCTCGTTAATTATGTTCTTTAAAAAGCCATAAATTAATCCTGCCGAAAGTAATACTAACACTAAACTTCTTAAGCTATCGCTTGTAAAAAATGTTTTTCTATCTGCTCTTAAAGCATCAATAAAAGCTTGCCCGTATTCGCCGTAAGAACTTTTATAATAACCATCGTTTCCGCCTACAAAATCGAATAATGTAGATCTAAATAATACAAAAACTAAGCATATTCCTGCAGTAATTGCTGTACTATAAAGTAATGCTTTTAGTTTGTCTTCTGCTTTTCCAAAACCTGTAAATAATCTATGTAATCCAAAAATTGCTAAAGCAGGAATACATAATTCTAAAATAACTTGAATAGAACTTACCGCTCTAAATTTGTTATAAAAAGGCACAAAGTCAATAAAGAAATCGGTTAAAACCCCAAAATTCTTCCCATAAGACAATAATAAAGATAGTATTGTTCCACCAACAAGCCACCATTTTAAACGACCTTTTATAATAAACAATGCAAATACAAATAAGAAAATAATTACTGCACCAACATAAGCTGGAGCTTCTACAATAGTTTGTTGTCCCCAATATGTTGGTGTGTTTTCTACTTCGCGTAAAGCTTCTATTGGACTTGCGCCCAAATTGGTGTAAAACTTATACATTTCGGAATCTTTACCAACATCTTCTCTACTTCCACCACCTAAAAAACGTGGTATATAAAGGTTCATACTTTCTAAAATTCCATAGCTATATTCTGTAATATATGCTTTAGATAATCCGTTAGAAACTGGCTTTGGAGAACCATCTGCATTAATAGTTAATTCGCTTTTTCCTCGTGTACTTTCTTTAACATATTCTTGGGTTGCCATAAAATTTGTGGCATTTAATCCAACCGCTAAAATAGCTGCAATAGATAAAATTCCAACCGATTTAAAAAAATGAGGTAATAGTTGTTTTTTGTAAGCATCTATTAAATAACAAACTCCTAAAACTAAGACTAATAATAATAAATAATACGTCATTTGAAAATGATTAGCCACCAATTCCAGTCCTAAAGCTATAGTTGTTAGTAAAAAACCTAATATATATTGTTTTCTAAACGTATAAATTATTCCGGCTAAAACCAAAGGCATATAAGCAATAGCATGCGCTTTACTATTATGTCCTACGCCTAAAATAATAATTAAATAGGTTGAAAAACCAAATGCCAAAGCACCTAATCCTGCTAACTTATAATCTAATTTTAAGCTTAAAAGAAAAACATAAAAACCTATAAAATAGAGAAATAAATAATCTGCAGGTCGTGGCAAAAACCGAAGTGTTAGGTCTAATTTTTTAATGTAATTATGTGGATACTTAGCACCTAATTGGTAAGTTGGCATTCCTCCAAAAGCGCTGTTAGTCCAATAGGTTTCTGTACCTGTTTTAACTTTAAAATCCTTTTGTTGTTTAGCCATTCCAATATAATGAACAATATCGCTCTGGTAAATCTCTTTACCTTTTAAAACTGGACTAAAATATAATAATGAGGCTAAAATAAATCCTACAATAATTAAGATATGTGGTAAGATTTTTTTTAAATTAAATGACATAAAAAATAAGTTATAATTCTCGAAAATACATCTATTTTAATCAAATAGATAAAAATAATGGTATTTTAAATTAAAGTCCTACTCGACTTCTTCGTAATCTACATATTCTCCAACATTATTACTAGAGCTCTTTTTTTCTGGAATATTTTCTAAAGTAATTTCGCCTTCCTTTTTCTGTTTAGCTTGCTGTTGTGAATTAAAACCAGCTCCAAATTTAGATTCGGCTTTTTTAATAACAAATTTTAAAAATAAAGGGGCAAAAATTCGACTTAAAATTTTAAATCCATAATAAAATAAGGCTATATATAATAAGACTTTAAATAAGCCAACTAATGACGCTTCTTGTAACATAAGGTAATATTTTATACAAAAATACAATTCTGTAGATTTTATTAGCAACATAAAGCCTTAAAAAATATATAATATATTATATTTGATGCTAAACCTATTTTTTATGAAAACACGTTTAAGCCTCTTTTTTGTAGCTTTAACTACTATTTTATCTGTAAAAGCGCAATATACTGAAGAGATAAACTCTAACCGACCTGGAGTTTCTAGAGGTGCTTGGTCTGTAGGTAAAAATGTGGCTCAAATTGAAACTGGGCCTTTTATGGTAAAAGAAAAGCATACACCTTTAAAAAATGAATTATCGGGATTTGGTTTAGATTTTACATTAAGATATGGTTTATTATTTGAAGAATTAGAATTAAATATTGAGGGACTTTACCAAAGTGCTACATTTACAGAAAACAGATCTACAGTTTCAGTTGAAGAAAAATTTTCTAATTTTAAGAACTTAGTAATTGGAGCAAAATATTTAGTTTACGATCCATATAAAGGTAAAGAAGAAGATAAACCCAATTTAATTAGCTATCACGCAAATAGAAAATTTAAATGGAAATCTTTAATTCCAGCTGTATCTGTATATGTTGGTGCAAATTTTGACTCTAAAAATAATCCGTATTTAGCACCAGAAGTTGAAGGTTTTAGTCCTAAAATAATTATATCATCTCAAAACAACTTTAAAAGTGGTTGGGTTATGGTAGTAAATTTAATTAAAGATAGAATTGGAACTGAATATTCGGATTTTCAATGGATTGTAACATTCACAAAAGCCATAAACAAAAAATGGGTTGGATTTGGAGAAGCGCAAGCCATATATAGTGATTTTTACGCTGATAATCTTTTTAGATTTGGAGGCGCATATTTACAATCTAAAGATTTACAATTTGATGCTGGTATAACTTTTAATACAAAAGATACACCATCGGTTTTTAATGCTAATTTTGGTGTTTCTTACAGGTTTGATATGCATAAAGATCCTGAAAACAAAGACAATGGTACTGATGTAATAGAAGAGTTTGAACGTAAACAAAATAAAAAAGGTCGAAAAAACAAGAAGAAAAATAAGAGTAAAGCTAAGAAAACTTCTAAGCCTAAAAAAGAAACTCAAGTAATAGATTTCGATTCAGAATAAGGTATGATTACAATAAAAAAAGCAACCTCAAAAAAGCATACAAAGGAATTTGTAACTTTTCCTTTTAGCTTATATAAAGATTCTAATTATTGGATTCCTCCTATTATTTCTCAAGAAATAAAAACATTTGACTCTAGTGAGAATCCGATTTTTAAAGATGCAGAAGCTACTTTATTTTTAGCCTACAAAGACAATAAAATTGTTGGTCGTATTGCTGCAATAATTAATTGGTTAGAAGTAAAAGATCAAAATGTTAAGAAAATGCGTTTTGGATGGTTTGATTTTATAGATGATTTAGAAGTTTCTAAAGCTCTTTTAAATGAAGTTTATAAAATTGGAAAACAAAACCATTTAGAATATACCGAAGGTCCAGTTGGTTTTTCTAATTTGGATAAAGTTGGTGTAATGACATCTGGATTTAACAATGCTGGTAATATGGTGGCATGGTATAATCACGACTATTACTATAATCATTACACAACACATGGTTTTGTAACCGAAAAAAAATACGAAGAGAATAGATTCCCATTTTCTAATGTAAAACCTGAATTATTTTTTAGACTTCAGGAAATGATAAAGAAACGTTATCAGTTAACAGCTTTAAAATTTACTAAAACTGAAGAAGTGATGCCTTACGCAGATAAAATGTTTGATCTGTTTAACGAAACATATAATGATTTAGCCTCTTTTGTAAAGATTACAGATATTCAGAAAGCTTATTTTAAAAAGAAATTTTTATCGTTTATAAACCCAGAATACATCAAATTTGTAGTAGATAAAAATGATAATTTAGTTGCATTTGCAATTGTAATGCCTCGATTTGCAGAAACACTGCAAGATATTAAAGGAAAACTATTTCCGTTTGGTTTTTTAAAAATTCTAAAAGCTAAAAAACATAGTAAAGATGTTATGTTTTATTTAATTGGCGTTCATAAAGACTATCAAAATAAAGGTGTACATGCAATAATATTTAACGAATATTATAACACTTTTACTGAAAAAGGAATACAAACGTGTTATAGAACTGCAGAATTAGCAGACAATGATGCCATAAGAAAAATATGGAAAAATATGGATCCTGAAATTTATGTAACTCGAGAAACATTACGTAAAACGCTATAATTGGTAACAATGCAATGGTATAAACATCTCTAGAACTACAAATATTTATACTTAAAATAGTAGTGCCAAAACAAATTGAATATTAATAATTATAATAGTCAAATTTTCTTATTTACTTCTAGATTTAATTTAAAACTTATTAATATAAGCACTAGAGCTATTATTAAAATATTAACTAAAATAAAAACGTCCAATTTTATAATAAAATTGGACGTTTTTAAATACTATAAAATTGGGTTTTATTCTCCCATTGCCGCCATTATAGAAGCAGACATTCTTTTATATGTTCCGTTTTCTAAACGCTCTCTAATTGCTTCAAAAGCATTTAAAGTTAATTCTACATCTTCTAAAGTATGTGTTGCTGTAGGAATTAAACGTAATAAAATTAATCCTTTTGGTATTACAGGATAAACAACAATAGAACAGAATATTCCATGATTTTCTCGTAAATCTTTTACTAGAGCCATTGCTTCTGGAATGCTACCATTTAAGTAGACTGGTGTTACACAACTCTGAGTTGTTCCAATGTCAAATCCTCTAGATTTTAATCCAGATTGAAGCGCATTAGTGTTTTCCCATAACTTGTTTTTTAGCTCTGGCATTGAACGTAACATATCTAAACGTTTTAATGCTCCAACAACTAATTGCATTTGTAAAGATTTAGCAAACATTTGAGAACGTAAATTGTACTTTAAATAATCTACAATTTCTTTATCTCCTGCAATAAATGCACCTGTACTTGCTAAAGATTTTGCAAATGTTGCAAAATAAACATCAATATCATCTTGTACACCTTGCTCTTCTCCAGCTCCAGCACCTGTTTTACCTAAAGTTCCAAAACCGTGAGCATCATCTACTAAAAATCTAAAATTATATTTTTGTTTTAAAGCAACAATTTCTTTTAATCGTCCTTGTTCTCCACGCATTCCAAAAACACCTTCAGAAATAACAAGTATTCCTCCTCCAGTAGTTTCTGCCATTTTTGTAGCACGTTGTAAGTTTTTTTCTAAACTTTCAATGTCGTTATGCATATATGTAAAACGCTTTCCTGGATGTAAACGAACACCATCAATAATACATGCGTGCGTATCTACATCGTAAACAATTACATCGTCTTTACCTACCAAAGCGTCAATAGTTGACATAATTCCTTGGTAACCAAAATTCAGTAAATAAGCAGATTCTTTACTTACAAATTCTGCTAATTCATTTTGTAATTGCTCGTGTAATTCTGTATGACCAGACATCATTCTTGCGCCCATTGGGTAAGCAGAACCATATTGTGCAGCAGCTTCAGCATCAACCTTTCTTACTTCTGGATGATTTGCTAAACCTAAATAATCGTTTATACTCCAAGTAATAACATCTTTTCCTTGAAACTTCATTCTATTAGATATTTCCCCTTCTAACTTAGGAAACACAAAATAGCCTTCTGCATGTGCAGCCCATTTTCCTAAAGGACCTTTATCTTTGTATATTTTATCAAATAAATCTCTCATAAATATAAATTAATAGTGAAACATTAATGGTTTCGGATAATTATAACTTTGCAAAATTAATGAATTATATCTTTAAGGCATAATATTTTGCCATTGGTTATTAACAAAAAAGTTAACCTAAAATTGAATTTCAGGTTAACTTTTAAGATTTTTTTTAATAAATTGTTATTTTACGTACTGAATGCTTGTTGAAGCTACTTCATTTTGAGTATCAAAAAAGCCTTGATCATTCATCCATTTATCGCTATAAATTTTACTCATATATCGTGATCCATGATCTGGAAATATAACTACAATATTATCTGTTGGCGTAAAATAATCCATTTCGTTTAATTGTTTTAAAGCCTGTAACGCTGCACCAGAAGTATATCCACAGAATAAACCTTCTGTTTTTGCTAATTCTCTTGCTGTATGCGCACTTTCCTCGTCTGATACTTTTACAAACTCATCTATGGCATCAAAATCTGTTGCACCTGGAATTAAATTTTTACCTAAACCTTCAATTCTGTAAGGATAAATCTCTTTTTCGTCTAATTCTCTAGTTTCATGGTATTTTTTAATTACGGAACCATAAGCATCTACTCCAATAACTTTAATGTCTGGATTTTGCTCTTTTAAATATTGTGCTGTTCCCGAAATAGTTCCACCAGTTCCACTACATGCTACTAAATGTGTTATTTTTCCTTCGGTTTGTTTCCAAATTTCTGGACCTGTAGAATGGTAATGTGCGGCTATGTTTAACTTATTAAAATATTGATTAATAAGAACAGAACCTTTAATTTCTCTATGTAATCTTTTTGCTACTTCGTAATAAGATCTTGGATCGTCTGCTTTTACATTTGCTGGACACACATATACTTTTGCGCCCATATTTTTTAACATATCTATCTTATCTGGAGAAGATTTAGAACTTACTGCTAAGATGCATTTATAACCTTTTATAGCACTAACCATAGCAATACTAAAACCTGTATTACCAGATGTAGTTTCTATAATAGTATCTCCTGGTTTTAAAATACCTTCACGCTCAGCTTGTTCAATAATATGTAAAGCAATACGATCTTTTGATGAATGTCCTGGGTTAAAAGCCTCAACCTTTGCTAAGTAATTACCTTTAAAACCTTTGGTTACTTTTTGTAGTCTAATTAATGGTGTATGTCCTACTAAATCCAATACACTATCAAAAACTTGTTTTTTGTTATCCATATAAAATGTTTTAACTATAACGACATAGTTTTTTTCAAACCTTGCAAAAATACAAAAAATCGAGTAATTATTCGCTAATATTTTCCAAATCTAATAGAAACGCATATTCTAAAGCAACTTCTTTTAAGGCTTCAAAACGTCCAGAAGCACCGCCATGACCTGCAGTCATATCTGTTTGCATTAGTAAAATATTGTTGTCTGTTTTTATATCTCTAAGTTTAGCTATCCACTTTGCTGGCTCCCAATATTGAACTTGAGAATCGTGTAATCCTGTTGTTATTAATGTGTTTGGATAATCTTGTGCCACAACATTATCGTATGGACTGTAAGATTTCATGTAATCATAATAGACTTTTTCGTTAGGATTTCCCCATTCGTCATATTCTCCTGTGGTAAGCGGAATTGTGTCGTCTAACATAGTTGTTACAACGTCTACAAAAGGTACTGCTGCAATTACGCCATTATATAATTCTGGATTTAAATTCATAATTGTCCCCATTAATAAGCCGCCAGCAGATCCGCCCATAGCATATAAATGTTTTTCGGACGTATATTCTTCTTCAATTAAAAATTTAGAACAGTCTATAAAATCTGTAAACGTATTCATTTTTTGAAGCATTTTTCCATCTTCGTACCATTCTCTACCTAAATATTCGCCTCCACGAATATGACAAATTACGTGAATAAATCCACGATCTAATAAACTTAATCTAACAGATGAAAATGATGGATCTATAGTGGAACCATAACTTCCATATGCATATTGTAACACCGGATTTTTACCGTTTAACTCTACTCCTTTTTTATAAACAATAGACATTGGCACTTTCTCGCCATCTCTGGCTGTTGCCCAAATTCGTTTAGAATCGTATAAATTCTTATCAAAATTGCCTAAAACGTCTTGCTCTTTAAGAATGGTTTTTGACTTTGTTTTAAAATTATAATCTATTACAGAACTTGGATTTGTTAAAGAGTTAAATCCGTAACGCAACACATTACTTTCAAAATCTGGATTATTTCCAACGTAAGCTGTGTAGGTTTCACCATCGAATGGTAAATAATAATCTTCGCTTCCATTCCAAGCTATAATTCTAATATTATTTAAACCGTTTTCGCGCTCGTTAACCACTAAATAGTCCGAGAATATTTCGATATCTTCTAATAAAACATTTGCTCTATATGGTAAAACATCTTCCCAATATTCTTTTTTGGTTTGAGTTTCTAATGTTTTTTGAAGTTTAAAATTAGTCGCTTCATCGCCATTATTTACCACATAAAAATGGTCTTTGTAATGTGCTATAGAATATTCTAAATCGCGAACACGTTCTTGAAACACAACAAATTCGCCATCTGGATTATTAGCATCTAAAATTCTGTATTCGCTTGTCGTGGTACTACTCGACCCTATAATTAAATACTTTCTTGATTTACTTTTATAAATAAACGTGTTAAAAGTTTCGTCTGCTTCAAAATACACTAAAGTATCGTCTTTTGCTTCTGTAAATAACTTGTGCTTAAAAACTTTGTCCGATCGTAATGTAACTTCATCCTTCTTTGTGTAAAATAAAGTATTACTGTCGTTAGCCCAAGTACAACTTCCTGTGGTATTTTCTATTTTATCGCTAAAAACTTCGTTCGTTTTTATATCTTTAATTTGAATTGTATATTGTCTTCTACTAATTTTATCTGTAGTAAAAGCAATTTTAGTATTATCTGGACTTATGGCAAAACTTCCTAATTTAAAATAGGTGCAACCTTTAGCCATTTCGTTACAGTTAAACAGAATTTCTTCGTCGGCTTCTAAAGTCTCCTTTTTACGTGTATAAATAGGATAATCCTGACCTTTCTCGAAACGTGTAATATACCAATAACCTCTAAATTTGTAGGGTACAGACTCATCGGCTTCCTTTATTCTGGCTTTCATTTCCTCGAATAAAGATTTCTGAAAATCCTCTGTATGTGCCATTACCGTTTTGGCATACGCGTTTTCCTGATTTAAATATGCTATAACTTCGCCATTTTCTCTTTCGTTTAACCAATAGTAATTATCTATTCTAACATCGCCATGAATTTCTAAAGATTTGGCTTGTTTTTTTGCTATTGGCGCTACTAAATCTGCTATAAGTTTTGTCATTTGATTATATCGTGTAAAAATGTAAAAATAGTTTTTATTACATTAATTTTAAACACTTCTATGCTATTCTTTTTGTTTTAAAAAGTTGATTAATATCTTTGCTTCATAAATACTTAAAATTATACAATTATGTTTGGAGATATGATGGGAATGATGAGCAAATTAAAAGAAGCTCAGGCTAAAGTTGAAGAAACTAAAAAACGTTTAGATACTGTTTTAGTGGACGAAAAAAGTAACGATGGCTTACTTAAAGTAACTTTAACTGCTAATAGAACTATCAAATCTATTGATGTTAGCGATGAGTTGTTACAAGACAAAGAACAATTAGAAGATTATCTAATTATGACACTTAACAAAGCTATTACTAAAGCAACAAATATTAGCGAAGCTGAATTAGCTGCTGCTGCTAAAGATGGAATGCCAAATATTCCTGGAATGTAATTATTTAATGTTGCTTTTTAAAAGACAAGAACCTAAAATTAATAAACATAGACTACTTATTCTGTTGAATTTGTAGTCTATTTTTTTTAACAATCCACTTAACTAGTAAAAACACAACAACTAAGGTTACTATAAAAACTATTGCATTCAATTCAACAGTATCCTGCAAAAAATCTGTATGCTATTTCTTAAACTTCCAAGTTCTTGAAAACAACCAACGCTATGCTGCTCCTGGATACCTAAAAATTAAAAGAATTATGGTTTTAATAAAGTCTAACAAAACAATTACAATCCAACCAAAACTTGACAAAACTTACTATGCATAGCATCTGTATAATCATGATGCGTTACAATGCGAAGTTTTCCTTGTCCCATATTACTTAAACGAATATGTTGTTGGTTCATTTTCTCTGTAAAAGTGGTTTCAGAATACGTGGTATTCAATTCAAAAATTACAATATTAGTTTCTACAGGTTCTACTTTTTTTATATAATTCTGTTTTGCTAATAAATTACCTAACTGCTTAGCTTTTATATGATCTTCTGCAAGTCTTTCAAACTGGTTATCTAAAGCATAAATTCCTGCTGCTGCTAGAAACCCAACTTGACGCATTCCTCCACCAAAAATCTTACGGATTCTAATAGCTTTTTCCATAAACTTAGTATCGCCAACCAAAACAGAACCAACCGGACAACCTAAACCTTTGCTTAAACAAACCGATATAGTATCAAATTGTTTTCCGTAATCTAAAGCAGATTCATTTTTAGCTACAAGCGCATTCCACAATCTGGCGCCATCTAAATGTAAACCTAGGTTATTATCGTTACAAACCTTTCTAATTTTCTTAATCTCGTTAAAATCCCAACAAGCGCCGCCACCTTTATTAGTTGTGTTTTCTAAAGCAACTAAAGTGGTTAATGGACTATGATAAAAATCGGGAGGATTAATAGCTTCAACCACTTGCTCTGCTGTAAACATTCCGCGATTTCCATCTAATAATTTACAAGATACACCACTATTAAAAGAAGCTCCGCCACCTTCATAATTATAAATATGTGCGTATTTATCGCAAATAACCTGATCTCCAGGCTGCGTATGTAATTTTATTGCCGCTTGGTTTGCCATAGTTCCTGTAGGAAAAAATAAGGCTTGTTCTTTACCAAATAGTTTGGCCACTTTAGCTTCAAGCGCGTTTACAGATGGATCTTCTTTGTAAACATCGTCGCCAACATTTGCAGACATCATAGCGTCTAACATACCTTTTGTTGGTTTTGTAACCGTATCGCTTCTTAAGTCTATTGTCATAATTTAAAAATATTCCTATAAAAGTATAAAAATAAGGCGATTTGTTTTTAGTTAAAGCGTTAAATTCTATTTTTGTTTAAAATTCAACAAATGATTACTTCCGATCAAGTAAAAAACCTTAATACACGTCTAGGTAAGCTAAGACACTATCTTTGACTTAGATAATAAGAAAATTCTAATAAAAAACGAAGAAGAACAAACATTTGACCCTAATTTCTGGAACGATTCTAAAGCTGCAGAAGTCGTTATGAAATCGTTAAGAGAAAAAAAACAATGGATTAAAGATTACGAAATTTCTGAAGCTTTTGTAGAGGATTTAGAAGTGATTTATGAGTTTTTTAAAGAAAATGAAGCTACCGCAGAAGACGTTACCAATAGATTTGACTTAGCAACAGAAAGCATAGAAAACCTTGAATTTAAAAATATGCTATCTGAAGATGGCGATAAATTAAGCGCTGTACTACAAATTACAGCAGGTGCTGGAGGAACAGAAAGTTGCGATTGGGCAGAAATGCTAATGCGTATGTACTTAATGTATGCCGAAAAAAATGGCTTTAAAGTTAAAGAACTTAACTTTCAAGGTGGCGATGTTGCTGGAATTAAAACAGTTACCTTAGAAATTGAAGGCGATTTTGCTTTTGGTTGGCTTAAGGGCGAAAATGGCGTGCATAGATTAGTACGTATTTCGCCATTTGATAGTAATGCAAAGCGACATACAAGTTTTGCATCGGTTTATGTGTATCCTTTAGTAGACGATACCATTGAAATTGATATAAATCCAGCCGATATTGAGATTACAACTGCAAGATCAAGCGGTGCTGGTGGACAAAATGTAAATAAAGTTGAAACCAAAGTTCAGCTAAAACATAAACCTTCTGGTATTCAAATTCAATGTTCGGAAACACGTTCTCAACAAGATAATAGAACAAGAGCAATGCAAATGTTAAAATCTCAGTTGTTCGAAATTGAGCTACAAAAACAATTGGCTTTACGTCAAGATATTGAAGCCGATAAAATGAAAATAGAATGGGGAAGCCAAATTAGAAACTATGTTTTGCATCCTTATAAATTAATAAAAGATGTCCGTACAGCACACGAAACTGGTAATGTAGAAGCTGTTTTAGATGGCAATATTCAACCATTTTTAAAAGCTTATTTAATGATGATGGGACAGCAAACTGAAGACACTGAAAATTTATAAGCCTACAGTGTTTTTATTTAGCAAGTGATTAAATTTTTGTTTTAATATTACATGCGCAACCTAAACTTATCTTAATTGAGTATATAAAATCTACATTACAATGTCTAAATATAAGTTGTAGTGTTTTTAATATAAAGTAATAATAGAAAAGTATAATTTAAAAACCACTCGAAATAACCTGATTTTTTTAAGCAACAAATAATAGAGCAACATTTTATTAGTGATATGATATTTGTCATACTTTAAAATGATATAAACTTATATTTTTATATAAAATTTATAACTAAAAAATAAGTAATGAAACATATATTATTACCTACAGATTTTTCAGAGAATGCTTGGAATGCTATTTCTTATGCTATACAATTATTTAAAAATGATACTTGCACTTTTCATATTTTAAATACCTATGAACAAATAATTTATAGATCAGAATATGTAACAGGAACATCTCCGCAGCAAATTGTTATGGATAAGTTACAAAAAGAATCTTTAGGGCGATTAGAAGAAATTAATCATAAAATTCAAACCACTTTTGGTCAAAATATAAAACACACATTTAAAACTTACTCTAAAGTAGATAAGCTATTACCTTGCATCAAACTTTTTGTTTTAAAAAATAATATTAATCTTGTTATTATGGGAACAAAAGGTTCTACTGGTGCAACAGAAGTTTTATTTGGTTCTAATACAGTTCACGTTTTTAAAGAAGTTAAATGTCCTGTTATTGCAATACCATCAGGATATACTTATGCTAAGCCTAAAAATATCTTAATACCAAACGATTTAGAAGTAGATTTTAATTCTTTACAAATGAAAAGTCTTCAAGATATTTTAAAAAATAACAATGCCATTTTAAACACTTTATTTGTTTCTAACAAAATGGACTTAACACAAGAACAAACTTGGTCTAAATCGCTATTAGAATCACTTTTTAAAGCTTCAAATTTTAGATTTCAAATAGTTAATTACAACTCTATAAATGAAGCTATTAAAGAATTTCAAAATAAAACAGACATTGAAATGTTAGCCATGGTAAATAATAAACACAACTTTTTAGAAAATCTATTTTTTAAAAATAAAATAGACCAAATTGGTTCACATTTAAAAGTCCCTTTTATGGTAATTCCTGCGTCACGCTAGTATTACGTATCATAAACTTAAAAACCTTTGTTGAAGTATTGTTTAATGTTTAAAAAAACAATTTCAAAATTTTCGTTTTAGAAATCTAAAGCGAAAATTAAATCATTTACTACTGAAACTTTAATTATTAAATAACTTATAAATAACCCAAGCAGGACCAATTAACAAAAACTGTAAATCTTTAATAAAGCTGGGTTTCTTACCTTCAATTTTGTGCCCATAAAACTGACCTATCCAAGCTAAAATAAATACACTTAAAGAAACATAAAACAAAGGTAAATAAAGACCTATAAAATAATTTCCAATTAAGCATATTATTGCAAAAAATAACATTTGAAACCCCATTTTTAGAGATAACCTAAAGTAAAAGAAAACTAAAAATACTACCAATAAGACAAAAGCCCAATTAGCTAAAACTGGATGCTGCAAAAACGATAAAATAGTATAACTAGGAATACACATTATAAGTCCAACAACAGAAAAGAAAATAGTTGGCACACAAATAAAATGAATTTTAATATTTATTTTATTTTGATGACTTATAGCATAATCGTCAAACCAAGACTGTAAACTTTTCATAAATATTAATTTCTTTAAAAATAATGATTTATTTTTGTTTTATATGATTGATATTCCAGAAAATAAAGACTTAATACTTTTTGATGGTGTTTGTAACCTTTGCAGCAATTCTGTTCAGTTTATTATAGAACGTGATAAAAGGAATAAATTTGTTTTTGCTGCTTTACAAAGTAATTTGGGACAACAAATTATTAAAGATTATAATATAGATCCATCTAAAACCGATTCTATTTTATTATACAGAAAAGGAAAAGCTATTAAAAGTAAGTCTACTGCTGCTATACTAATTGCATCAAAACTAGGATTGCCTACCAACCTACTTTATCCTTTTTTAATTTTACCGGAATTTATAAGAAATGCTGTTTACGATTTTATTGCAAAAAACCGCTACAAATGGTTTGGAAAAAAGGACAATTGCTGGATTCCAACTCCAGATTTAAAAGCTAAGTTTATAGATTAGATTTTGTAACTCACTTAAAACTAGACTTTACTAAATAGCTTACTTGTTTTACTCATTTTAACTCTTATTATATTCTCATAATAGTTTATATTAGATATAATATTACAAAGTCTTGAAACATTATTTAACCTTTGCCAATCATCTGTTTGATTGGAACAACTGCGGTTCCTAGAAAAGATTAGTCTACCCTTTTTTAAGTATTTAGAAATAAATAGAAAACTTGTTTTAAGACTTTTTTAGTCCTATAATTTTAACTAAATTATTTAATTAAAGTTCCATATTCTGTCCAAGAACCATCGTAAATACTTGTGTGTACATAACCTATTTCTGCAGCTGCTAAATATAAAATTGAAGCCGTAATTCCAGATCCACAACTAAATACTAATTTTTTGTTCTTTGTTAATTCTAAAAATAGGTTCTTTAATTGATGTTTAGATTTAAGCAATCCGTTTTCTAACACTTTTTGGTAGGGTAAACTTATAGAATTTGGAATAGTTCCACTTCTTAAACCACTTCTTGGTTCTGGAACTTCACAATTAAAACGAGCTGTAGCTCTTGCATCTACAATTGTAAAACTTTTATCGTCCAAAATTTTAGAAATAGACTCTATAAACACGTTTTTGTTAGGCTGATAAATAGCTCTAAAATTACCTTTAGAAGCGACTTTATTATATGCTGCTACAGTTTTAAATCCTTGCTTTTTCCATTCTGGTAATCCACCATTTAAAACAAAAACATTTTTAAAACCAAAAGTTTTAAAAAGCCAGAAAGCTCTTGGGCTACTATAAATTCCTAAAGCATCGTATATAACAATTTTAGTATTACTATTTACCCCTAATTCTTGTGCAGATTCTTGAAATTGAACTTGACTTGGAATAGTGTTTGGAAATGGTGCACAAATATTACTAAACTTCATTTTTATATCAAAAAACAACGCGTTAGGTATAGCTTCAAATTCTGTAGCTTCAGATTTAGATGTTATTTTAGGTATTGTAGCATCTAAAATTATAAGATTTTTATCTTCTAAATTATCTTTTAACCATTGCACCGAAACGACGTTACTCATTATTTTATAAATATTATTTATGTCAATCTTATTAATTGTCTAATATATCTTAACAAACTGGTTAAACCAGAAATGTAAAGCACAAAAACATATAATATTAATAAAAGCCTACTTAACTTTATCGTAATTATCGTCCCAATTCTTAGGTTTTGGATCGTGTAATTTACCTAAAGATTTTGCTACTAATAATGCTACAGTTGCATCTCCAGTTACGTTAACCGTAGTTCTACACATATCTAAAGGTCTATCTACAGCAAAAATTAAGGCTAGACCAATTGGTAATAAATGCGCCGGAAAACCAATAGATTCTAATACAATTACCAACATAACCATTCCAGCACTTGGCACAGCTGCACTTCCAATAGAAGCTAATAATGCAGTTCCAACAATAATTAATTGATTGGTAAATGTTAAGCCTTCTGGCCAAATAACTTGCATAATAAACACCGCAGCAATACCTTGATATAAACTTGTTCCATCCATATTTATGGTTGCTCCAACTGGTAATACAAATCCTGTAACTTCTTTATCAACTCCAACGTGTTCTTCTACACGTTCCATTGTTACTGGTAAAGTTGCAGCACTACTACTTGTTGAAAAGGCTAATAATTGCGCCGGACTTATTTGCTTTAAAAACCATAAAGGCGATTTTTTTCCTACAAATTTTACTAATAACATATAGAAACCAATCATTAAAATTAAACCACCAACAACACAAGCAGCATAAGCTAATAGTTTTATTAAAATTTCGGGATCATCGAAAGCAATAATTACATTTGCTAATAATGCAAATACAGCATAAGGTGCAAAAAGCATAATTAAATCTACCATTTTCATAACTACTTCGTTTAACGAGTCGAAGAATTTTATTAATGGCTTGGCTTTTTTCTCTTCTATTAACAATAAACAGATGCCTACAAATAACGCAAAAAATATAATTTGCAACATTTTAGCTTCTCCAAGAGATACAAATATATTTTTAGGGAATATATCTACTAAGGCTTGTAAAGGTCCAGCTTCTTGAGTTATTTTAGCTTTGGTTACCATTGCATCTGCTGAAGTTGCAAAAGACGCTTCGATTCTTTCTTTAGTTTCTACCGACATTCCTTCGCCAGGTTTTACTATGTTTACTATGGCTAAACCTATAATAATTGCTACTAAAGTGGTTGATATATAGATACCTACAGTACGTAAGCCCATTTTTTTTATTTTAGAAATATCTTTTAAATCTGCTACACCTTTAATTAGAGATGCTAAAATTAATGGTACTGCAATTAACTTTAAAAGATTTATAAAAATAGTTCCAAATGGCTTAATCCAATCGGTTACAAAACCTTTTCCGCCATCTACAGATGTCATTATAAATCCAAAAATGATTCCTAAAACCATTCCAATTAATATTTTCCAGTGTAAAGCTAGTTTTTTCATAAGTAGTATTTGATGATATTTTAATATAGGTTTAATTTGAAACTATATGTTTAGCCTTGATTGATGCGGCATCCTTTTTTTGAGATGCTGAAATTAATTCAGCACGAAAAAAAAGATATAGCGGAAAGCAAGTTACAGCTCCTAAAAAACAATTTAATTATACATTTTGTTTTGCAAGTAAAAATCTACTAAAACCAATGCTGCCATTGCTTCTACTATTGGCACAGCTCTTGGAACTACGCAAGGATCGTGCCTGCCTTTTCCTTGAGATTCTATAATAGTTGCTTGTTTTGTTAATACGTTTTGTTTCTGAATTAAGGTTGCTACAGGTTTAAAAGCAACTCTGAAATAAATGTCCATTCCGTTAGAAATTCCGCCTTGAATTCCACCAGAGAGGTTACTTTTTGTGGTGCCATCTGGGTTGTGTAAATCGTTATGCTCGCTACCTTTCATTTTTGCACCACAAAATCCGCTGCCATACTCAAAACCTTTTACGGCATTTATACTAAGCATTGCTTTTCCTAATTCTGCATGAAGCTTATCGAAAACTGGCTCTCCAAGTCCAATTGGCATATTTTGAGCCACACAAGTAATGGTTCCACCAATGGTATCGCCTTCTTTTTTAATGGCTTTAATTTTAGCTATCATTTTCTCTGCTGTTGCTGTGTCTGGGCAACGTACTGCATTAGAATCTGTTTTAGAAAAATCTAAATCTTGGTAAGGTTTGTCTATAAATAAATTACCAACTGACGATGTAAATGCATTAATTTTAATGTCTTTTATTACTTGTTTTGCAATTGCACCAGCAACTACTCTACTTGCAGTTTCTCGTGCAGAACTGCGTCCGCCACCACGATAATCTCTAATGCCATATTTTTCTTGGTAAACATAATCTGCGTGACTTGGTCTAAAATTATCTTTAATGTGTGTGTAATCTTTAGATTTCTGATTTTCGTTTTCTATAATAAATCCTATTGAGGTTCCTGTAGTTTTACCTTCAAAAATTCCCGACAGAAATTTTACGGTATCAGATTCTTTACGTTGTGTTACAATAGAAGATTGACCAGGTTTTCTGCGGTCTAAATCATTTTGAATTGCCTCTAAATCAAGTTTAATATTTGGTGGACAACCATCTATAATTCCACCAATTGCTAATCCGTGAGATTCTCCAAAAGTGGTTATTTTAAATATTTTTCCAAAAGAATTTCCTGACATTACTTGATTTATTTTATTAGAATAGAATGTAAAAATAAGAAAGAAAATATAGACATTGCTAGTTATTTAATGATTGATTAGTATTTATTACTTATAAACAATTGCTATTTAAACTAAATAACACTAAAGACAAGCTTTATAAAACAAGTATTGGCTTGTTACTTTAATAATTACGCACCCATAAGAACTGTAAATTATTATACTACAAATTAAAGTAACGCTTCTTTTAAAATACTTACCGGATGAAATGCCGTACGCTGTGTTCCATCTTTTATTTGGTGTCTGCAACTGGTTCCATTTGCAGATATTATAACATCTATACTTGATTTACGAATTGCTGGAAATAAAGTTTGTTCTCCAACTTTCATACTAACGTCGTAATGTTCTTTTTCGTAACCAAAACTTCCTGCCATACCGCAACAACCACTTGGTATTATTGTTGGTTTGTAATTTATTGGAAGGTTTAAAATATCGAACGTTGTTTTTTGATTACTCAAAGCCTTTTGATGGCAATGTCCGTGTAATTTTAATTTCTCTTCTTTAGTGGTAAACTGATTAGATGTTATGTTTCCTAGAGCAATTTCTTCAGCTAAAAACTCATCAATTATAAAGGTGTTATTTGAAATATGTTCTGCTGCAGTTTTATCGTCTACCAAACGTTTATATTCATCTCTAAAAGTTAATATTGCAGATGGCTCTAATCCAACTAAAGGCGTTTCTTTAGATATTTTATCTTTAAAAACTGCTACATTTTTAGTTGCTACGTCTTTAGCTTGCTCTAAAAACCCTTTAGAAATAAAGGTTCTTCCACTTTCCGTATGGTTTACAAATAAGACTTTATAGTTTAATCGTGTTAACAATTCGTAGGCATCAAAAGCAACTTCTACATCTAAGTAATTAGAGAACTCGTCTACAAATAAATAAACAGATTTTATTGGATTACTTACTACAACTTGGTTTTTTTTAATGGTTTTTATAGCCGATTTATGCACTAACGGCAAACTACGTTCTTGCGCTACACCATTGGCTTTTTTTAATGCTTTTGAAGTGATTTTATTAGTAAACACAAAATTAGTAAGTGCTGGAGCAATAGCTCCTAACTTATTTAATTTGGTGTTGTAAGCAAATAATTTTGAGCGCAAACTAAATCCGTTTTCTTTTTGATATTGGTATAAAAATTCCGATTTTAAAATAGCTATATCAACATTACTTGGACATTCTGTTGCACAAGCTTTACAACTTAAACACAGGTCTAAGGATTCTTTAATTTCTTCTGAATTAAATCTATTGGTTTTATCGGAATTGGTTAAAAACTCACGCAAGGTGTTTGCTCTAGAACGCGTTACATCTTTCTCGTCTTTTGTAGCACGATAACTTGGACACATTGCGCCACCAGCAAATGTGTCTTTTCTACAATCTCCAGAACCATTACATTTTTCTGCCAAACGTAAATATCCATCGGAATCCGAAAAATCCATTAAGGTTTTTAACTCAGGCTCTTTTCTATCAATCTCGTAACGTAGAGATTCGTCCATTTTTGGAGCATCTACTATCTTACCAGGATTAAATATATTGTTAGGATCAAATAATTGTTTAATTCTTCGGCATAGTTGGTAATTGTTTTCACCTATCATAATTGGTAAAAACTCTGCTCTTACAATTCCATCGCCGTGTTCTCCACTAAAAGAACCTTGATACTTTTTTGTTAAATGCGCAACATCTGTAGTAATTTGTCTAAACAAACCAACATCGCCTTTTGTTTTTAAGTTAAGAATTGGTCTTAAATGAATTTCTCCTGCGCCTGCATGTGCATAATACACTGCTTTTTGCTTATGTTTATCCATTAAAACCGAAAAATCCGATATAAAGTTAGCTAAATCAGGTAATGCTACCGCAGTATCTTCTATACAAGCTACGGCTTTCTTATCGCCAATCATGTTTCCTAATAAGCCTAAACCTGCTTTTCTTAATTCTAAAGCCTGATTTATTTGGTTTCCTTTTAAAATTGGATTAGCATAACTTAACCCTTTTGCTTCTAAATCTTTTATTAAGTTTTTTGCTTTCTGAGTTGCTAATTCAATAGTTTCTGCTTTTATTTCTAACATTAATATAGCTGCAGGATCGCCTTGAATAAAGAAACGATTACGCATTTGCGCCACGTTATTTTTTGTACAATCTAAAATAACTTTGTCCATCATTTCGCAGGTATACAAATTGTGCGTCATTGTGGTTTCTACATCGTTTAAACAATTGTCTATAGACTTGTAATGCGATGCTACCATAACTGCTTCAGTTGGTGGTAATTTATCTAATTGTAAGGTTATTTCTGTAGTAAAAGCCAAAGTACCTTCGCTTCCAGATAGAAGATTACAAAAGTTAAAATTACGATCGCGTTTATTAAACATATTAGACCACAATAACTCATCTACTGCATAACCAGTATTTCTTCTGTGAATGGAAGGTTTTGGGAATTCAGATTCAATATCGTTTTGAACTTGTGTAATAGATAATTCTTCAAAAATTGTCTTGTATAACTTTCCTTCTAAAGTATTTAATTGTAATTTATTATTGAATTCTTCTTTTGTAATTTCTCCAAATTCTGCAGTAGAACCATCAGATAAAATAGTTTTTAAGGATACCGTTTTTTCGCGTGTTACACCATATTGAATTGAAGTTGTTCCAGAAGAATTATTTCCAACCATTCCACCAATCATACAACGGTTAGATGTAGATGTATTTGGTCCAAAAAAAAGTCCAAAAGGCTTTAAGTAAACATTTAAAGCATCTCTTACAACTCCTGGTTGCACAGTAACTTGCATTTTTTCTTTATTAAAAGAAATTATTTCTGTAAAATATTTAGACACATCTACAACTAGTCCATCTCCAACGCATTGTCCTGCTAAAGATGTTCCTGCAGTTCTTGGTATTAAAGAGGTTTTATTTTTTAGTGCAAAATCTATTAAAATTTTAAGGTCTGTTATATCTTTTGGATACGCAACACCTAAAGGAAGTTTTCTGTAAACGGATGCATCTGTGGCATAAATTCCTTTATGTAAAGCATCAAATTTTAATTCACCTTTTAAAGCTCTTTCTAATTGAAGTAATTGGTTTTTCATAAAGTTTATGCAATTATAACTGGTACAGATCTCTCAAAATTAGTGGTAAAACAAATAAAAGAATCTGTTCCGCCTACACCTTCAATTTCATGAACGCGATTGTATAGAATATTTCTTAAATGGTCGTTATCTTTAGAATAGATTAACACAAATATAGCGTACTTTCCTGAGACATAATTACATTCTGTAATTTCTGGAATATTTTGCAACGCTAAGACAACTTTTTCGGCAAAACGTGCTTCTTTTAAACGTATACCAACATAAGCTTTTGTGCTGTAACCTAATTTTTTTTCGTCTAAAATTAAATCAGACTTCTTAATTAATCCGTCGGCTTTTAACTTTTTAATACGTTGGTGCACTAACGAATTAGAAATATTAAGTTCTTGAGCTATTTTAGAATATGCTTTTCTAGCATCTTTTTTAAGCGATAATACTATTTCTTGGTCTACGTAATCAAGTTGATCCATTTATAACCGATTTAAAGCCTACAAATATTAAATTAACAGCATAAACATTAAAATTTGTTTATTAAATTAGATAGACTTTGTTGTAGACCAAAAATAATCATTAATAGTGTATTATAAAACTGATTTGATTTGTTTTTATGCTAAAAATAATCATTCAACAAAAATAATATTAGCATAATATCTAGGAAATAAAAAGATAATCTTTAACTAATTTTAAAATATTATAAATACATTTAGATTAGTTTAGTTTTAAAAATTAAATTTGCAAATAAAATAAAAAACTATTTAATAAAATGAAAAAATTACTTTTAACATTAGCTATTACTATTACAGGATTTGTATTTGTACAAGCTCAAGACATTAGCAAAAATGCCATTGGATTAAGACTAGGAGACAACAATGGATTTGGAGCAGAAATTTCTTACCAACGTGCTTTAAGTGACACCAATAGATTAGAATTAGATCTTGGCCTTAAAAGTGGAGATAATTATGATGGATTTAAACTTGCAGGTTTATACCAATGGGTTTGGAATATAGAAGATGGATTTAACTGGTACGCTGGAGTTGGTGGTGGATTTGGATCTTATAGTTATGATACACCAAGAGATTTTAATGGAGATGATAGTGAAACATTTATATTTGCTGCAGGAGATATTGGAATTGAGTATAATTTTGATATTCCTTTAATTTTATCATTAGATGCAAGACCAGAATTTGGTTTTGGTAGTTTTAACGATGATTTAGACTTAGATATTGCTTTAAGCATTAGATACCAATTCTAATGAATTTATACTAAAATTAAAATCCGCTTTACATTAATTTGTAAGGCGGATTTTTTTTATAAAGTAAATTTTAATTTTATTTATTCTGAAGCGCTTTCTTGTAAATAGCTTCATATTGTGGAACAATTTTACTTATACCAAATTTTGAAGCTTGCTTTTTTGCATTTAATTTGAATTGATTTAGAGTTGCTTCATCTTTTAAAATAGAAATGGCATTTTTACTCATTTCTTCAACAGCTCCAACATTACTTAAATAACCAGAAAATCCTTGAAGATTTACTTCTGGAATTCCTCCTGCATTACTTGATATTACTGGAACTCCAGACGACATTGCCTCTAAAGCCGATAATCCAAAACTTTCGGTTTTACTTGGTAACAAAAACAAATCACTAAAACATAAAATTCTATCAATCTCGTTACTATTACCTACAAATACTACTTTTTCTGTAATCCCTAATTTAAAACATTGTTGCTCTGCTTTTTCGCGCTCTGGTCCTTCTCCAACCATCATTAATTTTGAAGGAATTTCTTTTTGAATATTATAAAATATAGAAATTACGTCTTCAATACGTTTTACAGGTCTTAAATTACTAATATGTGTAATTATCTTTTCATCATCATTTGCCATAACACTACGTTGGCAGTCGGTAAAATCATTTTCATACTTGTGTAAATCTATAAAATTAGTAACAACATCAATTTCATTTTTAATATTAAATAATCTAATGGTATCATCTTTTAGACTTTGAGAAACTGTTGTAACTGCATTAGATTTATTAATACTAAATGTTACAGCTGGTTTATAAAATGGATGATTACCAACTAATGTAATATCTGTTCCGTGAAGCGTCGTTACAATTGGAACAAAAATATCATCTTCTAACAACATTTTTTGAGCCATATATGCGGCATAAGCATGCGGAATTGCATAATGAACATGCATTACTTCTATGCCATGAAGCTTGACCATATCTACTAGTTTGCTCGATAAAGCTAACTCGTATGGCTGATAATGAAATAATGGATATTCTGGAACGTTTACTTCATGAAAATGAACGTTTTTATTTAGTAAATCTAATCTAACTGGTTGATTGTATGTTATAAAATGTATTTGATGTCCGCGTTTAGAAAGCTCCAAACCTAATTCTGTTGCCACAACGCCACTTCCACCAAACGTTGGATAACATACAATAGCTATTTTCATAATATAATTTGTTTTAGTTAATGATAATTACTGGTTTTTAAACTGAAATTAATCAATAATAGCATTGTAAATTACCTCTTGAATATTAGTTCTAATATTTTCTCTTAATAAATAATTTTTTTTAGCATTTGGATATGTTCTATTAGCTAAAAATATATATACAATTTCTTGGTCTGGATCTGCCCAAGCGTAAGCGCCTGTAAATCCGGAATGACCAAAACTTTTCATAGACAAACAACCACATGTTGGACCAGAACTTCCTAATTGAGGTTTATCAAAACCAATTCCTCTTCTATTATCTGCAGAGCAATAATAACAAGTATTATAGGTGTCTATAGTTTTAGGCGAAAAATATCGTTTTCCACCATAATAGCCTTTCTGTAAATACATTTGCATTAATTTTGCCATATCGTTAGCATTACTAAAAACTCCAGCATGTCCACCAACGCCACCTTGCATGGCTGCGCCCATATCGTGCACATAACCTTTTACTTCTTTGTATCTAAAATAATCGTCTATTTCTGTTGGAATAATTCTATTATCATCAATTTTTCCAACTGGATTATAAGTTGTGTTATTTAATCCTAAAGATTTATAAAAATGATCTTGAACTAATTCATCTAAACCTTTACCATAATGCTTTTCTATATATTTTTTTAAAATGTAATACGGCAAATCACTATATCTGTAGCGTAAACTAGATAGTAAATCTGTATCCTTAATAATTTTAAAAATAGAATCGTTGTAATCCTTACGCATATAAAGGTTTTTATCTACTTTTAAACTAAACTTCTCGGATTTAGTTTTACTATAATATTTAGATAAAGGCTTTTTGGTTACCGAATCTAAAGTAGCTGTATAAAAAGGAACCCAAGGTTTTAATTGTGCATAATGCGATAACATTTTACGTAACGTAATATTAGCTTTATTTGTACCTTCTAATTCTGGTAAAATAGTTTTTAATTTAGTGTTTAGATCTATAATTCCTTTTTCGTCTAACTCCATAACTAAAGGTAATGTTGCCATTATTTTGGTTAGAGAAGCAATATCATAAACATCATTAAAAGCTACTTTATTTTTAGATTTATACGTATGCTTTCCAAAGTTTTTATTATAAATTACTTTTCCTTTTCTAGCTACAATTAACTGTATTCCTGGAGTCATGCGTTCTTTTATAGCATGATTTGCAATAGAATCTATTTGCTTTAAAACCGTAGAACTCATTCCAACACGTTCTGGTACAGAATAACCTAATCTAGAAATTGAGTTATAGGTTTTACCTGTTCCAACTAATAATCCATTTCCAACCGAAACAGGCAGTGTGCCTTTTGCCGCAATTGCTCCAAATAAAAGTTGCGCTGTTTTTTGCTGTGCTACCACACTATTTTGATAGCTTACCACAATACTTTCTATATTTGTTATGGTAGACATATCAAGCAACGCGTATGGTTTTGTAAAAATATTTAATATAACTTTATTGGTTCTTGAAATTTCATGCAACCAAACCAACTCTTTATTAGAGAATTTATGCGCTTTCCAAGGACTTGCATTAGATTTATGAAACCCAATAATTACTGTATTAAACTTATTTAATTTAGAAATTAAACCATCTAAATTAGTGTCTTCTACGTGCGTAACTTCTATGTATTTATTTAATTCGTTAAAAAAAGGCTTATAATTACTATCGCCTAAATTTACGTAAGCAAACTGCTTGTTTTCTAGTTGCTTAAATGGTAAAATATTAAAGGTGTCTTTTGCTACAGTAATAGCGTTTTCGATTAATTCTTCATATAAATTAGAATCTTTTAAACGATTTAAATCTGCTACAAGATTATGCGTGCCAATTGGAGAATAATTATGTAATCCAACTTTATATTTCGCCATTAAAACTTTCTTAACAGAATGTGCTAAGCGATTTTCGTTAATAGTACCATTATTATAAGCGTCTCTAATTTTAGTAATTCCTGTAGAGACATTCTCGCTCATTAACATTACATCATTTCCAGCTAAAAAAGCAGCTAAATCAATATCGCCAGGCGTTGTAAAGTTTGCTGCACCTTTCATTCCTAAAGCATCAGTAAAAATTAAACCTTTAAAACGTAGTTTCTGCTTTAAAATTCCTGTAACAATATTTTCTGAAATTGACGACGGATAACCATTTCGAGTTTCTAAACTTGGAATATTTAAATGTGCTACCATAACACTAGACAAGCCTTTGCTTATAAGTTTTCTATAAGGATACAACTCTATAGAATCTATACGTTTTGCCGAAAAATCTACTGTTGGTAATGTTTTATGCGAATCTGTTTCTGTATCTCCATGACCTGGAAAATGTTTAGCATTTGCTAAAACGCCAACACTTTGCATGCCTGTCATAAATGCCAAAGCTTTTTCGGTAACATTATCTCTATCTTCTCCAAAAGAGCGATTTCCAATAATAGGATTTCTTGGATTGGTATTAATATCTACAACTGGTGCAAAATTAAAATGAACACCTAAACGTTTACAATGTTCTCCTAATTGTCTTCCGGTTTGTTCTATTAATTTTGAATCTTTTATAGCACCAAGCGTCATATTCCAAGGAAAAGAAAAAGTAGAGTCTAATCGCATAGATAAACCCCATTCTGCATCCATTCCAACTAATAATGGAATTTTAGATAAAGCTTGTAAATCGTTATTTAATTTAGCTTGTCTAACTGGTCCACCTTTAGAATAAATAATTCCACCAATTTTATGATCTCTAATTAATGCTATATTTTTTCTATGCGTTGCAGCATCTTGATTAGAAAAAACTTGAATCATATATAACTGACCAATCTTTTCGTTAAGATTTAAGGTATTGTATACACTATCTACCCATTTTTTTTGTGCTTCTGGTTTAGAAGCCAATAATGGGTTTGGTGTGTTTTGGGCGTATAATGTTTGCATGGTAAGTATTACAAACAGTACCTTTAGTAGATTTCGCATAAAAAAAAGTTTGATTCAGAGTTATAATAACTAAATCTATGCCAAATTAGTATTTCTCGCCTTTTAAATAAAGTCTTTTAACGATATGTTATGAAGAAAGTTGTTAACTTTTGGCTAGATTAAGTGGTTTATAAAATTAGTGTATTACTAATTAAAATAGATAACATTACTAAAATTACTAAAAATAAACGTTTTATCTTTTTATTTTGACTGTTAAAGTTTTTCTGGCATTAAAACATAGTTGTAAGAAAGAAAATACATTAACTTAATTAAAACCTATTCACTCACTAAATCTATATGTCTGTCGTGATAACCTAATAGGTATAAAACACCATCTAAACCAATACTTGAAATAGCACTTTGTGCATTATCCTTTACTTTAGGTTTAGCGTGAAAAGCAATTCCTAATCCTGCAAGATTTAGCATTGGTAAATCGTTAGCACCATCGCCAACTGCTATGGTTTGACTAATATTTATGCCTTCTTGTTTGGCTATTTCTCTAAGATATTCTGCTTTTTTATTTCCGTCAACAATTTCGCCTAAATAATTACCTGTTAAAAGTCCATCTTTAATTTCTAACTGATTGGCAAACACATAATCTATACCTAATTCTTTTTGAAGATAATTTCCAAAATATGTAAAACCTCCAGAAAGAATAGCCGTTTTAAATCCGTAAGATTTTAAAGTATCTATTAAACGTCTTGCACCTTTTGTAATTGGTAAATTTATAGCTACGTCTTTTAAAACATCTTCGCTAAGACCTTTTAGAAGTTTCATACGTTGTTTAAAACTTTGATTAAAGTCAATTTCTCCTTGCATAGCAGATTCTGTAATTGCCTTTACTTCTGCTCCAACACCAGCAAGAACAGCTAATTCGTCTATAACTTCTGTTTGGATTAAAGTAGAATCCATATCAAAACACACTAAACGCCTATTTCTACGATACATATTATCTTCTTGAAAAGCAATATCTACATCTAAATCCTTAGAAATCTGCATAAATTTTGCAGTAATTTCAGATTTAGTATCAATACCACCACGAACAGATAATTGAATACAAGCTCTAGGATAATCTGATTTATGAACTAAAGATGTTCTACCTGTTAAACGCTTTATTGCATCTATATTTAAGTCTTTATCCGATACAACTTTAGTGACTTCGGAAATTGACTTAGCTTCTAAGTTTTCGCCTAAAATGGTTACAATATAGCGGTCTTTTCCTTGAAGACTTACCCATTTTTCGTAATCGTTTAAGGAAATAGGTTTAAATTTTGCTGTTAGGCCTAATTCGTAAGATTTAAATAATAAATCTTTTAAAACACCAGATGATTTTTTTCCAGATTTAATTTGAAACATAATACCAAGCGATAAAGTATCGTGAATATTAGCTTGACCAATGTCTAAAATCTTAGCGTTATATGCTGCTAAAACGTCTGTTAATGTTGCAGTTAATCCTGGTTTATCTTGTCCTGAAATATTTAGTAAAAAGATATCGCTTGCCATAATAAACTTAAATATTTAAAACAAAAAAATGGGTTATTTAACTTTAGTTAAAATTTAGACTTGTCTAGAAAAAACGATTATGCCAAGATTGGCTTGCAGGAATTTCCCAAGCTTCGTCTAACTCGCCTTTTGTATTTACTAAGTTGTTAAATACAATGGTTTTTCCTGTAACAGCTCTATCTTTAGCCATTTTTTTAAAGTCTATTAATGTTTTATGTGCTACAAATTCTCCTTGTTTGTAAGACACATTCATTTTATCCATTAAATCTACGTTATAGTCTTTCTCTAATTGTTGAATAAAATGCACCGAAGCATCTATAGAACAACCTGTAGCCATTTGATTGGCTTGATTTACACCAAGAATAATAAAACGTTTGTATCTAATTTCGAATCCAGCTTCTAAACCAGTGCCATGCGCTGCCCAATTTTCTACAAATAGGTTTAATTTAGATGTAATTTGTTCTAATTCGTCTTCTGAAAATGATCTGTTTGCTTGATAAACCCAAACTTTAGCTTCTTCTGGTAATGTCTTAAAATCTACTAACACGTTATTTATTTTTATGTCTTGTTATTTTCTATTACTAATTTACTGTTTTACTACTTGTCTATTTTAGCTTTCTTTTTATAATTTCCTACTAAAATAAATCCCATAAAAATACCTTGAAATAAAAAGTTGAATAAAAACTGAGCTATTGAGAATGGTTTATTATCATTATAATCAAATAATGCCATTACTATTGCAAATAAGCCACCATTCCATAAAAAACTAATTAAGAATACTTTTCTGTAGGCTGGATTTTTAAAGTTTTTGAACATTATTAACTGTTTGTTTTTTTATGCTTTCTATAAGACATATAACCATTAAAAGCGCCAAAAAACACAAAATGAAGTCCAAACTTTAAGGCTGAGAATGGCTGCTCTTTATAAGAATCCCAACCTGCCATTATTAATGCAAATACTAAACCAGAAACGAGTCCTAATATTATAAATGTTTTATACTTAGTGTAGAATTCCATATTATAAATCTATTTTATGTTTTGTGCCTTTTTTACCAAAGAAATAACCTACTAGAAAAAAGAGCACTAAATTTATTACCGTATTTAACCACGTAAAATCTGCACCTCTAAAATGATTAATTAAAGTCACTATAAAGGTTCCAACTATTGAAAAAGCTATTCCAGAAGTTATACGTTGTTTTTTCATTTTAAAAATTATAAACCTTTGGCTTCTGCTATTAGCTCAGCAATATCTTTTACAACAATGCTATTTTCTTTTTCTTTGAATTTTATGCCATCAGTCATCATTGTGTTACAATATGGGCAACCTGTGGCAATAATGTCTGGTTTTGTTTCTAAAGCATCTTCTGTTCTAAGCATATTAATGTCCATAGCGCCAGGTTCTGGTTCTTTAAACATTTGTGCGCCACCAGCACCACAACATAATGCGGTATTTCTTGAACGTTTCATTTCTACTAAAGTTGCATTTGTTTTCTTTAGAATATCTCTTGGTGCATCGTATTCGTTATTTGCACGTCCTAAATAACATGGATCGTGGAATGTAATGCGTTTGCCTTTAAAGGTGTTTTCTGTAACTTCTAATTGTCCAGAATCTAATAACTCTTTAATAAATTGTGTGTGATGAAAAACCTCGTAATTTCCACCTAATCCTGGATATTCGTTTTTTAAACAGTTAAATGAATGCGGATCGCAGGTTACAATTTTTTTAACGTCGTAAGCATTAAGCACTTCTATATTCATTACGGCTTGCATTTGAAACAGAAATTCGTTTCCTGCTCGTTTTGCAATGTCTCCGGTACAACTTTCTTCGGTTCCTAAAACTGCAAAATTAACGTTGGCTTTGTTTAATAATTTAACAAAGGCTTTGGTTATTTTTTTTGCTCTATCGTCGTAACTTCCAGCAGAGCCAACCCAAAATAAAATATCTGGTTGTTTTCCTTCTGCCATTAATTCTGCCATAGTTGGCACGTTTAGTTGCTCGCTCATTTTTTTTAAGTTTAAAAGTTTAAGGATTTAGTTTTTACATGTTAAATCCGTACTTATGCTTATTATACTCTTACTGTTTATTTGACTATCGCTTTATTTATTATTGTGATTGATCAAATAGTATTTGAAACTAATTTTAGTTTAAAAAATTTCTTTTTGGTGTAATTAATAGTCCTATGGCAAATCCTGAAATGATTCCGGATATAAATCCTCCTAAGAATCCTGTTTTGTAATTATTTATAATATATATACTAATTAATGCTATAACAAATGATATGACTATAATTTTGGTATAATTGTTATATATAAATTGTTTCATTAATAGGTTGGTTTGCGTTAAGGATTAAAGTGACATCCTTTTTTTGCTGCCATATATGGCAAAAAAAGATATAACGGAAAGCCTGACCTTTAGGTAACGCCTTTATTATTTTATGCTTCGTTTTTCCAGTTTAAACGGTCTTGTTGGTTGTATGGCCAAGGTGCTCCGTTGTTTTCTATATTAGACATCATGTTGTTTAATTCTGTTGGTGCTGCGCTTTCTTCCATTACCAAATAACTACGCATTTCCATAATTATACTTAATGGATCTATACTTACTGGACAAGCTTCTACACATGCGTTACAACTGGTACAAGCCCAAAGTTCTTCTGGTGTTATGTAATCGTTTAGTAATTGTTTTCCGTCTGGTACAAATACGCCTTTGTTTGCGTCTATGTTTTTACCAACTTCGGTTAAACGATCTCTGGTATCCATCATTATTTTACGTGGCGATAATTTTTTGCCGGTAAGATTTGCTGGACATTCGCTTGTGCAACGTCCGCATTCTGTACATGTGTATGCGTTTAGTAGGTTTATCCAAGGTAAATCTTGAACGTCTGATGCGCCAAATTTTTCTGGTTCGCCTTCTGCTTCTGTTTCTGGTGCTGCGGCAAATGGATCTGCGTTTGGATCCATCATTAACATAACTTCTTTAGTTACGGTTGGATTATTTGGTAACTGACCTTTTGGTGTTAATTTTCCATAATATACATTTGGAAATGCTAATAAAATATGTAAATGTTTTGAGTAATATAAGTAGTTTAAAAATACTAATATTCCTATAATATGTAGCCACCAAGCGCTTCGTTCTATTAGGTGTAATGTGCCTTCTGCCATTCCTGAAAATAATGGCGCGATAAATTGACTTATTACGTTTCCTGAGCTTAATGCTTGGAATTCTAGGTCTGTAGCATTCATTATTAGGAATAACGACATTAAAACGACTTCGAAATATAGAATAATATTTCCATCGGCTTTTGGCCAACCTGACATTTCTGAACTTAAAAAACGTTTGATTTTTATAACGTTACGTCTTATCCAAAAAATAACAACTGCTACTAATACTAATACGGCCAAAACCTCGAATGTTGAAATTAAAAAACCGTAAACTGATGTTGGTAAAACAGATAATCCTATTCTATGTGTTCCAAAAAGTCCATCTATTATAATTTCTAAAACTTCTATGTTTATAATTATAAAACCAACATAGACTACAACGTGAAGAAATCCAGAAACTGGACGCTTTACCATTTTGCTTTGTCCTAAAGCAATATTTATCATATTCTTTAGACGTTCTGGCTTATTGTCTGATATGTCTTTGTCTTTACCTAATTTTATGTTTCTAAATAAAGATTTTACGTTTTTAGCAAAAAAACCTATTCCTGCAAATAAAATTATTGCAAATAGTATGTTAGAAAGTATTCCCATAATTGGTTTGGTTTATTTTTTGTCTTTTATTTCGTTTCCTTTGGCATCGTATATTTTGGCTTTTTTACCAAATACAGAGAAATGCATGTAACGTTTTGGGTTTAATTTTAAATCTTGAAGTAGCTGTTCTAATTGCTTAGTTGCGCCTTCTAAATTATTATAAAGTTTATCGTCTTTAAGTAATTTGCCCATTGTACCATTGCCGTTTTCTAAACCAGCCATTAATCCGTTTACTTTGGTTAATGCGCCATCTAACTTTGCTATAGTTTGGGTAAGATTTGCGTTTTCTAAATCTTTACTTAATACAGATAAACTTTGACTTGTTGCTTTAAAGTTGTTTAAAATAGTAGTTAAAGATTGGTCGTTCTTTTTTACCAATCCACTAATACTGTAGGATAAATTCTTGTAGCCTTTTAATGTTTCGTTTAATTCTGCAATTACATTTTTAATACCTTTATCAGAATCGTCTTTAATTAATGTATTTAAGCCTACTAATAACGAGTCTGCAGATTGTAATGTTCCATCTAAACCAGAACTTAGTCCAGAGAATTTACTTGTTAAAGATTCTATAAGGTCTTTTTCTACTTCGGATTTTATGAAATCGCCAGGTTTTGCTTGTGTTCCTGTAGTTTCTGGTATAATAGCTAAGGCGTTGCCACCCATAATTCCTTCTTTATAAAGTCTAACTGTAGAGTTTTTAGAGAATTTTAATTTATCGTCTACTGTAAAAGAGACTTTGGTTTTACCTGAGTCAAAATCGTAAGCAACTTTAATAATTTTACCAACTGGATTACCTTTTACAGTAACAAGAGCTGAAGGCTTTAAACCATTAAAATCGAAAGTAGTGTAATACTTATCGGATGTTTCTAATACGTTTGTGCCTTTAAGATAATTATATCCAAATATGAAAAATATAATTCCTAATATAACTAAAAGTGCTGTTTTTACTTCTAAAGAAAGTTTCAAATTGCTGTTGTTTTGATTGCTAACAAAATTAGAAATAAAATAGAACTTTTCCTTATAATTAATAAGTTTTTAAAACTTAACATTATTTAATACGTTTTCCATTTTTGTAAGTTACAATATATGCTGTTGTATATCCTTTTTTTATTGCTGCAGATTTTAATCTTTCTATATCTGATAAACTAGAGGTTTCTCCAGAAAAATAACGATAAATAGCACCTGTTTTTTCCTTAGATATAGATGTTAAGCCTTTAAAATTATAAGACTTAGCTGCTAAATTATTTTTACTTGCTGCAATTTGCACTTTATAAGTAAAACCTATATCTGTATTTAATTCTGAAGGATTAGAAGATGAATTATTACTTATTCCTGGCTCTGTTGTATTAACATATAAACTAGACTTATATTTTAATACAGCTGCACTTATAGATTCTGATAATTTTTTCTGACCTGCAGCGCTACTTAAATATTTGGCTTCGGTAGGGTTAGTTACAAACCCAGTTTCTACCAATATACTTGGCATAACTGTTTGATGTAATACAATAAATCCTGCTTGTTTTACACCTCTACTTTTTCGTTTTAATTTATTTTTAAATTGTCCTTCTACTAAAGAAGCTAATAAAATACTTTGATCTAAATATTCTTCTTGCGCTAAAGTTAAACCTATTAAAGATTCTGGTTTGTTAGGATCGTAACCTTTATAAGTTTCTTCGTGATTATCTTCTAAATAAATTACAGAGTTTTCTGCTTTTGCTACATTTAAATTGGTCTGATTTCTATGAACTCCTAACACATAAGTCTCGGATCCATGTGCTTGTTTAGAAGCAGCAGCATTACAATGTACAGACACAAATAAATCAGCATTTGCATCGTTAGCAACTTTTCCACGTTTAAATAAATCAACAAACACATCTGTTGTACGAGTATAAACCACTTTTATATCGTTATTTTTCTCAAGTATTTTTCCTACTTTTAAAACTACAGAAAGCGCAATATTTTTTTCGTGAAAACCTTTTTTATAAGGTTTTCCAGGATCATGGCCACCATGACCAGCATCTAAAACAACTACAAACTTATTGTTTTGCGCATTGATTTTTAATGGATTAAAAAACGTTAATAAAAGTATAAATAATACTAAAGGATATATAGATGTCGTTTTCATAAGCATACAGACTAAATCACAAGATTTGTTAATAATATTAATTTTTTATGAATACTAAAATGAATCACAAAAAATATATGTAGTTTTGACTTTTCAAAAATCAAGCCATACTTTTACAAAAATACATTTAAAAGCGTTGCATACAAACAGAATTCATATACTTTTAGCCTTTAGTTTTACATGGTTTATAAACATGTTTAGCTACGCACAAGAAATACCTAATTCTGGCGGTAATATTCCTGTTGAGTCCAAAACTGAAATAAAAGTTTTATCTAGAGATTCTTTAACAAATATAACTCCAATTTTAAAAGAACAAGACTCTACTTCAAAGGATTCTATTAAGCCTAAAAAACAATTATTAGCTAGTTCTGTAAAATATACTGCTAAAGATTATACGTCTCTAAACAGAAAAGAACAAAAATTATATTTATATAATGAGGCTGAAGTCTATTACGATAATATGGAAATTAAAGCCGGAATTATTGTTATAGATTTTAAAAAGAACGAAGTTTATGCTGGACGTTTAAAAGATTCTGCTGGCGTTTATACACAAAGACCAAGTTTTAAACAAGGCGAAAATCTTGTAGAACCAGATTCTATTCGTTTTAATATTGATACTAAAAAAGCTTTAATTTTTAATTCTATTACCGAACAACAAGGTATGAATATTAAGGCCGAAGTTACCAAACGTGTTAACGATTCGGTTTACTACATGTCTAACGCAAAATTAACAACTTCTAATAATTTAGACGATCCAGAGTATTATTTTAAAATAAGAAAAGGAAAATTTGTTCAAGGTAAAAAAGTAGTAACAGGTTTAACTAACCTTTTTATTTATGATGTTCCTACGCCTATTGGATTACCTTTTGCCTTTTTTCCAATGACTACAAAAAGAACCTCTGGTGTAATATTCCCAAGTTTTGGTGAAGATGGTAGACGTGGTTATTTTTTACAAAATGGTGGTTATTACTTTGCCTTAAGCGATTATTTTGACTTAGCCGTTTTAGGAGATTATTACACCAATAGCAGTTATGGTTTACGTCTAGAAACAAAATATAATGTACGCTATAAGTTTAACGGTAACTTTGGTTTTAGATACGAAAACCTAATTAATAGCGAACGCGGTTTTCCAGATTACTCTAAAACAAAAATTTACAACTTACGTTGGGCACATAGCCAAGCACAACAAGCAAATCCAAGCTCTCGTTTTTCTGCATCAGTAAACTTAGGAAGTAGTTCGTATTATCAAGAATCTATAAATCAAATTAACTTACCAAATACGCAAAACAACTCGTTATCGTCTTCTGTTTCTTACTCTAAAACATTTCAAGGAGAACCACAAGTTAATTACAGCATAACAGCAACACATAGTCAAAACACACAAACACAAGTAATTAACATGACCTTACCAACATTTCAAGCAAGTGTTGGTAGAATATTTCCTTTAGCACCAAAAGGTGGCTCTAAAAAAGGAGCTATTCAAAATATTAACTTACAATATAATGTAAGAGCAGAAAATAGAATTACCACAACAGATTCTTTATTTTTTAAATCTGGGATGTTTAACGATGCTAAAATTGGAGCAAGACATAGTATTCCTATTTCAACTAATTTTAAAGTTTTTAAGCATTTTAGTGTGACTGCAAATGCTAATTTTGATGAAACCTGGACTGCAAACACAGTTTCTAAATCTTTTGATCAAGATACACAAGAAGTTATAACCGAAGACGTTAAAGGTTTTGACGCTTTCAGAACCTATAATTTTAGCACTAGTATTGGAACAACCGTTTATGGAATGTTTAATTTTGATAAAAAAGAAGAAGGCAAACGCATACAAGCAATTAGGCACGTTATGCGTCCAAGTATAAGCTATAATATTAATCCTGCATTTGATAATTACTATGATGAATTTGAAGTTATTACAGCAGATGGATTAACAAAAAGTGAATACTCGAGATTTGAAAGTGGAATTTTTGGTTCTCCAAATAAAACATTCTCTAGCTCTATAGGTTTATCCTTAGCAAACAATTTTGAAGCTAAAGTAAGAGATCGAGACACTACAGCTCTAGAACCAAAAAAAATAAAACTTCTTAACAATTTAAACTTTTCTACATCTTATAATGTGGCCGGAGATTCTTTAAAATGGAGTCCTGTAAGAATGACTGGAGGAACACAATTTTTTAACGAAAAAATGGCTCTAAATTTTGGTGCAACTCTAGATCCATATGCCTTAGATAATAACAATAAACGTATTAATACTTTTAATTTAAATAATAACGGAAGTTTATTTAGATTAACAAGCGCTAACTTAACATTAAGTTACAGCTTAAGTAGTAAAGGAAATGATAATAAGGATAACACATCAGACGCTTCAAGAAACGAAAGACTTCTTGGTGGTGGACGAGATGATGATTTATTTGGTGTATCTGAAGATTTTGCAGATCAAGGTTTTAGCGATAAAGAAGATGATACAAAAGATGAAGACAGCGAATTATACAACTATAAAATTCCTTGGAGTTTACGTTTTTCATATGCTGTTAACTATGCAAATTCTGCAAGGCAAGACGAAATATCATCCCATTCTTTAATGTTTTCAGGAGATATAGAAATTGCGCCAAAATGGAGTATTGGAGGATCTTCTAGTTACGATTTTAAAAACCAAGGTTTTGGTCTAACACAACTTCGCTTTAGTAGAGACTTACTAAGTTGGAAAATGAATTTCTCTTGGGTTCCTTTTGGTACTTATAACCGTTGGAATTTCTTTGTAGGTGTAAAGTCAAATATTTTACAAGATTTAAAATACGAAGCTAGAAGAAAACAAGATAAATTTTTATAGAAAACAAATAGTTAATTACAACTTCTACTCTAGTTTGTGTTTACTTTACCAAACTAAGTAAATTATATTAATAATGAAGAAAATTATAAAAACAGATAAAGCGCCAGCACCTATTGGCCCATATAATCAAGCAATACTAAATGGTAATACATTATACACTTCTGGACAAATAGCTATTAATCCACAAACAAACGAGCTTGTTTTAGACACAATTGAAGCTGAAACAACACAAGTTATGGAAAATGTTAAAGCTGTTTTAGAAGCCGCTAATATGACTTTTAACGATGTGTTTAAAACCACTATTTTTATAAGCGATATGCATAATTTTTCTAAAATTAATGCTGTATATGGAACTTATTTTAATGAAGACTTAGCACCAGCTAGAGAAACCGTAGAAGTTGCAAACCTACCAAAATTTGTTAATGTAGAAATTAGCGTAATTGCAAGCAAGTAATTAAGCCTTTCAAGAAAATATTATTAAAACTATAAAAGTCTCAAACATTTCAGACTTTTATAAGACTTATTTATTTTAAGATTTAACAGCTTTGGTGTGAAAACCAACTAAACCTTCAATTGGTCTTCTTTCAAAATTACCAACTTTAAACCCTAATTCTACTGCCACTTCTTTAATTTCTTCTTGACAGAAAAAAGCAATAGAGCCAGCAAAATGCACAGGAACTGTTTTTAATTCTTCTTTGTACTGTAAAATCATGTTTTTAGCAAACTCACGCATTCCAGACTTTATTAGTTCCTTTATGTAAATAGAATCTTTATTTAAAATCATAAATTCAGCAAACTGTGCTAAATACGCATTAGGATTTGGCTGCTTGTATAAGTTATATTTTATATAATCTGCCTCTAAATTGTATTTCTCTTCAAAAGCAACTTTAAGGTCTTCTGGCATTTGGTTAAAATAATACGCGCGTAACAATTGTTTCCCAAAATAGTTTCCAGAAGCATCATCCATAATAGAATAACCTAAAGAATTTACGCGTTGTTCTAAGTTTTTGCCATTAAAATAACTACAGTTAGAACCTGTACCTAAAATACAAACTACTGCTAATTCTGTTGGTGTATTAATAGTTGCATAAACTGCTGCCATAGTATCTTCTGCTACAAGTATCTTTGCATTTGGAAAAAACTCTTGCAATACAGTTTTAAGTGCTAATCTTGGGTTTTCGGTTCCACAACCTGCACCATAAAAATAAATATAATTTACTTTATCGCGGTTAGATTTAAGCGCTTTACTTTTTTTTATGGTTTTCTTTAATTTCTTTTTAGAAATAATAGCTGGATTTAATCCCTTAGTTCTAATTTTTTCTAGTAATAGGTTGCCGTTATTATCTACAGCAATCCAATCGCTTTTAGTAGAACCACTGTCAACAATTAAAATCATATTTATAGGTGTAAAATTGAATTAAAAAACAGCTGAATTACCAATTAAATTTTGAAATAAGACCGCTATTTAATATAACTTTATAACGCCTTAATTTTTAAGGCTAAATCTACTAATTTGTTCGAGTAACCAAATTCGTTATCATACCAAGATACTAATTTAAAGAACGTTGAGTTTAATTCAATTGCCGCAGCTGCATCAAACACACTTGTTTGCACTTCGCTAACAAAATCTTGAGATACAACGGGTTCTTCAGTATAACCTAAAACACCTTTCATAGCGCCTTCAGAAGCTTTTTTCATAGCTAATTTAATTTCAGCTAAAGAAGTCGCTTTTAATGTTTTAACCGTTAAATCTACTACAGAAACATCTGCAGTTGGAACTCTAAATGCCATACCAGTAATTTTACCGTCTAATTCTGGAATTACTTTACCAACAGCTTTTGCTGCTCCAGTTGTTGTTGGAATAATATTATTTAACGCAGAACGACCTAAACGGTAATTTTTACGTGATGGTCCATCTACTGTAAATTGTGAAGATGTAGCCGCGTGAATTGTAGTCATTAATGCGTCTTTAATTCCAAAATTATCGTTTATAACTTTAGCTAGAGGCGCTAAACAATTTGTTGTGCAAGATGCATTAGATACAATTGTATTAGCAGCTGTTAATTGATTATCGTTTACGCCCATAACAAACATAGGAACATCTATACTTGGTGCTGAAATTACTACTTTTTTAGCGCCACCATCTATATGAAATTGTGCGGTTTCTAAAGTTTTAAAAATTCCTGTACATTCTGCAACAATCTCTACTCCTGCTTTGTCCCACTTTAGGTTTTTAGGATCTTTTTCTGATGTAATTCTAATCGTTTTTCCGTTAACTATTAAATTTCCGTCTTTAACTTCTATTGTACCATCAAATCTACCATGGACAGAATCATACTTTAATAAATAGGCTAAATGCTCTACATCTAGAATATCGTTTATTGCAACAACATCTACATTTTCTCGCTTTATAGTTGCTCTAAATACAATACGACCTATTCTTCCAAATCCGTTAATTCCTAATTTTAATTTTGACATTTTCTTATTGTTTCGTTAGATTTGACTTTATTTTAATCTTAAAAAAATCGTATTAAACAGACATAATATCTGACACACGAATTAATTCGTTATTTATCTTTGATTTTCCTTTAATAGCTTCCTTTAATGGCGTAATTACAATTTTATCGCTCATTAAACCTACCATATAATTAGATGTTCCTTCTAAAATGCATTCTACTGCTTTTACGCCCATTCTACTAGCTAAAACGCGATCAAAACAAGAAGGACTTCCGCCACGTTGCATGTGTCCTAGAACAGAAACTCTGGTTTCGTATTCTTCTAGGTTTTCGTCTATGTAATCTTTTAACTCAAAAACGTTTTTTCCAATTTTATCTCCTTCTGCAACAACTACTATACTAGAGGTTTTTCCAGATTTTTTACTTCGTCTTAGAGATTCTAATAAACGGTCTAAACCCAAATCTTCTTCAGGGATTAAAATTTCTTCTGCTCCTGCTCCAATTCCAACATTTAATGCTATATGTCCAACATCTCTTCCCATTACTTCTACAAAAAACAACCTGTTGTGAGAGCTTGCAGTATCTCTAATTTTATCTATAACATCTACAGCTGTATTAAGTGCAGTATCGTATCCTAATGTGTGCGAAGTTCCAAAAATATCGTTATCTATTGTGCCTGGAATTCCCATTACAGGAAAATTAAACTCTTTATTAAATAGTAATGCGCCAGTAAAAGAGCCATCTCCACCAATAACTACAAAAGCATCAATACCTTCTTTTACTAAATTAGTATGTGCTTTTTTACGACCTTCTTTTGTTCTAAATTCTTTAGATCTAGCAGATTTTAAAATAGTTCCGCCTTTATTAATTATACCTTTTACACTTCTAGCGTTAAGTGAAATAAAGTCGCCTTCCATCATGCCTTCATAACCTCTATAAACTCCAACGCATTCTATGTTATAATAGGCACAACTTCTTGCTACTGCTCTTATGGCAGCATTCATACCTGGAGCATCTCCACCAGATGTTAGTACAGCTATTTTTTTTATTTTAGAAGACATATTTTAAAGTTATTTTTAGTAAATCTAATAAACAAATTGAATATTTAACATTGAAAATGTTAAAATTTAATAATGAGACACTAACGTGAATGTTTTTAGTTAATAACTAATAAAAATATTGAACATGAAGCGTTTAAGGTTTAAAAAGAAATGTTTTACTTTTTCTCTTTAAATTTAATGCCTTCTGGAAAAAGATTATCTTTATCTAATAACTTTTTTTCGGCTTCTTTTTTTAAACGATCTTCTTCGTCCCGAATCTTTTTAGGTTTAAAAATCTTTCGAAGTAACTCGCCAAAGTTATCAAAATCTACATTATAAGAAATACCAACGCCTTGAGTATAGCCTATTTCTTCACCAAAATTCCTAATACTATTTTCTCTATTAAAAACTTTAGCCGTTAGCGTTCCTTCTTCGTTTAATATAAAATCTACTTGTACATCTCCGGCAATTACAGATTCGCTTTCTCCGCCAACAGGAACTCCAACTTTACCATTAATAAGAATTCTATCTGTTAACTTAGTTTGAAGTGTTACACCAACTCTATTATCTGTTTGATAATCTGGTCTATTTTGTCCAGCTTCATAATTTAAACCTAGTTGTAATTTATTGTCTTGATCTGAAAATATACCGTTAATTAAACCATTTAACCGTTCGGTTATTGTACCAGATATATTTACGTTTGCAAATCCGCTGTTAAAAGATCCTGCTGCTAATAAGAATAAAGCTTGATTTTCGCGTTCTTCTTTAGAGTCTAACCTGTAGTTTAACTCGGACTTAATAGTAGATTCTACTGTTGGAAAGTTAAATTGATACGTTGGATCTGGTTTTTCTAATTTTCCAGATAATTCTATTTCTAATTCTACAGGAATACTTCTATTTATTGGTGTATCTAATAAAGGTGATGGATTTGCTCTTGTTTTATATATGGCCTTAATGTCTATTAAAGCATCAAAAGGTTTACCATTCCAAGCTAATGTACTTACAACAGGTTCTACTATAAAGTTTTTCTCTACAATACCACCATATAAAAAATTATAATCGCCTTTATATATAATGTAATCGCCGTACATATTAAAAGTTCCATTGGTATTAATATTAAATAGTAAAGATCCTTCGCCTCTACCTGTAATTGTACTTCCAGAAGATTTATCTATTACAATACTAATTTCTGCATCTTGAGTAATATCTAAATCAAAATTCATTTCTAAACCTTTGGTGTTTTTTATAATAAGCTCTTGTCCTTTTGCTTTAGCTATTTTTTCTTCTTTGGTTAAAAAATGAATAAAAGAGTTATCTCCAAAACTTTCATTATCATTTAATGGAATATTAAAAACTGTTCCAGATTCTGTTCTAGCTTCTGCATTTATTGTTAAACCTTCGGTTGGTCCAAAAATCTGTGCATTACCAGATATAAATCCAGTACCGTAATAAAGCGCGTCTTCGGTATATTTTGTATCTAATATTAAAAGACGTTTTGTAGATACATTTAAATCTAAACTCCATTTATTAAAATTGATGTGATTTATTTTACCTTTTAATAATCCTTTTGTATTTTCTTTTGTATCCGTAATATTAATGCCTTTAAAATCGAAAGTCTGATTGTATAAATCTATAACGGCATTTTCTTGAAATTTAAAATCTACATTTAATTCTGGAATTCCTAATCCACCATTATCTATAATAAGTTTACCATTAAAACTGGGCTTGTTAGCTTTACCTTTTACTTTAATTGTTCCGTTTGCAAAACCTCTAATGTTTTCTAAAACATCTTCTAAAAACGGATTTAAAGGTTCTAAATTAAATTTATTAAAATCTGTAGTTAAGTCCATATAAGAATTTTCGTCTGAAAGGTCTATACGTCCTTTTGTAACAAATGTATTTTTTACATCGTCTTTAATTTTGGCAAATACATTAAAATTTGTAAGACTATTATTTCCATTAATTTTAGTTTCGAAATCGCCTAATAGCTTATTATTTATTTTAAGTTGATTGATTGTTAAGTTTGCAATTGGTTTGTACACTTTTTTATTTTGATACCAATCTAACTTACCATCAATCTTACCGGCAAAGGTTACACTATCTATTTCTGGAAGTAATTTTTCTAATTCTACATTCTTAAAATTTAGCTTTAAATCTTTATAATAATCTTCTTTTACTATACCTTGAAATTTAACTTCTTGATTATTATGCGAAATTAAAAACTCTTTTAAATCGAAATTCTTAAAATCACGATCAAAAGTGACGTTATTTAACTGGTTTGAATTTTTATTAATTACCCATTTTGTATCATTATATACAATATTGCTGTTTTTAAATCCAAGAACAGATTTATTATTTTTGTCTATGGTGTAATAAAAACTTAAATCAAATTTATCCTTATTTTGCTTTCCACCAAAGAAATCAGAGCGTATATATAAGGTATCGCTTACAGTAACATTTATTAGATTAAATTTAGAAATATTATAGAACTTAGTATTTAAACTATCTATTTCTACATAAGTATTAAAAAGTGGATTAGAGTTATCTACTTGAACTTCTATTTTATTTGCAAAATGATCTAAAAGTCCAATTTTTGGCGACTTAAATGTTAGTTTAAATGCTTTTGCATTGTTTTCTACCTTTCCTTTTATAAATGTATTTTTTCCCAATTCTACTTCAGGAAAAAAGACTTCTACAACTTTGTTATAAATTTTAAAATTGAAATCTAAATACTGTTCTGTTTTAAGTTTTATGGGTTTGTAATTACTGTAAATACTTGTTAAAGAGTTTTCAAATAAAGCTGGCAAGTCACTAAATTTAAACTGACCTCTTAATTCGCCTTCTATAATATCTGGAGAATTTATAGAAATTAAGTGTTCGCTATTACTAAATTGAGATTTAATTCTAAAATCTTTAAACTCGTAATTATCGTTTTCGTTAGAATAAGTGGTATCGTAAAAAGAGATATCTCCAACAGCATCGTCTAAGCTAGAACCAGTCATTTCTATATCTATAACACCTTTAAAAATAGATTTTTGGTCTCTGCTGTAAAAATTTAAAGCCTTAAGATTAGCATAATCTACTTCTGCTAAAAAATTAAAATAATTTTTGGTTTTAGATAAGTCGGCAATACCTTTAAAATCGAGTTTTAAATTCTTATCGTTACTCACAAACTCACCATTAAATTTACTTTGTGCATATGTACCGTTTACGGTTAAGTTTTCGTAGCGGTATTTATTATAAACAATGTTTTCAATAGTACCATTTAAGTTAGATATTAGGTTTTCTTTATTAAATCCTTTGCCGTCAACATCTAAGTTTAAATTAGTAATTTCTAATAGGTTATCCGATAGCAAAGTCCCTAAATTAAACTCTTTTAAGATAAGGTTTCCTTTATACGATGCATTTTCTATAGAATCTACATTATCTATAATTAGATCTGATTTTACAAAGCCAATATCTGTTACCATTTGTAAATTAGAAACTATTTTTTTTGCAGTAATGGTAGATGTTCCCGAAATAGTAAAATTCCCTAATTCATTAAAAATTTTAGGAATAGAAGCGCCAATTACATTTGGAAGCATTTGGTTTAACTTAGAATAATTTGAAGAAAGCTGATTAAAATTACCTATCATTTTAAAATCGTTTTCCGATTTACTAAATAGGTTTTTAAAAGTAATATCTCCTTTAATAATGGTGTTTTTATTGGTTTTTAAATCAATATTAGACACGCTTAAATTATTTAAAGTTCCTTTAAAATTTGCAGAAAAATTGGCGTTTTGGTTAGTTCCAAACTCGTTATAAAACGTATTTAGGTCTTTTAAATCTATTTTAGAATCTTTAAAATTGGCTTCAACTTTAACTTTATCTACAAAATATTTTAAATCTTCTCTTTTATATAAAAACTTTAAATCGCCTTTTAATTCCGAATTTGGTGTACTTATTTTTAAATTATTAAATACCATATCAGTAATGGTATATTTAAAATTAGTAGATAAGTTATCAACCTTTAAACCTCTAGAATCATTAAAAGAAAAGGTATTAAATCTGGCTTCTACATCGCTTCCGTTAATTAAAAAATTAGTTCCGTTAAGTTGTAAATTGGTAAAATCTAAAATTCTTGGTATTTCTAAATTATCGTCTGCGTAAATAAATCTAGAATTTGTAAAAGTAACATCGCTACTGGATAGAAGAAATTTAGATGTTGATGGTTTAGGATTATCTTCATCAAAGCGAGCTACAAAAATATCTAAGTTGGTTTCTGTCTCACCTTTATAGGTTCTAATATGAAGTAAAAGTTGCTCAATATCTATATCGCCAAAATTCAATTTTCCGTTATAAACGTTCGTAACATTTAAAATAGATGTATTTAATTCTTTAGCTTTAATTAATGTATTTTTCTTGTAATCTTTAATTAAAACACCTTTAAGTTCTATATCTAAATTAAATTGTAAGCCTACTTTTTCTACAAAAATACTAGTTTTAAAATCTTTGTTTAATTGATTGGTAACATATTGCCCTAAACGAGTTTGTATTACAGGAATAGACATAAATAAGACCAAAATAATAAAGAGCAGCGCAAAAATGGCCACTATTTTCCCTATTACTTTTAAAAATCTTTTAATCAACTCTACGTATTTTAAGAATTAAAGCTACAATATAATTGTAAACCTTGTAATGTTTTGCGTAATTTGTTTCAAAATTACAAATATTGTGCCTAAATAAGCTTAATGAAATCAGAAAATATATATATTCTAGGAATTGAAAGTTCTTGCGATGATACCGCAGCAGCAGTACTTTGTAACGACACTATTTTAAGTAATGTTGTGGCAACTCAAAAAATTCATGAAGAATATGGCGGCGTTGTACCAGAATTAGCATCTAGAGCACACCAACAAAACATAGTTCCTGTTGTAAACCAAGCCTTAAAAAAAGCTGGTATTACCAAAGATCAATTACATGCTATTGCATTTACGCAAGGTCCAGGATTAATGGGTTCTTTATTAGTTGGAACGTCTTTTGCTAAATCTTTAGCTTTTGGGTTAGATATTCCGCTAATTTCTGTAAATCATATGCAAGCGCATATTTTAGCACATTTTATAAATGAAGAAAGTCAAGTTAAGCCAGATTTTCCATTTTTAGCAATGACAATTTCTGGTGGACATACACAAATTGTTCAAGTAGATAGTTATTTTAAAATGACTGTAATTGGAGAAACCATTGACGATGCTGTTGGTGAAGCCTTCGATAAAAGCGGAAAACTTTTAGGTTTAGGCTATCCTGCAGGTCCAGAAATAGACCGACGCGCAAAACTAGGAAATCCAAAAGCTTTTCCTTTTACAAAACCAAAAGTAGATGGCTTAAACTTTAGTTTCTCTGGATTTAAAACAGCTGTTTTATACTTTATTCAGCGCGAAGTAAAGAAAAACCCAAACTTTATTACAGAAAACTTAAACGATATTTGTGCCTCAATACAATACACAATTATTGGTATATTAATAGACAAATTAAAAAAAGCCAGTACACAAACTAATATTAAACATATTGCAATTGGCGGTGGCGTTTCGGCAAATTCTGGAATTAGAGAAGCGTTAAAAACTGGCGAACAAAAATTTGGATGGACAACTTACGTTCCTAAATTTGAATACACTACAGATAACGCTGCAATGATTGCTATTGTTGGCTATTTAAAATATTTAGAAAACGATTTTGCCGACCAAAATATTATGGCTACATCTCGATTAAAAATTTAAATTAGCCTTTTTTATGAAACTTTTTTTTAGAACTACTAGTTGCATGAAAAATAACCTAAAAACTATAGTATTAAGCCTTTTTTTAGCTCTAATTTCTAGTTGCAGCGACTCTATTAGATGTAATAATAGCATAGAACCAAAACTTATAAAAAAAACGTTGGCAAGCGGTAATTTATTTACATCATATTCAGAATTTATAGCATTCGATTATACTGCCAGTAATGGTTACGCAGTTCATAATATTTATTACACCATAGAAGGTAGTTTACCAAATAGTGTAGCACACCAAAAAATAGATAATAGAATAGAGTTTTACGGAATACCAACTACTGGAGGAACATTTAATTTTAAAGTTAAAGTTACTCTAGATTCTAAATCTTATAATGGAGAAGATGTTGGCAGCGATTGCTCTTCTTCAACACAAAAAAATTACAAAATTATTATAAACTAAAGCTATGCAACTTTTTTATTCTCCAGAACTAACAAATACCAACAAAACATTTATGTTTTCTAAAGAAGAAAGCAAGCACATAGTTAGAGTTTTACGTAAAAAAGAAAAAGATGTCCTATTTGTTACCAATGGTAAAGGGTTTATTTTTAAATGTGAAATAAATACTGCTAACGATAAAAAATGTGAAGTTTCTATAATTGAAACCACACTACAAGAACCACAAAAATACAACTTACACTTAGCAGTTGCACCTACAAAAATGAACGACAGATATGAGTGGTTTTTAGAAAAAGCTACCGAAATTGGTATAACAGAAATAACACCAATTATCTGCGATCATAGCGAAAGAAAAGTTATTAAAACAGAACGCTTTGAGAAAATTTTAGAATCGGCAACCAAACAATCTTTAAGCGCATACAAACCTATTTTGAACAACGCTATTCCTTTAAAAAACTTTATAGAAAACACAACTACAACCACCAAATTTATAGCACATTGCGAGGAAACAGAAAAAAAATCGCTTAAAAAGGAATTACAACCTAATAAAGATTATTTAATATTAATTGGTCCAGAAGGCGATTTTAGTCAAAAAGAAATAGATTTAGCTTTAAAACACAATTTTATTCCTGTAACTTTGGGAGAAACACGTTTACGAACAGAAACTGCAGCTATTGTAGCTTGCCATAGTGTAGCTTTTATAAACGAACTATAATTTTATTAAAATGAATAGATTATTTACCATTTTGGCTTTACTCCTATTTTCTTTTAGTACTGCTCAAAATATAGCAGTTTTAAAATATAATGGCGGCGGAGATTGGTATAGTAATCCCACATCTTTACCAAACTTAGCTAAATTTTGTAATACTGAAATTGAAACTGCTATAAACGAAAAAATTGCAACTGTAGAAGTTGGAAGTATTGACTTGTTTGAGTATCCTTTTGTACATATGACAGGTCATGGAAATGTGGTTTTTAATACTAATGAAGCTTTAAATTTACGCAATTATCTTAATGCTGGCGGATTTCTCCATATAGACGATAATTACGGCATGTTGCCTTATGTAACCAAAGCCTTAAAAGATGTTTATCCTAATCAAGAACTATTAGAATTACCACCAAATCATCCTATTTTTACATCTGCATTTAATTTTAGTAAAGGTTTACCTAAAATTCACGAACACGATGGCAAACGTCCGCAAGCATTTGGTTTATATCATAAAGGAAGATTAGTCGTTCTACTTACCGTAGAATCTGATCTTGGCGATGGTTGGGAAGATTCCGAAGTGCATAATGATCCAGAAGATGTACGTTTAAAAGCTTTACAAATGGGCGCAAATATTATAAAATATGTGTTTTTTAATTAAATTATATATCTAAACTTAGAAATCTTAAATGCTTAGATTTTAAAAAACTTTTAACTCTAACAAATGCAACTTAATCATTACAATACGTCATTTAAAGAACAAACATTTCCAATAATTGTAATTTGCGATAATGTTACAAATGCTCCAAATGTGGGCAGTTTATTTAGAATTTGCGACGCTTTTGGTGTAGAACAGTTAGTATTCTGTGGCGATGTTAATCCTATTAGCAGAAAAATGACAAAAACGTCTCGTGCTACAGAAAAGGTTGTGAATTATAAAGTGGTTACTGATTTGAAAACGCAAGTTCTTCAACTAAAAAAAGAAGGTTATACTATTTTATGTTTGGAAATTACTAGCAATAGCAAATCTATTCATGAGTATAAACTTCAAAAAAATCAAAAAACAGTTTTAATTATTGGCGATGAAAACTTTGGTATTCACGAAGATATTTTAGAGTTAAGCAGCGCTATACTTCATATAAATATGTTTGGTCAAAACAGCAGTATGAATGTTGTACAAGCTACTAACATTGCCTTATACGAGTTTACAAAGCAATTGCAATAATTTCAAGTTAAAAAGTATTAGATTTACAATATAAACCAAATTTTGTGACTTCAAAACAACTTACATACGGAATACTTAAAGCTTTAGCCATAATTGGTGGTGTTTTTTTAGTATTATTCTTTTTATATAAAATTCAATCTGTAATAGTTTACATCTTAATTGCAGGTGTAGTTTCTTTGGTTGGAAGACCAATAGTGTTTTTTCTAAGGCGACGTTTAAAATTTAATAATACAGTAGCTGTTATTGCAACAATGTTGTTGCTAGTAAGCTTGTTAATAGGTTTAATAATTCTATTTATTCCATTAATTACTGAGCAAGGACAAAATTTATCTTTATTGGATATAGATGGTTTAAAAGGTAATTTAGAAGGTTTATACAAAGAGATTTTAACGCATTATGATATTAAAACCCAAGATGTAGAGCAATCTTTAAAAAACTCTAATCTTTTAGGAAAAATAGACTATTCGCTAATTCCAAACCTTTTAAATGGCTTAGTTAGCGGCTTAGGAAATTTTAGTATTGGATTATTTTCGGTATTATTTATATCGTTTTTCTTTCTTAAAGATAGTAAGTTATTTGAAGATGGCATAATGACCTTTATTCCAAAAGGTACCGAAAATCGTTCTAAACGCTCATTTAACACCATAAAAGACTTATTATCACGTTATTTTGTTGGATTAATTTTTCAGATTTTAATTCTATTTGTAATCTATACCATAACCTTACTTTTATTTGGAATTGACAATGCAGTTGTAATTGCATTTTTATGTGCATTACTTAATTTAATTCCTTATGTTGGACCTTTAGTTAGTGCCTTTTTAATGATTATTTTAACAATGACAAGTAATCTTGGTGAAAGCTTTAGCGATATTATTTTACCAAAAACTATGTATGTAATGATTGGCTTTATTATAGCTCAATTGGTAGACAATTTCTTTAGTCAGCCAATAATTTTTTCAAAAAGTGTAAAGTCGCATCCATTAGAAATTTTCTTAATTATTATTGTAGCTGGAATTCTTTTTGGTATTATTGGATTAATAGTTGCTATTCCTGCTTACACAGCTTTAAAAGTGATTTTAAAAGAGTTTTTGTCTGATAATAAAGTAGTAAAAAAACTAACCAAAAATCTAGATGATTAGTTTTAATAAAGATATACTAAGCATTAAAGTTCAGTCTTTTATAAATTTAAGTTTAAACGCTGAAATCTCAACATTAGTTCTAAAAGGTATTCCTTTTTCTAATCTTGAAGCTAAAGAAGTTATTGAACAAATAGAAGCTAAAAAACGCTGTAAAACAAAGCTTACAAGTTGGTATAATACAGACCAAATTTACTATCCAAACAAGCTAAATATTGAGCAAACCTCTTCGGAAATTACTGCAAATTACAAAGCTAATTTAATAAAAGGAAAATCTATAATTGACCTTACTGGTGGTTTTGGTGTAGATTGCTTTTCGTTTTCTAAAACGTTTAGTCAAGTTACACATTGCGAAATAAATCCTATACTTTCTGAGATTGTAAAGCATAATTTTAAGCAATTAAAAACAACAAATATTACATGCATTGCTACTAACGGTATTGAAGCTCTTAAAACGACCAAAAATAGTTTTGATTGGATTTATATAGATCCATCTAGACGTAGTGATATTAAAGGAAAAGTATTTTTACTAAACGATTGTTTGCCAAATATTCCTAAGTATTTAAAAGACTTGTTTAAAAAGTCTAATAGTATAATGATTAAAACATCGCCATTATTAGACATTTCTTCTGGTATAAGCGAATTAAGTCACGTAAAAACCATATATATTGTAGCTTTAAACAATGAAGTTAAAGAGCTACTTTGGATTTTGGAGAAAGATTATTTGGGAGATATTGATATAAAAACTGTAAATATTAAAAACAACTTAGAGACTAATTTTAATTTTAACCTCGTAGAAGAATCCACTAACGATGCAAATTATAGCGTACCACTAACCTACTTATACGAGCCAAATGTGGCTATATTAAAAGCTGGTGCATTTAATGTGTTAGGAACTAAACTGGACGTAAAGAAACTTCATAAGCATTCTCATTTATACACAAGTTCTAGATTAATAGTGTTTCCTGGAAGAAGTTTTAAAATTATTAATAAGCTGCCTTATAATAAAAAAGCTTTTAAAAAAGCCTTTAAAGAACCTAAAGCCAACATAACTACACGTAATTTTCCCGATAAAGTAGATGTTATTCGTAAAAAGCTAAATCTAAAAGATGGCGGAAATAGTTATATCTTTTTTACCACAGATCTCAATGATGCTAAAATTATATTAGTCTGCGAAAAAGTGTAACAAAACACTAAAAAAAAATTACTACAACCCGTATACAAACCGATCTAATTCAATAAAAACGACTAAAAACAACAAATCCCTTCCAAGTAAATGAAAAGGATTCTGTGA
>CALJFB010000056.1 GCA_938073895.1 uncultured Flavobacteriaceae bacterium
TTACAAACAAGACATACACTATTTCTACGCACGAGACATCTTATGTGCTTCAACCTAAAGAACAGCGCGAATTATTTGAGATTTTCTTTTTAATAAATCCGCTTCATTTTAAAGCAGATTCGCAACAAATTACACAAATTAAAAAGCAACGTATTTTAGAAGTAGATTACGTTACGTACCAAAAAGTAGGCCATCAAACTATTCCAGAAAACATAACTGTAATTGCTGTAGAAGGCGATTCTGAAATGAAAATTTACCTAGAATTAAAAAACGTAAAACTAAATCAGAAATTAAGTTTTCCATTTAAAATTCCATCAGGTTACGAAGAAATTAAATTATAAATGATGCATTTTAAATACCATTTAGTTGTAATTATTAGTTTGCTATTTTCTGTAAACAGTGCTTTTGCGCAAAAAAGCAAGCAAGATCAGTTAGAAGAACGTAGACAAGAATTGCGTTTGGAAATTAAGAAGATTAACACCTTATTATTTCAGAATAATTCCAAGAAAAAATCGGAAACCACTTTGGTAGAAGATTTAAATTATAAGTTAAGTGTAAGACGTAATTTAATAAAAATCACCAATCAACAAGCCAATTTATTAACGCGAGAGATTAATACCAATCAGAATAAAATTTCTAATTTAAATAAAGAATTAGAGCTTTTAAAAGATAATTATTCTAAGTTAATTGTAAAATCTTACAAGAATAAAAATAAGCAAAGTCGTGTTATGTTTTTATTATCATCTAACAATTTCAAACAAGCATATAAGCGTTTACAATACATTAATCAATATAGCGATTACCAGAAAAAGCAAGGTGAAGAAATTGCAACTAAAACCTTAGACTTACAAAACACTAATGCTACTTTAATAAAGCAAAAAGCGTCTAAAGATGTTTTAATTAAAGAAAATAGAGTTGCGCAACAAGAGTTAGAAAAAGATGTAGCACAACAACAGATTATTATTGCTTCAATTCAAAAAGACTTAGACAAGTTTACAGCTCAAGTTAAAAAGAAACAACAAGAAGCCAATAAGATAGATAAGCAAATAAAAGACATTATTAGAGCTGCAATTGCCAAGTCTAGAAAAAAGGTAAAACCATCAAAAGCTAAAATAAATAAAGGTAAAGCCGAAGAATTTGCACTAACTGCAGAAAGTAAAGCTTTAGCTGCTAACTTTTTAGGTAACAAAGGAAAGTTGCCTTGGCCAGTTGTAGAAGGAATTGTAAAAGTACGTTATGGAAAACAACCGCATCCAATAGATAGATCTTTAACCATACAAAGTAATGGCGTTAGAATTGCAACTAATCCAAACTCTAAAGTAAGAGCTGTTTTTAATGGCGAAGTATTAGCAATCTCTAAACCAAAACGTGGTAGTATTTCTATAATGGTACAGCATGGTAGTTATGTAACGTCTTACACCAACTTAAAAGAAGTTTTTGTAACCGAAGGTCAGAAAGTTAAAACAAAGCAAGATATTGGTGTTATTTATACTAATAGTCTTACTAACGAAACTATTTTGCGTTTCAGTATTTTTAAAAATACAGACACACAAAATCCAGCGTATTGGATTTATAAAATGTAACCCAATTCCTTTGGAAAAAGGCATCTTTTAGAGTTAAATGAAGAAAATTTCATCACTTAAATTTTAATACAATGAAGTATTTTGTTTTAATAGTATCCATTTGTGTTTTCAATACTGCTTTTTCTCAAAAAAAGAAGAAAATATTTTTAGATATAAATGAAAACAAAATTACTGCTAAAGAATTTTACAAAGCTATAGATTATAGTAAAAACTTAGAGTTAAGTTTTCAAACCGACTCTACGCAGACAATGGTTTTAGTACCAAGAGAAGTTTCTGGAGTTTTACCTAAATCCGTTTTTAATACTTTAAAATCCAACCTAACAGAACAAGTAATTAATAACGAGTTAATTATTATTATGTATTATCCTGGAAAAGACAGATGTAATGCTACTAAAACAGAATCTAAATGGAATGTATTTGATAATGATTATCCTAAAAAACTAAATAAAATTACAGCATATAAACAATTCTGGGTTTACAAATCTTACGATAATCTTGACTATTATCATCCTGAGACCGTAAAATGGCAAGAGGATAAAGATCATTATGTAGAAAAATTATTTTTTAAATACCACTACAATTGTTTTAGCCTAGCTATTGTAGATAAAAACGGGAATTTTACCTGTTATTTTGGAGAGTTTGGCAAACAGGTAATTCTTAGAATTTCTAAAGAAATGATGAAACAGAACAAAATTTAATATTGATTTATAATTTAAATGAATCAACTTCTAGTCAATATAAAATTTAGCGTTTACAACAAGCTTAATCTAAAAATTTCAGAATTTCAAAACGAGTTAGAAAGTAAAGAATACAATGCTTGTAGATTTACTTTAAATGGAAAGAAAATAATTTCTAGAACCGCTAAAACTACACCTAAAAAAATAGGTTTATTTGTTACCTTTTGGAAAAGACCTAACCAAACAGAGATTGCACCTTTAGATAGTTTAGATAATTTCGATTTTTATATTGTTAACGTTTCAGTTCAAAATAAAATTGGTCAGTTTGTGTTTCCTAAATCTGTTTTAATAAAAAAAGGTATTGTTTCAACAGAACAAAAAGAAGGAAAAAGAGGTTTTAGAGTTTATCCAACTTGGGATTTACCTTTAAGTAAACAAGCACAGAAAACTCAAAAGTGGCAAATCAATTATTTTTACGACATTAACAGTTCTATTAATTTAGAATCTGTTTTAGAACTTTATAACTAAAAAAGCCACAAACTAAGACTAAGTATGTCCTAATTTGTGGCTTTACATATATTAAATAAAAAACTTATTTATCTGTAAATAAGGCTTTTAATTCTGTTGCGTCATCTGCTTTCATTTTTCCAGCAAGCACTAAACTTAATTGTTTGCGTCTTAAAGCACCTTCAAATCGTTTAATTTCAACTTCAGTTTCTGGAGTAAGTTCTGGAACTCTAATTGGTTGTCCAGTTTCGTCTACAGCAACAAAGGTATAAATAGCTTCGTTTGCTTTAGTTTTAATACCAGATTCTCTGTCTTCAACCCAAACATCTATATAAACTTCCATAGAACTCTTAAAAGCTCTAGACACTTTAGCTTCTACAGTAACAACAGATCCTAAAGGAATTGCTCTGTTAAATGCCACGTGATTTACAGATGCAGTAACAACAATACGTCTAGAATGTCTTCTAGCGCTAATGGCTGCGGCACGATCCATACGTGCTAAAAGTTCGCCTCCAAAAAGGTTATTTAATGGGTTTGTTTCACTTGGTAAAACCATATCTGTTAATATGGTTAAAGATTCTAAAGCTTTACGTGCAATCATTTGGCATAAATTTGCCACAAAAGTACCACGTTTTTTGAGTGTTTAAAGTGTTTTTAACAGAAATTTTAAGAAAGCTTAGTCTAAAGCTTTTACTAGTAACCAGGCAGCGCTATTTTGAGTACGTTTAATAGTTCTTAAAGCCTTTAAAGCTTCAACTCTATTTGTATAACTTTGGTAAGCAACTTGGTGTAAACCATACTTGTTTTCGCCCACTTTACGAGCTTCAAAACCTTTGGTTTTTAATTGTTTTATTTTAGTGTCGCAATTTTTTTCAATTCTAAAAGCTCCAGCAATAATATGGTAGGTTCCAATAACTTCTTTTTCTAAAGTTACTTTTACTGTTGGTAATGGATTAGATATTACAAAAGTAGCTTCCTGAATTTTAGATTCAATTTCAGTTTGTGCTTCTTGTTGTGCTAAAATATTATGTTTTTCAACTTGATTAAATTGAAACTTAGAGAAAGCTAAACCAGATATAGTTAATGCAATTAATCCAACTGCAGCATATTTTAAATACGTTCTGTAACCTTTAGTTTGTTTAGCTAATGGTAATACTGGATTTTCTGTAATAGCATTTTCTGTTGTAGAAACAACATCTCTATTTATGTTAGACGAATTAAATTGCGTTAATCCAAAAGCATCTGTTAAATAATTTACACTATAATTAGGTGTAAAATTAATTTTAGATAATTCGTTAAAAACTAACGCGCCAATGCCTTCAAAATAAAGTGTTTCGCCTTCAATTAAAGTCGATTTAAATCGTTGGACTTGTTGGTTAATTTTTTTAGTAGCAACCTCAAATGGAATTTGCTCTACATCTGCAACATAACGTGCTAATAAACCATCGTTATTTTTAATTTGCTCGTTAAATAATAACGCCTTTTTAGGTGCAAAAAATGTATTGTTGTTGGTATTAACTTCTGCCGAAACACGTTGCGTTATAAAAGCACCAAATTCTGGCACGATTACACAATCGTATCGGTATAGTAAATCGCTTATGTAAGTTTGTAATTGCATTGTAGCAAAGTTAGACTTTTTTCAAAAATATTAAAATTTCTTGTATATTAGTTATCAACACAAGGCTAAATTTTTTCTTTTGGACTTCATAATCAATTAAATACCTATGAAAAAAAATGAACTTTTATACATATTAGCCTTGCAACATGTGTCTAAAATAGGCGATATTACTTCTAAAAAACTTATTTCGCATTGCGGTTCTGCCGAAGCAGTCTTTAAAGAGAAAACAACTAATCTTTTAAAAATTGATGGTATTGGAACCATTACTATAAGTGATTTACATAAATCAAATCATTTAAAAGCTGCCGAAGATGAATTGCGTTTTATAGAAGAAAATAAGATTGAAGCGTTTTATTTTACAGATGATGCTTATCCAAATAAACTAAAAAATTGTATAGATGCGCCATTGGTTTTATTTCAAAGTGGAAACGTAGACTTAAAGCAGCAACGCATAATTAGTATAGTTGGTGCACGAAAAATAACCACATCTGGAATTGCTTTTTGCGAACGTTTGGTTGAAGAATTAGCTATTTACAATCCTATTATAATTTCGGGCTTTGCATATGGAACAGATATTACGGCACATAAAGCTGCTATAAAGCACAATTTACAAACCGTAGGTTGCTTGGCTCACGGATTAGATCAGATTTATCCAAAAGTGCATAAAAAATATATGGTAGATGTTGAAAAAAATGGTGGTTTTTTAACCGATTTTTGGAGCAGTGCCAAATTTGATAGAAACAATTTTTTAAAACGAAACCGAATAATTGCAGGCATAAGCGAAGCGACCATAGTTGTAGAATCTGCCGAAAAAGGTGGAAGTTTAGTAACTGCTGACATTGCTAATTCTTATAATAGAGATGTTTTTGCAGTTCCTGGTCGTGTAACAGATTCGCAAAGTGTTGGTTGCAATAATTTAATAAAACAGCAAAAAGCGCACTTATTATCTACGCCATTAGATGTACCTTATTTGTTGAATTGGCAATTAGACGAATTAAAAAAACAACCCGTACAACAACAACTTTTTGTAGAACTAACTAAAGAAGAAGAAACTGTTTTTGAGTATTTAAAGACTAAAAACAAAGAAGAATTAGACGTTATAGCAATTGCCTGTAAAATGCCAACCTATAAATTGGCAGGACTCTTAATTACTATGGAGCTAAAAGGTGTGGTTAGACCGCTTCCTGGAAAATTATTTGAGGTAATCTAAATTCCTGCGGAGGCAGGAATCTTATAATGAGTTGCAGGGTTTTAAAACAACTACTTTATTATTTTAAATTCCTAAAAATAAAAACCACTATGAGTTAACATAATGGTTAAATCTAACGTTTTAAACTTAGTTTTATTGTTTAATTAATACCATTTCTAAAGGCATTTTATATATGTTTACTTGTAGATTTGTAACATAATCAAGAGATTTACCTACAATATTAACCCAATTTAACTTCTCTATACCTAAGTTTTCATGGGTAATGGTTAAGTCTGAAGCATCAATATCGTCTAGAAAATTAGGTTCAACAAGACTTAAATGGTAACGATTAGTTGATACAGGTATTACTGTAGCATTACCCGAAGAGTCATAAATACCATCTACATAAAAACCACCGCCCATAATCATTTTACCATAGTTGTTTGTATATGTATTGTATTGTTCTATGCCTAATTGTATTAATTTAAAATTAGCGTTTAATCTATCAAAAGTGCAATTTCTTAAACCATCAATACCTTCTTCTTTATAAAAAGTAATTTCAAAAATTGTATTAGTACTAATGTCTTCATATTTCCAAGTGCCAATAAATTTATTTAATTCTCCATTTACATCCTTAAAATCTGTATTAGAGGTTAAAAAAGTTTGATGACCACTTAGTTTCAAGTGGTTTAATTTCGTTTTGTGCTATACCTGTAATTGTTTGCAGTAAGCACACTAAAAAAGGATATAAAAATTTAAATGTCATAATGTTTATATTGTAAACTAAAAAACCACCATGTGTTAACATAGTGGTTAAATGTAATGTTTTAAGTTTACTATTTCAATTCCAAATAAGGAGATTCCTGCCTGCGCAGGAATTTAGTAGCCCAATTTTTCTCTAACACGTTTTATAACAGAATTACAAACTACGGTAGCTTTTTCTGCACCAATTTTAAGTGCATCGTCAATTTCGTTAAGGTTAGCTATATAGTGGTTGTAACGTTCGCGTTGAGTTTCAAACTTATCTAAAATTAACTCATAAAGTGCTTGTTTTGCGTGTCCGTAACCATAATTACCATTTTCGTAATTGGCTTTCATAGTTGCTATTTCAACATCTGAAGCCAATAACGTATATAGAGCAAAACAGTTACAAGAACTCCAATCTTTAGGATCTTCTAAAGGTGTAGAATCTGTAGCAATACTCATTATTTGTTTGCGTAATTTCTTTTCTGGTAAGAAAATATCTATAAAGTTATTTTTACTTTTACTCATTTTGGTGCCATCGGTTCCAGGAATAAGTTTAGTTTCTTCTTGAATTTTTGCGGTTGGTAATACAAAAGTATCACCTAATTTAGCGTGAAAACGAGACGCTACATCTCGTGTCATTTCTATATGTTGTAACTGATCCTTTCCTACAGGAATTAGTTCAGCATCGTAAGCTAAAATATCTGCCGCCATAAGCATAGGATAACAAAATAAACCAGAATTTACATCTTCTAATCTATCGGCTTTATCTTTAAAACTATGTGCTAACGTTAAACGTTGGTAAGGAAAAAAACAACTTAAATACCACGTTAATTCGGTTACTTGAGGAATATCGCTTTGTCTATAAAACACAGTTTTATTTATGTCTAATCCAAAAGCTAGCCAAACAGCAGCGGTAGAATAGGTGTTATGTCTTAATGTTTCCGCATCTTTTATTTGTGTTAAAGAATGCATATCTGCAATAAACAAAAACGACTCGTTTGCTGGATTATTTGCCATTTCTATGGCTGGAATTAAGGCTCCTAAAATGTTTCCTAAATGAGGCGTTCCTGTACTTTGTATTCCGGTAAGTATTCTTGACATAGTTTTTTTTCTAGACAGCAAAGGTAAAAGAAAACAATAAAAGGATTAAAATTTATTGTCGATAAAATTAATTAGATTTGAAACTTATGAAAGTACTTAAATATCCCTTTTGGTTGCTTTATCGTGTTTGGTTTTATATTGTTATGGCCATTCCTATTTTAGTAATGTTTCCATTATTATTTATTTCAATTTTAAAAGAAACTTGGTATCCTTATTTTTTTAGATTAGCACAAATTTGGGCACGTTTTATCCTGATTTTTATGGGTTTTAAGACTAAAATTGTCAAAGAAGAAACTACAGATATTTCTAAAAGTTATATGTTTATTGCTAATCATACATCTATGACAGATATTATGTTGATGCTTATAGCTGTAAAAAATCCGTTTGTTTTTGTAGGAAAAGCTGAGTTGGCTAAAATTCCTCTTTTTGGGTTTTTCTATAAACGTACCTGTATTTTAGTTGATAGAAATAATTCTAAAAGCCGACAAGCAGTTTTTGTAAGAGCACAAGAACGATTAAAGCAAGGTATAAGTATTTGTATTTTCCCAGAAGGATTAGTTCCCGAAGAACATATAGATTTAGCTGAATTTAAAGATGGTGCTTTTAGGTTAGCTGTAAATCATCAAATTCCAATAGTGCCTTTTACTTTTTACGATAATAAAAAACGATTTTCTTATACATTCTTTAGTGGTTCTCCTGGTAAAATGAGAGCGAAAATGCACCAATTTATACCTACAATTGGTTTAGAGTCTAAAGACGATATTAAAGCGGTTAGAGAGCGATCTAGAGCTATTATTTATAATGAATTAACCTCTTGATTTATATTTTATTTTAACTAATCGATACAAGCTTTGAAATAAGCTTTAGAACAAATTATTTGTACATTTTTTTGATTAGATCAGCTTGAAATAAAAAACTCCAATAAACATTAAAGTTTATTGGAGTTTTTGTTTTAAAATATAACTTCTAATTAGTTTACAATAATCTTTTTTGTCATTGTTTTAGAACCATCATTTACATTTAAAATATACATTCCAGCTTGTACATTACCTAAATTAATAGTTTGGTTAAACTCACCTGATGTATTATATTTTTCATTTAATACAGAACGACCTCTAATATCAAATACTTGTAAACTTATATTTTCTTGTCCTCCATTAAATTTAACTGTAAACTCACCATTATTTGGATTAGGATATACAGAGAATGTATTCTGAAGTCCAAAATCTTCTGTTGATAACACAAGTTCTGTTGTTGATGAACAGATTGAGATTGTAGCAGAATTTAAAGTTGCTAGATTACCATCACCAATATTTAAATCTGTAATTCCAAATTGCCATACTCCAAGTGAATTTTGAGTATCTAAAATGGTTAATGTTTCTACAGGAGTTACATTATCGTTGGTGTTAGTACTGTTACAATCAATAGCAGTACCTTCATCATCATAAGTTACAATTAAATCTTGTGGCGAAATGCAAGAACCTGAAGCCATTCTAACCTGGTTGTTTACTGGTTGCATTGTATCAAAAGGAGGAATAATTGCAATAAATAAATCGCCTCCATTATTATGAGTTACATTAACAGATATGTTAACATCTGTTATAGTTTTAGAGTCTGTAACATCTATTGGATATAGCGTAAATTGTGTATTACTTTCCGGTACAGTAGCTCCTGGAGTAATTGTATAATCATTACATTCATCTATTGTAGTGTACGTATAGTTTCCAATTGCAAAGAATTTTTCATTTACGTTAAAGAAAATATTTCCAGCACCTTCAACCATAATTCTACAATATTCAGCATTTATATTTGGTAAAGTAATATCATAAGAACCATTGTTTGGAACATTAGATGCTAAAACAGTGTTGTATGTTAATCCTTGATCAGTAGACAGTAATATATTAACATTTGCTGTATTTACCCCATTGGAAGTTGTTCCAGCTACATCCCAAGTTACAGTTTCTGTACTTCCACTTGCAAGAACTAATAGATCTGTGTTTTGCGATGTTACTTTAAATGGTCCTGCTGCTGCTACAGTATTAACTTTTTTTGTTGTTGCAGATGGATTGTTTGGATTTAAAATATTAGTAGCTGTACGCCCGCCATTAGCAGCGTTATCTCTAACTGTTAAGGCAAAATTTTGAACTCTAGAAGTAGAAGCTAATTTTTCCCAAGTTGTAGAGTTTCCTCCATTTGTATATATATCTTGTAGTCTTGGTATATATCTTGTTGGATTTGTTGTTCCTTCAAAAGATCTTACCATTGGTCCGGTTGGATTAGTGTCTGCAGGTAATCCAGCTGGTCCTAGGTCGTATTGCTCCCAAGTATAAGTATGAGTTCCTGTACCATCTGCATCTGTAGAAGATCCTGTTAATTTATAAGGTGTAGAAATTGGGATTATAAAATTTCCTCCTGCATCTGCAGTTGGTGCGTTGTTACCTGTTGAAACAGATTGGTCTGCACAAGTACTGTTTCCCATAGTAACGTTAGTCCAAATTCTTTGTAAACTTTTTTGATGAAAATAGGCATCACTATTTTGTTGAACATTATCACTAGCACAAATACCAGCATATGCCATAATAGTTGTTCCACTACCTACTTCGTAAGCATCCGAACTACCACCATTACCATTACAGTTTCCTTGGTTTCCATTAAACGTATGTGGTGCACCAAATTGATGACCTAATTCGTGAGCAACAAAATCTACATCGTAAGAATCTCCTACTGGATTTGGTCCACCTGTAATTCCTCTGGCTTTATTACCTGTGCAAGGAGAGTTTAATTGTGCTAATCCACCGCCACCTGTACTAAAAGTATGTCCAACATCATAGTTAGAAAAACCAATAACATTATCTATTACTGTTTGACTTTCATTTATAAGTGCTCCTGCTGAGTTATTTGTAAAGTTATCCGAATCTATAAATATAACAAGGTCGTTATTAGCTACTAAAGTCATTGTTATAGAGAAATCTCTTTCATAAATAAAATTATTTCTTGTCATTGTAACAACTACAGCTGCCATTACAGCTGCTTTTTTTGCAGCTACTGTATCTCCTGCAGCTACTCCTGCTGCTGTCCAATGGAATTGAGAATACTCAATAGTTGTTGCTATTGCTGTTCTAAAATCTTTCATCATTCCATTTCCTGTTTCTCTTAAGCCATAGTTGTTGTCTAATGTATCTTCATCTAAATCGTTAACAACTCCACATTCCCAAGGTTGCTCTAGTTTAGGTAAATCGCGTCTAGCATAAATAATATAATTGTTATTTGATTTAGTAAAAGGATCTATAAATTGAGTTCCTTTCTCTGGAGAAAAAATCATAGCATGTAGACCTTGAGAGGTTATAGAAAAGCGAATTGTATTTAAAGGGTTTTCTATACTTTGTCCAGAATATGAACGTAAGTTAGGATACTTATTTTGTAATTGAGTATCCATAATTGATGCTTCAAAAACCTTGTAGTTTTCTAAACTATTGTTTGCAGTAGGAAAAGTTACTATAACATTTGAGTTTAAGTTAGTTTTTCTATCGGGCGCATTTTGTAATAAACTTTTTAGACCTTCTATATTTAATTGGTAATAGTTTGCCTTTTTAGGTTGTGTTTTTCTAAAATTTTTAGTGTCTTTAGAAAGTTTTTCTACTGTTGTTTTACTCCACAAGCCATCTATGGTTTGTGCATAATTGTTTGTAGAAAACAACGATACAGTAACAATAAAAACAAATTTGATGTAAATATTTTTCATAGTTTTTTTTATAAAAATACGAATTTTTTTTAATTTGAATAATCTATGTATATTCTATCTTTGTAATATGAAATTATTTAGTTGTACATTTATTTTAGTTCTTTTTCTTTCCTGTAATTCTTCCAAGCAAAATATTAAACATTTGCCATTGGAAGTTAGTTCTACTTGTCCAGAAAATGGGTCTTGTACTTTTGAGATTTTAAAAAATAAATCATTTTTAATTAAGAATAGTTTTGGTGATAGCTATCCCGAATTTGTAGATAGTAATAAATTGATTTTTAAATTTCAATATTTACGCGATTTTATTCCTAATACTCAAGATAGTTCTTACAAAGAGATTATTTTAATAGAATTAAATTCTGATTATGATGAATTAGATTTTAGCTCTATTGATTTTGAAAGTGCTACTATTGATTTTGAAAGTGCTACTATTTATTTTGGAAGAATATGTTTTTGTAGAGGTCAAAATGGTTACTTTAAAGTAACCAATGGAAAGCTTTCTATTAAAGAATTAGAGGATAAAAGCTTTAATTTGAAATTTGATTATATGCTTCAAGATATTCCTTATGTAGTAAAATCTATTAATCAATCATTCGAATTATAAAATAGTTTAATTTCTATAAATTATTAAAGCACGAAAAGTTAATGTTAAACATTTTAATGATTAATATACTTCTCTTCTATAAATTAAGGTTTATAGATTTGAGATTTCTTGAATTAACGAACTTATCTTGTTTGATTTAATAGGCCTTAATCAATTATTAAGATTTTAATAGTGCTATTATATTAGTTGTTAACTTCTATAAAATCTAGCGGTAAAATTAGTTATTCAATTTGTTTTAACTAAAAAAACGCTTCAGTTTCCTGAAGCGTTTTTAAATATTGCATTAATGTTAATGTATTGCTTACTTTACAAGCTTTACTTCAACACGTCTGTTATTTCTTCTTCCTTTAGAAGTTTTGTTAGAGTCAATTGGGTTAGACTCACCAAAACCTATTGCTTTAAGTCTAGCTGCAGAAATTCCATTTTCTACTAAGTATCCCATAACTGCATTAGCTCTAGTATCAGATAATCTCTGATTTAAAGTTTCACTACCAACTGAATCAGTGTGACCACCAATTGTAAAGTTAGCATCTGGGTATTCTTTTAAGATAGCAGTTATAGATTGTAATACTGGGAAAGTTGCCTTTTGGAAACTTGCTTTACCTGAAGTGAATAAAATTGTTTTAGCATAGCTATTTAATTTTTCAATTACTTCAGTAGTTGGTAATACAGCTTCAGGACATCCATTATTTGCAACAGTTCCTGCTACGTTTGGACATTTATCATCTTTGTCTAATACGCTATCATTATCAGCATCTGGCCAAGGACAACCATTGTTTGCAGCTGGTCCAGCTACATCAACACATTTGTCATCTTTGTCTGCAACACCATCTTTATCAGCATCTGGGCAACCAGCTAAAGATTTTAAACCTTTTACAGTTGGACAAGCATCGTTATTATCAGAAACACCATCCATGTCAGTATCTGGGCAACCGTTAAATTCAGCTAAACCAGCTTCATTTGGACAAGTATCTTTTGAATCTTCAATACCATCACCATCAGAATCAGGACAACCGTTAAATTCAGCTAAACCTGCAACTTCTGGACAAGCATCATGTTTGTCATATACACCATCACCATCAGCATCAGCACCACCAAATTTAACAGTAATTGCTGCAGTATGTTGAAAGTGAGAAGGTAAATAATCTTCGAAAGCATGCTTGTACTTAGATTCTAAAGATAAACCTAAATTATCACTAAAGTTTATGTTTAGTCCAACAGATCCGTTTAATGTTCCTGCTCCAACTAATTCTTTAGCTCCACCTGCACCATTAGAGTTATATGGTCCTTCTTCAATCCATGTGTAACCACCACCAATTCCTAATGTAGGATCAAAAGTAGAGTTTTTAGTTAACTTAGATAATAATTCAGAGAAATGGTATCTTACGTTACCGTCTAAAGCATAATATTGTAGGTCATTAACTTTTACACTTTCGTTAACACCATCAATTTGGCCATATTTAGTGATTTTGTTGATAGAACCTCTTACTTCAACAGAAAATCCATCTTTCAAGTATTTTGAAACTGAAACTGTTGATAATGAAGGTAAAATACTCCAGTGATCTTCTACGTTGTAGAATTCTTGGAAGTAATCTCCTTGTGGAGCGTCTTCTCCTACAGGGAATACATCTACAGCGTTAACTCCAAATGAAATTGCCCAAGGATTGTTTTCGTCTTGTGCGTTAACATTGCTAAAGCTTACCATAAGCAACAATGCTAATACTAATCTGTTAAGATTTCTCATATTTAATTAATTTTAATTTTAAGTGTTAATCAAGAACAAAAGTAAGTTGTTAATTATTATTAACAAAACATAATGTTAAAAATATTAATTTTTTAACTTAAATGTAAGGCCTTAATTAATCACTTTTAAAGCCTTTCCTACTTTTATAAAAGCTTGAATTGCTTTATCTAAATGCTCTTTTGTATGTGCTGCAGATAATTGTACTCTAATTCTTGCTTTCTCTTTTGGAACTACAGGATAGAAGAATCCAATAACGTAAATACCTTCTTTCAATAGTTCGTTTGCCATGTTTTGAGCTAATTTAGCATTATAAAGCATTACTGGAACAATTGCAGAGTCATCTCCAACAATATCAAAACCTGCGGCTTGCATTTCTGTTTTAAAATATCTTGAATTCCACTCTAATTTATCTCTTAAACTTGTATCATTAGATAATAAGTCAAAAACTTTAATAGATGCACCTACAATTGCTGGCGCCAAAGAGTTAGAAAATAAATATGGTCTAGAACGCTGACGTAACATTTCGATAATTTCTTTCTTACCAGTAGTATATCCGCCCATTGCACCACCAAGTGCCTTACCTAAAGTACCTGTAATAATATCTATACGGTCTAAAACACCTTTTTCTTCTAAGGTTCCTCGTCCGGTTTTACCTATAAATCCAGCAGCGTGACATTCGTCTATCATTACCATAGCATCATACTTATCTGCTAAGTCGCAAATATCATCTAATTTAGCAACTACACCATCCATAGAGAATACACCATCTGTAACAATAATTTTAAAACGCGCACCATTTTTATTTGCGTCAATAAGTTGTTGCTCTAGATCTGCCATATCGTTATTTTGATATCTATAACGAGCTGCTTTACATAAACGCACACCATCAATAATAGATGCATGATTTAAAGAGTCTGATATAATGGCATCTTCTTTTCCTAATAATGGTTCAAAAACACCACCATTTGCATCAAAAGCTGCAGCATAAAGAATAGTGTCTTCTGTGCTATAAAATTCTGCAATCTTTGCTTCTAAATCTTTGTGTATATCTTGTGTTCCACATATAAAACGTACAGACGACATTCCAAAACCATGCGTATCCATAGCATCTTTTGCTGCTTGAACAACTTCTGGATGATCAGATAATCCTAAATAGTTGTTTGCACAAAAGTTTAAAACTTTGTCTCCTGTATTTAAAGTGATCTCTGCACCTTGAGGCGATGTAATAATTCGTTCTTCTTTAAATAAGCCATTATCTTTAATTTCGGCTATTTCTTTTTGTAAATGTTCTTTTATGTTTGAATACATAGATTAATTTTTTTGTAAAAATAATAGAATTTTAGAGTTCTTCAATTGTTATTGATTCATTTATATAAATAAGTAGCATTTTAGTGACTTTAAAATTTAATTCTTCTAAGGCATCTTTATATTCGTATAACTGTTCCTTATATTTTGGATCTTTTAAACCCGATTTATAGTCTAAGATTACCACGTTATTATTTTCTACAACAAAGCGGTCTGGTCTTAAAATAGGTTGTCCTTTTATTAGAATATCTGTTTCATTATAACCTTCAACTTTAGTAGAGAAATAATGTTTTAATTCTGGATGATTAACAATATGTGTTAAACTTGGTTTTAATTCTGTAGCTTCTTGTAAACTAATTTCGTTTTTAAGCACAAAATAATCTAACGCAGCATTAATATCTTCCGGTAGATTTATTCTTGACAGTATAATATGTATAATGTTACCTTTATTTATAGCTTCTTCTTGTGAAGAATCCCAAAGTTCTCCAGATCTAGTTACTATATTAATTTGATGATCTTCTTTTGGACTACTTATAAACTCCAGTTCTTGCTCTGTTTTAGGACTTGTGTAATTTGTGTTAGTTTGGTTAATGTCTCCAAAAATAAATGTTTCTTGAGTTGCTGTATTTTCCCCAATAGATTCTAGATACAAAAACAAGGCACCTTGAAATGTACTTGCTTTTGGGTTTTTCTCTTTTCTTGTTAAAATAAACAACTTTTCGGCAGGTCTTGTTAGTGCCACATAAAACACATTAAATTGATCTAATTCTTGTTTTGCTCTATGTTCACTATAAATTTTGGCAGTTTCTGCGTTGTAATTTTCAAAATCTTTAGAATAATCCAAAAGCGATTCTGAAATTCCTACCTCGTATTTTGGCATATTAACCCATTCTTGCGGTTTTATGTCCTTATATACATCCATTTCTACATACGGATAAATAACAATAGGAAATTCTAACCCTTTAGAAGAGTGAATAGTCATTATTTTTACAGCATCGGCATCTTCGGATGTAGATACTTTTAAGCTTTTTTTATTCAAATCAAACCATTCTAAATATTCTAAGATAGAGCTTGATTTTTTCTGAGTAAAATCTAAAATAGACTCTAAGTAAAACTGAATATATGCGTTACTTTTATCTACCAATTTAAAATGCCTTACAATACTTTCTGCTAAATCAAAAAGCGGTAATTGTAATTCTTTTTTTATGTTGAAATTAATTCCGAACTCTTTTAAAGCAGCAAAAAAATCAGCAACATCTAAATGAATTAAGCCTGCAAAGAAATGGTGTTTATCTGCTATGTTCCATTTTTCGGCTAAAAAATGAAGTGCTCTTAAAAGGTTTTTTCTATCGTCTGGTTCAATTATAAAACGAAGTAATCTATTTACAAAATTAACCTCTTCTGCATTGGTTAATAGTAAGGAATCCGAAGAAGTAAATTTCACACCATTTTCCCCTAAAAATGAAGCAATAGTTTTAGCTTGATCTTTTTTTCTAACCAAAATACAAATATCCTGAAGCTTATAATTTAAAGCTAAACTCTGGTTAATACAATCTAAAATTTCTGGCGGATAAATAGTATTGGATTCGTCCTTGTTCTTGTATTCTAAAAAAGACACAGAAACAGAACCTTTTTGTTTAGAATTAATTATTTGAGTTGCATTTTGGTATAAATCCGAATAGGTTTTAAAGTGAACACTTTGTGTGGCCAAAAACTGAAACAAATTATTATTAAAATCTATAATTGCTTTTTGACTGCGGTAATTAGACTCTAATCTAATTACTTCTTTTGGTGTTGTAAACGGTTCTTCTTCGTTAATTAAACCCAAAAACTGTTCTGCTTTTCCGCCACGCCAACGGTAAATGGCTTGTTTAGCATCGCCAACAATCATTGCAGTACCTTTTTCCTGATTTAAGTTTTCGCCACTTAAAGTGTTTTCTATTAAAGGTTTAATATTTTCCCATTGCAATTCCGATGTGTCTTGAAACTCATCAATAAAATAATGCTTAAACTTTTCACCAATACGTTCATAAATATATGGTGTTGGTTGGTGCTTAATTTCGTTACTAATAATGGTATTAAATTCCGAAATAAGCATTTTATTATCTTCTGCTTTTATAAGATTTAACGCCAAATTAATCTCGTTTAATAAAGATAATGGCGTGATGTTTTTATAAATAGCTTTATGAAATTTATATTGGTAATAATTGGTCTTAATAGTTACAAAAGCTTCGTATAACTTAGGAAGGATTTGCTGTATGGCATCTTTTTTAGCTAAATCTGTTGTTGCTTTATACAAGCCTTTATCTTGGGCTAGATTTTCTTCTAATTTTGTTTTATATGAAGCTTCTTGTTTTAGGTTTAATGCTTTTTCAAAATGAGTAAAAGCTGTTCCTCTGGTAAAATCTGCAGCTGTTAATCCGTTGGATTTAAAAAGATCTAAAACCGTTTTAGCTTGGTCTTCAATAGTTTTTTTGGAAGCTTTTAATTTAGAATAAGATTCCTTTTTAAAAGCTTCAAAATCTTCTAAAGTAGTGTCTTTTAATGATTTTAAATGTTCTAAATGATTTTCCTTGGTTAATAAATCGGCAACTGTATACAAATCTTTAGAAATATCCCAGCTTTTATCGTCGTCGGTTTTTTCTAAAGCAAATTCTATTAAGGTTTTCGTTAAATTCTGATTAATTCCTGCTTTAGAAACAACATTATCTACTGCTTTTTGAAGCAATAACTTGGTGTCTAATTCCACCTGAAAATTAACCGGTAATTTTAAATCGTGCGCAAAAGTTCTAATTAAATTATGGTTAAACCCATCAATAGTAGAAATATTAAAACTAGCATAATTATGTAATATGGTATTTAAAATAGATTTTGAACGCTTTTGAATTTGCTCCTTAGACATCTCTAAATCCTTGCAAAGCCCTAAAAACATATCGTCTTTGGAGTCTAAAATTTTCTCGTCCGAAAAATCCTTTAAAGCCTCAATAATTCGCTTTTTCATTTCTCCAACGGCTTTGTTGGTAAAGGTTATGGCTAAAATATTTTGATAGGTAAAATTACTATTAGATGCCAATAAAAGACTTAAATATGCTTTTACAAGCGTAAAGGTTTTACCGCTTCCTGCAGAGGCATCATATATCTTAAAATTTGAAGCTATTTGGGTTTCCATTAATGGTGTAATTTTCAAGTATAAAAATAGGTAACTCTAAGTAAGATGTTAAAGAAAATCAAATAATTATTTTATTCCAATTAATAATCGTTAATTTTGTTATCATATTTTAAACTCAAAAACACATATAATTATGGCATTTAAATTACCAGAATTAGGATATGCATACGACGCATTAGAACCAAATATTGATGCAAAAACAATGGAAATTCACCATTCTAAGCACCATAACGGTTATACAACAAAATTAAACAGCGCTATTGAAGGTTCTGATTTAGAAGGAAAAACAATTGAAAATATCTTATTAAATTTAGATATGGACAATAAAGCAGTTAGAAATAATGGTGGTGGATTTTACAATCACTCTTTATTTTGGTCTGTAATGAATCCAGACAATAAAGGACGTTTATCTGGAGCTTTAAAAGATGCTATCGAGTCTAAATTTAAGACTTTTGATGCTTTTAAAGACGAATTTAGCAAAGCAGCAGCTACACAATTTGGTTCAGGTTGGGCTTGGTTATGTGCACATAAAGACGGAAGTATTTCTGTTTGCTCTACGCCAAACCAAGATAATCCATTAATGCCAGGTGTAACTTGTGGTGGAACGCCAATCTTAGGATTAGACGTTTGGGAACATGCTTACTACTTAAACTACCAAAACAGAAGACCAGATTATATTGAAGCTTTCTTTAATGTAATTAACTGGAACGAAGTTGAAAAACGTTACGCAGTAGTAACTAAGTAATTTTATTATAATACATTTAAAAAGCTCAAAACTTATGGTTTTGAGCTTTTTTTATGAATTTTTGCTACTCAACATCTTCATCTGTTAAATCTAATTTTCTTAAAGTTGGAAAAGCTATTCCGGTAGAAACTACTGTAATAATAGTCATGCAACCACCAAAAACTACAGCATTTACAGTTCCCATAAGTTTTGCGGTTAATCCACTTTCAAAAGCACCAAGTTCGTTAGAAGAACCTGTAAAAATACTTTCTACAGAAGATACACGACCACGCATAGCATCTGGTGTTTTTAATTGCATAATAGTTTGACGTATTACCATAGAAACGCCATCTGTTACACCACTAAAAAATAAAGCTAAAACCGAAATCCAATACACATTAGATAATCCGAAACAGATAATACAAACCCCAAAACCAAAAATGGCAATTAGTAATTTGTAACCTGCATTTTTATTTAAAGGCACATAAGCAGAAAAAAGCATTGTTAAAAACGCGCCAACTGCTGGAGCAGCTCTTAAAACACCAAAACCTTCTGGTCCAACTTTTAAAATATCTTGTGCAAAAACAGGTAATAAAGCTACAGCACCACCAAAAAGTACTGCAATCATATCTAAAGTAATAGCGCCAAGAATAATTTTTTCGTTTTTAACAAAAAGAATGCCTTCTTTTAAACTCTTTAATATGGGTTCGCCAATTTTAGGGTTATGAATTGGTTTTTTTTCAATATTTAATAATGCTATTAATCCTATTAGGGCAAAACCTACAATTAAGCATAAAGACCAATGCACACCAATTTTGTAAATTGTAAATCCTGCTAAAGCTGGCCCTAAAACCGCAGCCATTTGCCAAGTAGAACTACTCCAAGTTGCACCATTAGTATAGGCTTTTTTAGGGATTACTAAAGCCAATAAGGAAAATATGGTTGGACTTATAAATGCTCTAACTAAACCGCCACAAAAAACTAATGCGTAAATAATATATAAGCTGTTTTTGTTAGCGTATTCTGGTAACGTGGCTAAAAATAAACCTGTGCTAATTACTAAAAAGGCTAAAACACATTTAATTAATAAATTTCGTTTTTCTTTTTGATCTACAATATGACCTGCAAATAATGCCAAACTAACTGCCGGAATTACTTCCATTAAACCAATTAGTCCTAAAGACCACGGATTTTTAGTTAAACTATATACTTGCCATTCTATAGCTACAAATTGCATAGACCAAGCTAATACCAAAGCAAAACGCACAATTAAAAACGTATTGAATTCTTTATATCTAAGTGCTTGATAAGGATCGTTTTTTTGCATTTTATAAGATTTACTTAGCTGCAAAAATAATGGTTTTAACTTATAGAGTTCTTTAAAGTTTAATTTACTTTAATAAAGTATTTTGCTTCTCGATTGTGTTTTAACTAAGCAAATACCTATTAATTTTTAATCAATTTAAAATCCACACGTCTATTTGTAGCTCTATTTTCTTCGGAAGAATTTTCTACTACAGGTTGATCTGCACCAAAACCAAACCATTTTATTTTAGATGTATCTAAGCCTTTGTATATTAAATAACCTGAAACTGCT
>CALJFB010000057.1 GCA_938073895.1 uncultured Flavobacteriaceae bacterium
AACATTTTTTACTCTTAAAATTAGGCATAAAAAAAGCCTTTACACTCAAGAGTAAAGGCTTTAATCTATAATAAAAAATGAAGCTTATAATTTAGCAATCATTTTATTCATTTTTACGGTTTGTTCTTCAGCTAATTCAGCATCAACTAAAATACGTCCAGAATGCTCATCTGTAATTAATTTTTTACGAGCAGCAATTTCCATTTGTACTTGTGGCGGAATTGTAAAGTAAGATCCACCAGATGCGCCACGTTCTATTGCTACAACAGCTAAACCGTTTTTAGCATTAGTTCTAATACGCTCGTAAGCTTTTACTAAACGATCTTCTAATTTTCCTTTGAATTCTACAACTTTAGCTTCTAAAGCTTCTTCTTCCTTTTTAGTTTCGTTTAGAATTGCTTCTAATTCACTTTTCTTGTGTTTTAAATGCGCTTCACGTTCTGTGTTATGTGCTATAGTTTTATCTATAACAGATTTCTTTTGAACAACTTGAGCTTTAAACTCACGAATGTGCTTTTCGGCTAATTCAATTTCTAATTCTTGAAATTCAACTTCTTTTGTTAAAGAATCGAATTCACGATTATTTCTAACATTTTCTTGTTGCGTTGCGTACTTTTTGATTAAGACTTTAGCTTCTTCAATTAAGTTTTTCTTATCGCTTATAGAAGTATCTATGTCAGCTAAGCTATGTTCTAACTTCTCTAAACGTAACTGTAATCCAGAAACTTCATCTTCTAAGTCGCTTACTTCAATAGGTAACTCTCCACGTACATTTCTTATTTCATCGATTCTAGAATCAATTATTTGAATGTCGTATAACGCTCTTAAGCGTTGTTCTACCGTTGTTTCTTTCTTTTTTGCCATGTTTTAAAAATACTTAACAGGATTTGTGTTTGTCTCTGATAAAGAGATGGCAAAATTATGAATTTTTTTTGTAAGTATTGCTACTAATCCGTTTTTTGTGAACTGTTCGCTCTCATAATGTCCAATATCTGCCAATAATATGTTGTTTTCTGCACTAAAAAAGTCGTGATACTTTAAATCTGACGTTACGTAGGCATCTGCTTTAGCTCTTTTTGCATCATTTATTCCAAATGCGCCAGAACCACCTAAAACGGCAACGCGTTTAATTTTTTTATTTAAAAAAGCAGAATGTCTAATAGCACTTGTTTGCATATGTGCCTTTAAATATTGTAAAAAAGCGTCTTCTTGCAAAGGTGTTTCTAATTCTCCAACCATACCAATTCCAATAGTTTGGTTTTTGTTTTCTATGGAAATTACTTCGTAAGCAACAGTTTCGTAAGAATGGTTTTTGTGTAAGGCTGCAATAATTGGTGTTTCTAAATGTTTTTGAAAAATAACTGAAATTTTGGTTTCTTCCTCGTAACGCAACACATTTCTTTCGCCTTTTACAGGATTAGATTGCTCGTTACCTTTAAAAGTTCCAAGACCTTCAATGTTAAAACTGCAATTACTATAATTTTCAATATCTCCTGCGCCAGCTTTAAATAGAGCAGTTCTTAGAGCTTCTGCTTCATTTTTAGGAACATAAGTAGTTAGTTTTTTTAGCGTGTTTTTTTTCTGAATTAAAATCTCGGTGTTTTTAAGATTTAATTGATTGCAAATCATCTTATTTACGCCAATAATAGAATTATCTAAAGCTGTATGAATAGCATAAATTGCAATATTATTTTTAATAGCTTTTAAAACCGTGCGCTCTACATACGTTTTTCCTGTTAAAGATTTTAAACCTTTAAATATAATTGGATGAAAACTACAGATAAAGTTACAACCTTTAGCAATAGCTTCGTCTACAACAGCTTCGGTTGTGTCTAAAGTAACTAATATACCTTTTAAATCTTCATTTTTATTGCCTACTAAAAGACCTACATTATCGAAATCTTCGGCATAAGTTAAAGGAATTTCTTTTTCTATAATTGAAATAACATCTGCAATTTGCATAAATATTCAGTTTTATAATACGGAACAAATATAAAATTTTTACTTTCGTTGCAGCACATAACTTATGATGAAACTTCTTAGATATTTAGCATTTCCTTTTGTTCCCATTTATTTTATGGTTTCTTGGTGCATTAATAAAGCTTATACGGTTGGTTTTTTTAGCTCTAAAAGGTATAATTTTCCAATTATTTGTGTTGGTAATTTAAGTGTTGGTGGCACCGGAAAATCGCCTATGGTAAGTTATTTAATTAATGTGTTAAAAGACCAAAAACAAATTGCAACGTTAAGTAGAGGTTATGGTAGATCTACTAAAGGTTTTGTGTTAGCTAAAAGCGGTTTAACACATGTAGATTTGGGCGATGAAAGTTTTCAATATTTCCAGAATTTTGGTAAAGACGTTCTTGTTGCTGTTTGCGAAGACCGACAAAATGGAATTTCTAAGCTTAGGGATTTACAGCCAAAACCAGACGTTATTGTCTTAGATGATGCGTATCAGCATAGAAAAGTTACTGCAGGTTTTAACGTGTTGCTTTCTACTTATTCTAATTTATTTACAGACGATATTGTTTTGCCTACAGGTAATTTACGCGAGCCTAAAAGTGGCTACAAACGTGCAAATGCTATTGTGGTTACAAAATGTCCGGATACTATTTTAGATGAAGATAAGAAACAAATTATAGCTAAAATTAGTCCTTTAAAAGACCAATCGGTTTATTTTAGTTCTATAAAATATTCAAAAAAAATAAAATCTGTTAAAGAAGAAATGGTTTTAGAAGATTTAAAGGCTTTTACTTTAGTAACAGGAATTGCAAATGCTAAGCCTTTAGTAAATTATTTAAAGGATAAGAATTTAGATTTCGAGCATTTAGAATTTTCGGATCATTATAACTTTACATTAAAAGATATTGATGTTTTATCTAAATTGGACTTAATTGTTACTACAGAAAAAGATTATATGCGTTTACAATTTGAACCTAAACTTAATGGTAAACTGTATTATTTACCCATAGAGGTTGAAATTGAGAATGCTATTGAATTTAATAAACAGATTTTAAATTTTGTAAAAACAAGTTAGAAGTTCTAACTAATAATATTTTGTTTTGTTAATTCTGTAAATAAAATTTTCTCGAACATTTCTTGTTTAAAAGGTTTAGAAATAACATTTGTAAATCCAGCTTTTTTAAATTCGTCTAATTTATCGTCTAAAGTAACTGCTGTTAAGGCAAAAATTATTAAGTTTTTATCTAATTTACGAATTTGCTTTGTAGCTTCTACGCCACCAATTCCTGGCATATGTATATCCATTAAAATTACATTGTACTTTTTCTCTTTAATTAGTTCTACCGCAGCTTCACCGTTATCTACAATGTCGCTTTTAATTTTCATTTTACTCAATGTTTTTTGAGTAATCATTTGGTTAATTTTATTGTCTTCTACAATTAGCACACTAATGTTTTCAAGTTTAGAAGCTTCTAAGTCTTTAAAGTAGTGTAATTGTTTAATTTCTGTTTTCTTTTCTGCTTTTTTAAGTTTTATTTCAAAATAAAATTTTGTGCCTTTTCCAAGCTCGCTTTCCAGGCTTATTGTACCGCCTAAAATGCCAACTAATCCTTTTACAATAGATAATCCTAAACCAGTTCCACCATATTTTCGGTTAATTTCTATAGAGCCTTGTGCAAAGCTTTCAAATATATTTTCTTGTTTTTCTTTACTAATTCCTATGCCATTATCTTCTACTTCAAATCTAAGTGTATAGTGTTCTTGTTCTACTTTTGTTTTTAGAATTCTAACCCAAATATCGCCGTTTTTAGTAAATTTTAAAGAGTTTCCAACTAGGTTTATTAGTATCTGAGAAATTTTAACTTGATCTAGTATAAAGTAGTTTGGTAACTCTTTATCGTATTCTAAGTGCAGTTTTACGTTGTTTTTTGGCTGTGCATTACTTAAGGCTAAAAGGATATTTTTAGCTTTGGATTTTAAGTTAAAAATCTCTGTTTCTAAGTCTACCTTTTGGGCTTCAATTTTATTAATATCTAATATGTCGTTAATAAAAGTTAGTAAATAATCTCCAGAAAATTTAAGAGATGTTAAGTGTTTTTTTTGTTCTTCTTTTGGGTCTTCTTCAATAAGCATATTAGTTAAGCCAGTTACTGCATAAAGTGGTGTTCTTAATTCGTGAGTTACTGTAGATAAAAAATTTGCTTTGGCTTTTGTTGCTTGTTCTGCGGTGTCTTTTGCTATAATTAGTTCTTTGTTTTTTAGAGATAATTCGTTATTAGATTTCTTTCTAATAGTATTGTTTTTGTATAGCGAAATTGTAAATAAAGATAGTATTGTAAAAAAAGCAAACGCAAGCATTGTTATAATCTTGTTTTTGGTTTTGGTATCTTTTAATTCTTGCAGATTTTCAATTTTTTCTAATTGATATTCTGTTTGTCCATTTTTTAAGAATTCTAATCGTTTTTTAGTCGATAATTTGTTGTCTCTTACTGCATCTAAAGAGTCGTTAAAGCGAATGTGTTTTTTTAAATATGAGATTGATTTTTGAGAATCGCCTTTTAGTTCTTCAATTTCACTAATAATAAAGAATGTGTTTTTTAGAACTTCGGTGTAATTATTCTCTTCAGCAATAGCATAACCTTTGTAAGCCATTCGCATTCCACGATCTAAGTCTATTAATCTAGATACAATATGACCTTTGTATAAGTACGCTGCGCTTAATACATCTTGAGAGTTTTTTGTTTTTGCTCTGGCAATACATTTATCAAATTCCTCTATGGCATAACTAAATTCGTCTTGCTTATAGTGTACAATTCCTTTTTTTAATATGGCAAACATTTGCGCGTCTACCTCATTAGCTTCGCCATATACAATCTCTGCTAAGCGGTAATATTTGTTAGCAGCTGTGTAGCTTTGTTGGTTTAAATACGTATCTCCTAAACCGCCATAACTGTTAGCTAGTGCTTTTTTATTTTTAAGGAGTTCTTGTTTTAATATGGCTTTTTGAAAAGATAATTCTGCCTCACCATATTCTTGCATTAAGAGTAATAATTCTCCAGTTTCATAATAAACAAGACCAATTAGAGCGTTGTTATTTGCATTTCTAGCATTTTTTAATGCGTCGTCTAGGTCGTTTCTGGCTTGGTAGTATTTGTCGTTTTTAATATTGGTTTTTGCTAATTTAATATACATCCCAACATTTTCGCTTAATATTTTAATCTCTTTACTCGTTTTATTTTGAGCAATAACAGAAGTACATAACAAGCAATAAAAAATAATAAAGAATATCTTATTTTTAGGCATAGAAAATAGCTAACTAATTTTTTATTAAAGTAACACTATTTTTTTGATTGAAGCAAATAGATAAGATCTATTATTCTACTGGAGTAACCTGTTTCGTTGTCGTACCATCCAATAATTTTAACCATTTTACCAATTACTGATGTCATTTGCGAGTCAAAAATACAAGAATTAGGATTTCCAACAATATCTATAGACACAATTGGATCTTCTGTATATTCTAAAACATTTTTAAATTGATTTTTAGCTGCAAATTTAAAAGCCTGATTTATAACTTCTATAGAAACTTCTTTTTTAACATTAAATGTAATGTCTGTTAAAGAGCCATTTGCAACAGGAACTCTAATGCCACAACCACCAATTACATTATTTAAATCTGGAAATATTTTAGTTAAAGCTTTTGCTGCTCCAGTTGTTGTTGGAACAATACTTTGTCCTGCAGCTCTTGCTCTACGTAAATCTCTATGTGGCTGATCATGCAGACTTTGGTCTGTTGTGTAAGAATGTATTGTTGTAATATAAGCTTGGTTAATACCGCATAAATTATTGATAATATCAATCATTGGTGCAGCATTATTTGTTGTACAAGATGCGTTAGAAATAATTTTTTCGTTGCCCGTAATTAAATCATCGTTTACACCTAAAACTATAGTTTTTATAGAATCGTCTTGCGGTGGAACGCTTAAAATTACTTGTTTGGCACCATTTTTAAGATGAAACTCTAAATCTGCTTCGGTTTTAAATTTACCAGTAGCTTCTATAACATAATCGGGTTTATAAGACTGCCAATTAATGTTTTTTGGATGATTTTCGTTTAATAAATCAATGGTATTGCCGTTAATAATAATTTGGTTTGAAGTACAATTAACTTCGCCTTTAAATACGCCATGAATACTGTCGTATTTAAATAAATGACTTAGTGTTTTTGCATCTGCTAAATCATTAATAGCAACTACTTTAATAGTGTTGTGCTCTTGTAATAAGCGCAACAAACGACGACCAATTCTACCAAAACCATTAATGGCAACTTTTATCATTTAGTTAATGTGTTTTTGTGCTTTGTAAGAAGATCTAACTAAAGCACTACTTTCTACGTGTCTAAAACCTAATTCTTTACCAATTTTTTCGTATTCCTGAAACTGATCAGGTGTAATAAATTGTTGCACTGGTAAATGTTTTTTACTTGGCTGTAAATATTGGCCAATTGTAACAACATCTACTTGGTTTTTACGTAAATCTTCTAAGGTTTGAATAACTTCTTCACGTTTTTCGCCTAAACCTAACATAATACCAGATTTTGTACGTCTTTGGCCCGAGTTTTTAAGATAGTTTAATACTTCTAAACTTTTATCGTATTTGGCTTGAATTCTAACTTCTCTTGTTAAACGTCTTACGGTTTCTATGTTGTGCGACACTACTTCTGGTGCAACATCTATAATTCTATCAATATGTTTTGTAATACCTTGAAAATCTGGAATAAGAGTTTCTAGAGTTGTTTCAGGATTCATTCGTCTTACAGCTTTAACTGTTTCAGACCACATAATGCTTCCCATATCTTTTAGATCGTCTCTATCTACACTAGTTAAAACCGCATGTTTTATGCCCATAATTTTAATAGAACGCGCTACTTTTTCTGGCTCGTCCCAATCTACTGTTTCTGGTCTTCCGGTTTTAACACCACAAAACCCGCAAGAACGAGTACATATATTTCCTAAGATCATAAATGTAGCTGTTCCTTCTCCCCAACATTCGCCCATATTTGGGCAACTTCCAGAAGCACAAATTGTGTTAAGACTGTATTTATCTACCAAACCTCTAAGTTCAGTATATTTTTTACCTGTAGGTAATTTAACTTTAAGCCATTTTGGTTTAGCTTGTCTTACCGGTAATATATTTGAAGCTGTTTTAGTTTCCATTTTTGCAATTTTTCTTCAATACAAAGATACAAAGTATTTGATTAAAAATTAAAATCTAAGTAGTGCTTAACCATTTATAATTTCTGCTAAAAGTTTTTTAGCTCTTAGTAGTTTTACTTTAATATTATTTATGGGTTCGTTAAGTTCTGTTGCTATTTGTTTGTAGCTGTATTCTTGAAAGTAACGAAGTTGAATAACCTCTTGGTAATGAGGTTTTAAGCGTTTTATATCTCTTAAAAGCTTTGCTAAATTTTGTTCTGTAATTAATTTATCTTCTATTGAAGGCGAATCGTCTGGAATATTATAAGCTTCGTCTCCAGAGATTAATTCTTTTTGTTTAAGAATAGATGCTTTTTCTTTTCGTAATAAATCAATATGAAGATTTTTAGAAATAGTAATTATCCACGTTTTAAAGGTGTAGCTGTCGTTAAAACTTTCAATTTTATCGAATGCTTTAGAAAAAGTTTGAATAGTAATGTCTTCGGCATTATTTTCGTTTTCTAATCGTTTTAACTGAAAACCATACACATAATCCCAATGCGTATCTAGCAAGAAATTAAATGCTTTTTGGTCGTTTGCTTTTGCTCTAATTATAGCGTCTTTTATTTCCAATGTGCAGGTTTTGATATTTTATTAGTTATAAAGATACTTAATTGAGCTATAATTAGTCCAATTTCTAAAAGCGGTAATAAATATAATACATCTATTTCTTTTAGTTTTGAAGCCGAAAATCCAAAAACAATGTATTGTAAGCCAATTTTAAATCCAATTAAGCTAACAACAATTTCCCATTGGTGTAAAAACGATAATAATATAATTGGTAGTATATAAAATAATACCTGACTTGCATAAAATAATCTTAATGCAAATTTATGTTTGTTTTTGTAAAGTTTTGTAGTAGATACGTGTTGTCGCTTTTGTTTAAACCATGTGTCAAAAGATGTTTCTGGTATAGAAACGGTAAAACTGTTTTCTGTAAAGCAAATAGATGTATTATGTTTTGTGGCAACTTCGTTTATAAAAAGATCATCGTCTCCAGATCTAACTTTCAGATGGTTTATAAAGCCGTTAGCACTAAAAAAATCGTTTTTAGTGTAAGCTAAATTTCTACCAATACCCATAAAAGGTGATCCTGCCTTTGCGAAAGAAAAATATTGAATAGCTGTTAAAAGTGTTTCAAAACGAATTAATTTATTTAATAAACTACCAACTTTTTTTTGATAAGATCCATAGCCTAAAACAATAGATTTTGTGTTAGAAAAGTTAGAACTCATATTACTAATCCAATTTTTAGAAACAGGTTGGCAATTTGCATCTGTAAAAAGTAAATGGTTATGTTTGGCAGCTTTTATACCAAGAGTTAAAGCGTATTTTTTGTTACCCCAAAAGGCTTCGTTATTGACAACATCTACTATTTTTATATTACTGTGTTTTTTAGCAAAGGCTTCAAACAATTCTAAAGTATCATCAGAAGACGCATCGTTTATTAAAACAATTTCAAAAACTGAATAATCTTGCTCTAAAATTAACGGTAGAAAGGTTTTAATGTTTTTGGCTTCATTTTTTGCACAAATAATTACAGAAACTGGAATAGACGAAGTTTTGTTTTGCTCTAGTTTTGAAAACGCAAAAAAAGAAAAAACGATGTAGTATATAGTCTGTATGGCAACAATAGAAATAAATAGAAAGAAAATTACGTTTAAAATGTGCATAGACTAAAACCTAAGTTTAAGTTGGCAAATATAACCGATTTGAATGTATTTGGATACGATTGAAATTATTGATTTAAATATTTTTTTGTACCTTAATTTTTGAACTTAAATCAAATAAAATTATGAAAAAAGTAATGGCAGAATTTTTTGGAACCTTTTGGCTTGTATTTGGTGGTTGCGGTAGCGCCATTTTTGCAGCTGGTTATCCAGAATTAGGTATTGGATTTGTAGGAGTATCTTTAGCGTTTGGTTTAACTGTTTTAACTATGGCTTATGCTGTTGGACATGTTTCTGGTGCACATTTTAATCCTGCAGTTTCTATTGGACTTTGGGCTGGTGGAAAATTTGATGCTAAAGATTTGTTTGGATACATTATTGCGCAATTACTTGGTGCTTTTGTTGCAGCTGGCGCATTATATTTAATTGTATCTGGAAAATCAGACTTTACAGATGTTGGTGGTTTTGCTGCTAATGGTTATGGTCATTTATCTCCAGGTGGTTTTTCTATGATGTCTGCTTTAGTAGCAGAGTTTCTGTTAACACTGTTTTTTTTATTAGTTATTTTAGGAAGTACACATCCAAAAGCGCCAAAAGGTTTTGCTGGTATTGCAATTGGTTTGGCTTTAACGTTAATACATTTAATAAGTATTCCTATTACTAATACATCTGTTAATCCTGCAAGATCTACAAGTCAGGCTATATTTGCTGGAGGAGATTTTTCTGCGCAGTTATGGCTGTTTTGGTTAGCACCAATTGCAGGCGCAATTGTAGCTGGTATTATCCATAAAGCATTTTTTGCTAAAGAATAAGTTAATTACTTAACGTAAAAAAGCGTTTATTAAAATGAATTTCATTTTAATAAACGCTTTTTTTATGTGTTCAATTTTTTAAGACTCGTGTTCTGGTTCACTGCAATCTGCATATTGTTCTGGTGTTTTACCACAGAATCCACAATTTTCTCCTTCTTTATTTAACATTGGATTTTGGCTGGCACAAGTTCCTGCAAACTTACCATCTTTTTTAGCCCAAATTTTAATAGCAATTCCTGCTACTCCTAAACCTAATAATACTAATGTGATTAAAAATAATTTCAAAACGTCTGATTTTTAGAACTACAAAGATACAATTTTTTGTTTATTTACGCTTTAAGTAAATAGGTTCTAATTGTTTTATTCCTGCTTTAAATCTAATTTAAAAGTACCTTGCTTTATATTAATTTTCTTGCAGGCTTGTTAGTTTATTTAGACATTTAAATAAACCAATGCTAAGACTTTTTATGGTGAAATTATAAATTGATTAGATAATTTTTTAAATCTAAAGCATCTATAGCTATCTAGTTTAAGGCTGATTTTATTCTTCTAAAATTTCGTAATCAATATCTAGCTTTCTTAAAGCTCTTAAATCTGAAGCCGAATTTTTATCGCTAATTTCAATATCTACAGCATCGCCTTCTAATAATATATCTGTAAATTCTTTTGCTAAAGAATCTGATACATTAGACGCAATTTCTGTAATACATTTTGTAATTGCTCTTTTATCTGGTCTTGCAGCATCGCAAGATAATAAATTGATTTTCATGGATTTAAGTTTAAATTTATTGGTGCAAAGGTTTAATTTAGGTTTATTTATGACTAATATAAAACTTAATGTTTGTAAAATGTATGATTTTTTGTTTTTATAGCTTAGTATAGCGTGTTCTAATTATTTTTTATTTACTTAATTTAAGAATCCTAGTTGCACCTTGAATTACCAAAACAAAAACAACTGTTCCTATAATTAGATCTGGTTTGTTGGAACCTAAGCATTTTACTAAAATTCCCGCAATTATTACACCTACATTTATAATCACATCATTTGAAGTAAAAATCATACTTGCTTTTATATGAGCTTCGTCTTTACTTTTTGATTTTTGTAAAATATATAGACAAATTCCGTTTGCTATAAGTGCAAAAATTGAAACAATAATCATTGTAGAAAAATTTGGAAGTTTCTCGCTTCCAAAATATCGTCTTAACACTTCTAGAAACCCAATAAGTGCAAGTGTAATTTGAAAATAACCAGCAATTTTTGCAATTCGTTTTTTCTTAATTATAGTTCCACCAACTGCTAATAAACTAATTCCGTAAACAATACTATCGGCAAGCATATCCAAACTATCGGCAACAAGTCCCATAGATTTTGATATAATTCCTGTTGTTATTTCAATAATAAAAAAGGCCAAATTTATTGCAAGAACAGCCCAAAGTAACTTTTTTTGGTTCGTATTTTCTTCAAATTCCGTTTGGTTGGTTTGTGTAGTTGCTATTTTGTGTCCACCTAAATTTAACTCGTTTATGGATTTTTCTATTTGATTTATTTTACCGCTGTAAAAAACGGTTAATTTTCGATTTGGAATGTCAAAATCTAAATTTGCTATACTTGAAATCCCATCCAATTTCATTCGGATTAAATTTTCTTCAGAAGGACAATCCATTTTAGAGATTTTAAATATTGTTTTGTTCATTTTGTTTCTTGTTTTCTGTTGATACATTTTAACATACCCAATTTAATAAATAAAAACTGAATAGAAATCTGTAAGAATTTAGTAAGTAGGCAAGAACAAGCCAATAATTACAAACGCTGTAAGCTGAAGTTTTTTATTATTTTTATTGTAGATTTTTTTAAAATTAGTAATGAATTATATCGTGTTAATTTTAAAGTTTATTTAAATACTTTCATTTTTAAACCTTATAATGAGTCATGATTTTTTTATTAAAATTAATAAATCATTAAGAGTAATCCAGTTTTTAATAGTTTTATAGTCTTCTTTTTTTACATAATTTATAATTTTTAAAAGTACATTCTAGTTTTAAAATTAAATAGAACTATTTTCTAAATGTGTCTATTGTTCTATTTCCTTTTATGTCTTTAATCTTAATTTTGTTCCCATTAAATGTTAAACATATTTTACCAAGATTTATTAAATAGATTTCAAACAATAAGTAAAATATATAAGTATTAACTAAAATAAAAAATACGTAGAACTTGTTTTTAAGTTGCAATTTTGAGAGTTAATATTTGTTTATTGCTTAAAAGATTTCTGTTATTAATTTGTAGTTTTGTGTGGTTAGTAAAACAATATGTCCAACAAAGAAAATGCATCTCAAAAAATAAAAAAAGCTTGGCCAACAAAAGCCGCTATGGATCAGGTTTACGAGCTAAATCTTTGGGGAACTAATAATGGCGCTTTTTATTCTGGTAGTGGTTCTCATAATCCTGAAATTGTTAATCCGTATATAGAAGTTGTGTCTTCTTTTTTACAATCTTTTATAAGTCCACTTGTAGTCTGCGATTTAGGTTGTGGTGATTTTAATATAGGCAAACAATTAGTAAAATATACCAAGTCTTACATAGGCATAGATATTGTTTCTAAGCTTATTGCGTATAATAAAGAAAATTTTAAAGCTAAAAATTTAGAGTTTAATTGTTTAGATATTGCAGTAGATAATTTACCTGTTGCAGATTGTGTTTTAATTAGACAAGTGTTGCAACATTTATCTAATACCGAAGTGCAAAATATAGTTGCTAAATTAATTAATTTTAAATATGTTATTCTAACAGAACATTTACCTAATGGTAATTTTAAACCTAATAAAGATATACTTTCTGGGCAAGGCATTAGACTTAAAACGCAAAGTGGAATTGATCTATTAGTAGCACCTTTTAATTTTAAAGTAAAACAGAAAAAACAATTACTAGCTATTCCTTTAAAAGCTAATAAAGGTGTAATTGTAACAACGCTTTATACGGTTTTTTAGAGTAACCTTAATAAATAATACATTTTGTAGTAATAAGATGTCCTATTATTTTTTCTTCTACATTTATAAAAAGGTATGATTTAATATTAGGCCAAGTAGGTCTTTTTTAATAACGTCTTAATTAAAAATAAAACGTTTTGATAAGCATCGACTAACATTATTGTAATTAATTGGCTTTAGTATAATTTAATAATTGAGATGTTTTTTAAATCTACAAAATATTTACTTCGGCTTCAATATTAATGTTAAAAATGCGTTTTACTGTTTCTTGAATTAATTTAGACAGATTTAAGATATCTGTTCCTGTTGCACCACCATAATTTACTAATACCAAAGCTTGTTTTTTATGAACACCATAATTGCCAAAGGTTTTACCTTTAAATCCAGCAGTTTCTATAAGCCAACCTGCAGGAACTTTAACCTGAGTTTCCGATACAGGATAACTTGGTGCGTTTGGAAAGTTCTTTAATAGTTTATTAAAATCGTCTTTTAAAATAACAGGATTTTTAAAAAAACTTCCGCTATTTCCTATTTCTTTTGGGTCTGGTAATTTAGATTGTCTAATTGCTATAACTGCATTAGAAATATCTTTTATAGTAGGATTGCTTATGTTTTGCTGCGTTAATTCGTCTTTAATTGCACCATAACTTACTTTAAGATTATGGGTAATATTTGTTAGTTTAAACGTAACGCTTAGAATGATGTACTTGCCTTTTACTTCATTTTTAAAAATAGAATTTCTGTAACCAAATTTACAGTCTTTATTTGTAAATTCTTCAACCTGTAAAGTCTCTATATTTAAGGCTTTGCAACTTATAAATGTATCTTTTAACTCTACGCCATAAGCGCCAATATTTTGTATAGGACTTGTGCCCACATTTCCTGGAATAAGCGACATGTTTTCTAAACCACCAAAACCTTGTTCTATAGACCAAAGTACAAAATCGTGCCAATTTTCGCCAGCATTAGCTTCAATTAAAACGTGTTTTTCTGATTTAGAAATTTCTGTTTTTCCTTTTAAATTTAAATGAATTACAAGTTGCTCTATGTCTTGAGTTAACAACATATTACTTCCGCCGCCTAAAAGAAGTTTTTTAGTGTTTGGATGTGCTTTTAAAACCTGAATTAGCTGTTTTGTATTAGAAACACTAACAAATTGTTTTGCTTGCACATCTATACCAAAAGTATTGTACGATTTTAGAGATATGTTGTCTTGGATTAACACTTAGTCTTTATATACTTTTAAGGCTTCTTTTAATATATTAACCGATTTTAATAAGCTTTCCTTGTTTAATACGTATGCAATTCTAATTTGGTTTAAACCTGTATTTGGTGTGCTATAAAATCCACCTGCAGGAGCAACCATAATAGTTTCGTTGTCTACATCAAATTCTTCTAATAACCATTGTGCAAAAACATCGCTATTTTTTACAGGTAATTCTACTACGCAGTAAAAAGCACCTTTTGGTGTTGCAACTTTTACGCCTTCAATGTTTTTTAAACCGTTAATTAAGGTGTTACGTCTTTCAACATATTCTTCAATAACATCGTTAAAATAACTTTGTGGTGTATCTAAAGCGGCTTCACTTGCAATTTGTGCTAGTGTTGGTGGACTTAATCTTGCTTGTGCAAATTTTAATGCAGTAGCTATTACAGATTTGCTTTTACTTACTAAACATCCAATTCGTGCGCCACACATACTGTAACGTTTGGATACAGAATCTATAATTATAGCGTGCTCGTCTAAATCTTGTTCTTGTAAAATAGAGTAGTGGACTGCACCATCGTAAGCAAATTCTCTATAAACTTCGTCTGCAATTAAAAATAAATCGTGTTTTTTAACTATGGCAGCTAATTTTTTAATTTCGTCTTTAGAATATAAATAACCTGTTGGATTTCCTGGGTTACAAATTAAAATAGCCTTGGTTTTTGGCGTAATTAATTTTTCGAACTCTTCTATTGCAGGTAATGCAAAATTATCTTCAATTTTAGAAATTACAGGAACAACTTTTACGCCAGAAGCGGTAGAAAAGCCATTGTAATTTGCGTAAAAAGGTTCTGGAATAATAACTTCGTCGTCTACATCCATTATACTACCAAAAGCAAATAATAATGCTTCGCTTCCACCAGTAGTTACAACAATATCTTCCTTGTTTACAAAAATTTCGTTGCGTTCGTAATAGTTTGCAATTTTTTGTCTGTACGTGTCAGAACCTTCCGAACGTGTGTATGCTAATATCTCTAAAGAATTGTTTTTAACAGCATCTAAAGCCACTTGTGGTGTCTTAATATCTGGTTGCCCAATGTTTAAATGGTATACTTTTTTTCCTGCTGCGTATGCTTTTTCTGCAAATGGTACCAATTTACGAATTGGCGATTGTGGCATTGCGATTCCTTTTTGTGATATTTTTGGCATTAAAGTAATTTTTTTAGTGAGGCAAAGTTGCAAAAAAAATATGGATTTAAAATATAACAATTAGTTAATTATTGACAATTTTATTAGCAATTATTATTGTTTTAAAGTGTAGTCTTTTATTTTTATAGCATGATACATAAGAACCAAATATTAAGTCGCCAAAACAGCCCATCTATTGTCTACGATTTGTATTACAACCAAAACAATACAAAGAAACCTTTGGTTATTTTTTGTCACGGATATAAGGGTTTTAAAGATTGGGGTTCTTGGAATTTGGTTGCCAAAGCGTTTAGTAAATCCGATTGCTTTTTTGTGAAATTTAATTTCTCTTATAATGGTGGAACTATTGATAATCCAATAGATTTTCCAGATTTAGAGGCTTTCGCCGAAAACAATTACACTAAAGAATTAACCGATTTAAAAAATATAATTGATTTTTTATTACATAAAAAGCATTCGTTTTCTAATGAAATTGATACCACAAATATTACTTTAATTGGTCATTCGCGTGGTGGCGGAATAGTTTCTATTATGGCTTCTGAAGATAAAAGAATTACCAAGCTCATAACTTTGGCTTCGGTTTCGGATTACGGAAATAGATTTGGAACAGAAGCAGAACGACTTCAATGGAAAAAAGATGGCGTTAAAACGGTTTTAAACGGAAGAACAAAACAGCAAATGCCTCATAATTATCAATTCTATGAAGATTTTAGATCAAACCAAGATCGTTTAAATATAGAATTGGCAGTAAGGCAGTTGGAAATTCCGTATTTAATTATTCACGCAGAAAACGATAAAGCGGTTAGTTTCTCTGATGCTTTAGATTTGCACAAATGGTCTCCTAGTAGTAAACTATTAAATATTGAAAATAGTAATCATGTTTTTAATGCGACTCATCCTTGGGAAAAAGAAGATTTGCCGATGGCTTTAAATCAAGTTGTAGAAGCTTCTTTAAGGTTTGTAAAAGCTTAGTTTTATTCTTGCTTTTTATAGGTTAAATAACTTTGTTGGCTTTGGTTATTTTTCAGAGTTTGAGTAAACTCAGTCATCGTTTTATTCCGAAAAATTTTCAATTCCGATAGAGTAAACAATTCCGCATTTTTTTTTAAATCTGCTGTAATTTTCATTCCAAATTTTAATTAGAATTAAATTTAATGCTTGTTTAAAAACTCTAAAATGTTAGACTCTTTGGAGTCTTTAAAGTTTTACTTAATTTTCTTCTCTTGAATGCCAATATTCACTCGGTTTGTTGGTTTTTCAGCATTACTTACAACGTCTCCGTATATGAAACGTAGCGTGTAAAAAAAACACTATCGTTTCGGATTAAACACGAGCCAATTTTTTATTTTTTCTATTTATCTTTTAATTTTATAAATATACAAAAATAAAAATTTGGCGGACTTATTAAAGAAGCAATAACCTCTCGGAAAGCCTGTAATAGCTATGTTTTATATACATTGTTGTGCATAGTGCTTTTCACGCTCAGCTTGGTTTTCCAATGTTTGTTATTTAGTCCAAATGTGTGCGATGGCGAGACATACTCTTTTGCAATTTTTGGTGTAGCTTTGGCTGATGCGAATTGCGAATGTGTATGGCTTTTTAGCGTTGGCTTAAAATAAACAAAGCATAAATATTCGATTAATCCATCACAAACTTAAAACCTGCAGTAATAATGCTAGAAGTAAATGATGTGTCTCTATCGTACTGATAAAATTTTAAGTCAATACTTTTTAGACCAAATTTCCAGATATGTGCCTTTGCAAAAATATCTGTATACGTTACTCCAAAACCAAATTGATTTGCTGAGTATTCTGAGAGGTCAAAATCTGAAGTGTAAAACTCATCGGTGGATAAAGCACCTTCTGCAGGGTTAAAATAATCAGCTGCTGTTTGGTTATAAAATCGATAAGATGGATACAACGTAAACTTTTTAGTTATTTTAATTGGCACTTCAATACTTGCTGTATGCGAATTTATTCCCCAGTCATCAGAGTAATAACGATAAAAAGTCCTAACGGTAACTGTTTCATTAAGATACCAATTTAAACGACCACCTATAGCAACTTTAAATCTTGAATCTGGCAAACGCTCATTCGCATCTGCTAACTGAAAATTATCGATAAAAGAATCTGCTACATCTCCAAAGTATACTCTTTGAAATGGCGTAGATAGCAATCCATCTTGTTGCACAAAATCTAATGCTAAAGACCCTTGTACGTTTTTATGAAGTATCTGGGAAAACCCAAAACCTAAAGAATAGGAATTACGACCTTCGTCTGCAAACTCCGTAAATCTAGGATTATAGTTTGTATTGCCAGTAATTGTGTTTTGTGTAAATAAAGTATTACTTAAACCATTTCCGTTTTCTCCAAATGGTCTTAATTCAGTTGGGTAAATAGCATTCCAAGTATCGATATAAACATTTGCGTTTACACTTAATTCTGTGTTCTTTTCGTTAAATAATTTTGTGTAACTACCACCAACACCAGCTGAAAAGTAATCGTATTCTGATGAAATTGATATTTTTGCAGACCAAATATCATTTCTGTCATCAGAGCTATGACTATAGCTTCCAGTTAAATTTGCCCATAGGTCGCTACTTGATGCACCAGATGATGCTTGAAATGGGTCTGCTGGTCCATCATCAAAAGGGCCAACGTTACTTGAAGATGCTGATGTATATGCGGAAACTCCTGCATCAATGGTTAATACATCATCATCATTTAAAGGTATTGAAACCACAAAAGTTCCTGTAACATCAGTTAATTCTTCAGTACCTATTCCGCCACTTACCGCAGCATTATCTCCATCTTGCGAATAATAACTTGTTAAAAAGTCTACTTCGATAGTTTCTAATACACGTTTTTTATAAACTTTGGTTGAGTCTTTTCCTGTTTGCGAATATGATTTAGCCAAAGCAAATACGCATAATATTAAAATTATTTTTTTCAAATTTCTTGTTTTATTAATTACAGCCGCAACCTCCACCAGTTTTTCCTCCATTTGCTCCTACAGCTGCTTCACGATATGAATGCATTGTGGAAACATTTCTGTCACATTTCTTATCAGTCAATACCATATCTGGGTCATTTATATTTACTTTTTCGTATTCTTTAACCACAACACAACTACTAAAACAAGTAGTTATTAATGCAGCACAAATAAATTTTTTAATCATAATTTATCTATTTCTATATTCTTTGATTTCGTAATTTTTCCTTTATCGTCTATGATAATACATTCTATTTTGGGTAATTGATTAATGCGGTCTAAACCTGCCTCTTTTCCCATAACAAATACTGAAGTTGCTAGCGCATCTGCCAATTCTGCTTTAGGCGCAAATACAGTTACACTTATTATTCCAGAAGAAGGATATCCAGTTCTTGGGTCAATAATATGTGTGTATCGTTTGTCATTAAAGTTTACATATTTTTCATAATTACCAGAAGTAACTACAGCTCCATTTGTAATAGGTAATAAAGCAAAGACTTTATTTTTATCCATTGGATTTGTGATGGCTACTTTCCATTCATTTCCATTAGGTTGTTTTCCCCAAGTATTCATATCTCCAGAAGCATTAATAATTCCAGAAGGTACACCTTTTGAAATGAGAAGTGATTTTGCTTTATCAGCTGCATAGCCTTTTCCAATAGCGCCAAAACCAATTTTCATTCCTTCTAATTTAAGAAAAACAGTACTATCCATTTTATCTAAAACAATGTTTTGATAGCCAACTTTTTCTACAGAAGCAATTATTTCCTCTTTTGAAGGCATTTTAGTCATACTTCCGTCAAACTTCCAAATTTTGTCCATTGAAGCATAGCTAATGTCAAAAGCACCATCTGTCAATTTTGAAATGCCTATTGCTCTTTCAGTTAAATCAAACAATTCTTTGTCAACTTTCACAGGTTTAATTCCTGTATTGCGATTAATTTCTGATGTTTGAGAATTAGCATCCCAAGATGAAATTAATTTTTCAATTCTTGATATTTCTGCGATAGCAGTATCAATATATTTGTTTGCTTGTATAGAATCGTTTGCTACGACAGTAATATCAAATCGGCTACCCATTAATTTGAGTGTTCTCTTATAAGGTTGTTGTGCTGTACAACTCAATATTGAGAATAAAAATAATAAAGTGATTAGATGTTTCAAATTACTTTGTAAAAGCGTTTAATTCTTTAATATAATTTTCTGGTGTAGTTTTTTTGTAGCTACTTTCTCCTAAAACTTTGCCACTAGAATTAAGTACTACAACAAAAGGAAAAAATCCTTGTTTATTGTATTTTTCAGCTAGTTGTGCGTTTGCCTTTGTTTGTGTTTCTGACAATGCATTTTTCTTTCTTCTCGGGAAATCTGCCTTTAGCATAACATAATTATCTTTTGCGTACTTTTCAAAGGTATCAGTACTCCAAATTTCACGGTCTAGTTTTATACAAGGCGCACACCAATCTGAACCTTGAAATACTAATATTATAGGCTTACTTTCTTTGGCTGCAATTTCTTTTGCAATTTTAATATCTGTATTCCACTCTTGAGCCATTGTTGTGCTTACGCTTACAAATATTACTAATAATGCCGCAATTATTTTTTTCATTTTAATATTATTTATTTTTCATAAATGGATAGTCAACAATTAGACCAATACCTAATAAACGAATGTATTATTTTTTTGTTATGTATTAGCTCATTTTTTCAGTTGAATATTTAGAATCAATTCGAGCGTTGGCAAAAAACAGCTCTTTTGGTTTTTTCAGCGTTGGATTATGTTTTGGCAAAAAACCAAATGTGCTGTTTGCGCGTTGGCTTTTTTTAGTTAAAATGGTCAATTTTCGCACGATTTCCGCATTATGCACAACGAATTCGTATATGAAAAGTTGTGCCTTAAATAAGACTAAATGTTCGTTAACAAACACAAACCACTATAAATAAACACTTTAACTAATTTAAATAATGTTCCTTAACAATTTTTTATATACATTGTTGTATGGGCGAAGCGAACAGTAAAATTATGACACGAAAAAATAAAATAGGATTTTGGTTAATGATAATATCGTTAGTAAGTATGCTAATAATATTACTTGGTTTTGGAAATAAGGTAGGATATGCGGTTTGCCACATACCTTTATTAATAGGGCTGATGTTGTATAAATAATTTTATTGCATACAACGTTGTTGTATATGGTTTGTTGCGTGTTTTAAGCAACTAATTTAGTGAATAATTACCGACCAAGAAAGTCCGCGAGGACTTTCGTAAGTAGGCTTGAACTAGCAATAAATTATATACGGTGTTAGCCACAGTTATTTTAGTTTTTCAATAATCTCAATTATTTCATTTCCTTCTCCCATTTTCAACTCTTCTCCTTCTTTGCTTTCGTATGGAATTCCACCTTTCACATACTTTAAGACTCCATTCTTATCTAAAAACAGATTCATCGGATACGCTTGAATTCCTAATTGATCAGTAAAATCCTTGGCATTTATTAGATGCTCAAAGTCAAACGGATGTTTTTCAAGAAATTTTTCAACATCTTCCTTTTTCTCGTATGTAATAGCAATAAAATTAAAGTCATCTTTGTACTTTTCTTTTATTTTATTCAAAACTGGCATTTCGTCAATGCAAGGCGCACATCTTGTAAACCAAAAATTAATCATAGTTGGTTTGCCTATTAGTTTTTCAGAATTAAAGTTTTTATCGGCTAAAGTCTTTAAGTCAAATTTTGGGAATTCCTTGTGTTTAAATTCAGATAATGGTCCAGAATTAATTAAGTTGTCTTTCTTTTTGTCACTAATGGCAAAAGATACTTTAGAAATTATAGAATCCTTTTTTGTTTCGGTATTCTCAATTGTCAAACTTCCGTATAACTGTTTTCCGAGTATTTTGGTCATTTTGTCAACCTGTTTAGTTAAGATTTCCTCTGCCTCTGATTTTGTAATTCTGTTTTTTCCATCAGTTGTATAATATTCTGTTTGGCAATAAGAATAAAAAGAAATTAGTAATAAAAATGTTGTCGTTATTATTTTCATAGTTTATGGGTTTTAATTGTGGCTAACGTGTTATATAGTAACTTTTGTCGTCGATATCCCGTAAATAGGTCAGGATATAGTGGGTTTGTTGTTGTTGTTATCCCGTAAAGATAATTTTTTTAAAGCATTATCCAAAGGACTGTTTATTTGTTGTAAATCTTTTTT
>CALJFB010000058.1 GCA_938073895.1 uncultured Flavobacteriaceae bacterium
AGGCCTCAGTACCTATCAACTTTCGCGACGGCATCAAATCTATTTTCATTATTCAAGATTTCACTGGAGAACTTCTTTAAAACAAAGTTTTATCTCTATCTTAAATTGCACATTCAGCCTTCCGAGCTTGACAAGCTAGAATATTACGAGTTTCATTATCTTGTTAAAGATCTAGTTGAACACCTTAAGGAAGAAAGTAAGCAAAATGAAAAACAAAACGAAGCATATGGCTCAAGTATGCCTCGTATTCCAAATCTAAAGGTACCAAATATGTCGGTTCCTAAACTATAGGAGAAAGGGGCTTAAAGCCCCTTTCTTTTTGGATATATAATTAGATTAAAATAATATACGGATATTCCGTTTACCTTTATGACAGAGAAGCAGTTTCAGGCCATCTTAAGCCCTATTTATAGATTCGAAGCGTTATCAGAAGATACGGTAGATAAACTTACCGGTATTGAGATGTTAACGGTAGACGCTAATTCTTTACAAAAAGAGACCGTTGATCAGCTTAATCAACAAACGGTACTACTTGGTGAAATAAAGACTATTATGAGAGATCAAGTCAATCTTACTAATGGTTCAAATTCTTCAATTTTGAATTCCGTAAATACGTTATCTTTAGATTTAAAATCCTCACATACTGAACACATGGAGGAGATGAGAAATCAGTCTACTCTTTTGAAACTTGTAGTTGGTTCGTTAGTTAAAGCAAATAGAAATAGAACAAACGGAAGTCCTTCTTCAGGTGATGATGATAAATCTATGGCTGGAGCAACTGGGTTTAAGCCTTTATCGGTAAAAGATACTGGACTAGCTGCATTTATGATGGTTTCTTTATCGGCTGCTGTAGTAGCTTCTGCTGGAATATTTAGTCTTATACCTAAAGTTTCAGGGTCTCAACTTCTTACGGCGGTTGCGATTGTAGGAACTATAGCACTTATGACTCCAGGCTTCATCTCTATAATGAAATCAATGAAGGAGCTTAATGGAGAAACTAGCGTTTCATACAAGGGGATAGATGCTAAAAAGACAGATGTCTCAACAATGTTCGCCACTGCCGGAGCGACTCTGTTGGCTATGGTAGGAATGATAGCTGCTATTGTTGTAAGTTCATTTTTAATGAGACTCATAGTTCCTATTTCTCCTATGCAGTTATTGACTGCTGTCTTAATAGGTGCCGCTTTATTAACTATGGCTCCAACATTTGTTAAGATAGCTAACACACTTGGCAAAATGAAGGGTCAAGATAAAATAGATGCTGGTGCGCTTGGAAACGTTTCAAGTAGCAGCAATGGAGGTATTTGGGCTTTGATGGGTGCTACATTGATATCAATAGTCGGATTAGCCGCAGGTATAGCAGTATCATCTTGGATTTTCCAGCTTGTAATGCCAGTCGCTCCAATAAAGTTATTAACTGCGTTCTTAGTTGGTATAGCATTGACTGGAGCAGCTTGGGCATACTCCATGGTATTAGATAAGATAGAAGGTAAGAACATAAAGGATATTTTAAAAGCTGGACTAGCTATTCCTATCATAGCGGGTGGTATTGCAGTGTCTAGCTGGATCTTACAGGCGGTTGCGCCTATTACAGACTTAAAGGTATATGCTACAGTGTTCTTGATAGGTTTGTCGCTTGTTGCTTCAGCATATAGTTTTAAACTTATATTGGATGCTATAAAAGGTGCTAAACAAAGCGAGATTTTGTACGCTGGAGCTGCTATGGCTATTATAGCCGGTGCTGTATGGTTAGTAGCTTGGATATTTACACAACTTCCAGATATAAATAAAATGAAAGCACCTGATTGGAGATGGTCTCTTAAAGCGGGTTTGTCACTTTTAGTATTTTCATTGAGTTTTATAGGATTAGTTAAAGGTGTAAAAGGAGCTTCACTAAAAGATATGGGTAAGGCTGCAGCTGCTGCGGTTTTCGTAGCTTTAGGTATAGTCGGAACAGCGTATATATTTGACATATATGAGAATTTGGGTGGTAAGTACGGCGCTCCGCCTGAAGCGGCTTGGACCTTAAAGGCTGGTCTGGCGCTAATAGTTTTTGGAGCTAGTATAGCTATAATAGGCATGTTAGTTAATCGCGTTACTTTTAAATCATTTGTTGTTGGAGTTTTAGGTGCTATAGTAGTTTCACTAGGTATTTTAGGTGTTGCATGGATACTTAGTGCCTTACCCAAGGACTTTACGACAATACCTACGGAGTGGTCTTTAGGTATTATTATAGCTTTGGTTTTATTTAGTGTACCCATTGCAATAATTGGAGCTATTGCTGCGTCTGGTGCCGGTGCTGTTGCTATATTATTGGGCGTAGTTGGTGTAATACTTATTGCTGGAACTATTTGGGTAGTAGCTAAAATCTTTAGTAATATGCCTGATTTAACTTCGGTTTCTAAGTCGCTTAGTGAAGCTTTATTAACACCAGTTAATGGCATTGTTGATATTTTAGCTAGACTTAAGAATGAGATAGGCGTAGATAATCTATTACCTCTTGCTGGAGGTATTATAGCAATTTCTGTCTCTTTATTGGCACTTGCCGGCGCCACAGCAGGTGTCGCAGCTGGTGGATTATTCTCTTCAATAGCAAATGTAGGTAAAGCATTCTTTGATGGCATAACTAGTTTTTTTGGTGGAGAAAAATCAAAAGGACCATTAGATATTCTTGAAGACATAATTAGGATGGCTCCTCAGCTTCAAAAAGTTGCTAAGCCTATTCAAATACTTGGCGATGCCTTTTCTTTCTTACAAGGCGGTCAAAACATGGAAGTTCTTAATAGGTTCTTTGAGCTTATGCAATTGGACCCTAAAATGTCTAATGTGGAAGCTATTCAAGGAATAGCACCTCACCTTACAGAAATGGTAAACTCTTTGACGAGATTACCGGCCGAGGCTCCCCAAAGATTGAAAGAACTTTTTGGAGGTGTAAAATGGAATTCAATAAACAAACCCATGAGCGAGGTTGCAAATTCTATGGAGCTACTTGCTAAATCAGCAACTTTAGCCGGAAGCGGTGTAATGTTAACATCGAAAGGTATGAGTATAATGGTTGATGCGTTGAATAGACTTAAGAAAGAACACATCGATTCAGTTATTAAACTATTCAACGAGGTAGATTGGCAAATCTTAATAGAGCCTGTAAAGTCTATATCTAACTCTATATCTAAGATGTCTATTAATGCTGACAAACTTGGAGTAGGTATGTCGATGGCAGCAGACGCACTTATATTAATGTCAACAATTCCAGTTGATATCTTAAAGGAGATTGCAGCTGTGTTTGATTCTTTGGCTAAATCTGATCTAGAATCTCAGGGTAATGCTATGTTATTCAATATAGCTCCAGCGATGGCTAGTATATCTGCAACTATGCTGGTGATGAGATCTGACGCTTACATAAGAATGTTTGAGGTTATGGCTTCTAGCAGCGAGGCTATAGTTGCTATGTCTAAACCCATGACTCAAATAGCTTCGGCTATGGATAAGATGGGAAAAGTTAATATAGATGGTATAGAATGGGCTCATAAAATGGCTAGACAGTTAGCTAGATCTTCCTTTAACTCTCAAGCTACTGCTCTTGAGAAGATGGCTAAATCATATGCCGATATCTCTAAGTCTAGTAATAGCATGAACGTTGAAGCTATTAACTCTACTACAGACATGTTTAAAGCTCTTGCTTACTTATATCAAAACGGTAGAAAGAATGCAATAGAAGAACTTGGTGAAAAACTAACAGATGCTGTACAAGAATTAGCAAGGATGATAGCAGACTTTGAAGGTACTGTTAATGAACAGGCAGAGGGAAGTAAAACAGTTGGCCAGGCAATGGCTAAGGCAGTTGATAATTTTAGCGACAAAATAATAGGATCTTCAAATACCTCTTCGAAAGATTCATCAAACCAAACATTATCTCCTGAATCTTTACAAGAATTAATCGATATGTTTACAACCGGCAATGCTTACATTACAATAAGGGACGTAGAAGATGCTGCAGCAGCTAAGATTAGTTAATTTTTGAAACCTATTAAATTATACACATATAAGCTATGTTCTTTGACAAAATACGGGCGTGGCGGAATTGGTAGACGCGCTAGTTTTAGGCACTAGTTCTTAGGAGTGAGAGTTCGAGTCTCTCCGCCCGTACTAAAAAAGCTTCAGTTTTACTGAAGCTTTTTTTATTTCTATAAGTTTTAATAAACTTTATATGTTAATTTAATAAATCTAAATCTTTAGAAATAGTACAATTAGATGCTTTTGGAATTTCTAACACTAAATATTGGAACGAACGTAAAGTATTAAAATGGAATTAAACAGCACATTACCTAATTGGGATTTATTACCAATTTTTGGAAACAAGATACCTAAAGTCACAGATTTTAAAGGTAAACCATTACTTATTCTATTTTTTAATTTGGGTTGTCCAAGTTGTAAAGGCAGAGCATTGCCTTTTGCAAATAGTATTATAGTAGATAAAGGCAATAAAATTAACATTATAGGCATTCATAGTAATTTTGAAGGCTCGGAATACACTACAGAGGATTTTGAAACCGTTAAAAAAGAGTTCTACGTAAGATTTCCATTATATAAAGACAATAATAATTTAAATACTTTTAGAGCTTATCAAGCTGGAGGAACACCGCATTGGATTTTATTAAACAAAGAAGGGAAAATTGAATATTCCATTTTTGGATCAGATCCAAATAATGCTTTATTGCGTTTGGATTTAAAAATAAATGAAATTATAGCTAATTAATATTGAAAACAATACACAAAATAGGATTTGGTGGCGGATGCCATTGGTGTACAGAAGCGGTATTTCAGGCTTTAATTGGTGTGAATTCCGTAAAACAAGGCTGGATAGCATCAACTAAAGAAAATACAGAGTTCTCTGAAGCTGTTATTATAGAATATAACACGACCATAATTCCGTTAGAAGTATTAATTGAAATTCATTTATTAACTCATAAAAGTACCTCTAAGCATAGTATGCGTAAAAAATACCGTTCTGCTATTTACACGTTTAATGAAATGGAAAATACTTCAATTAATCTAATATTAAAAAAATTACAATCTAATTTTAAAACCAAGTTAATTACGCAAGTGCTTCCTTTTAAAACCTTTAAACCATCGCGAGAAGCTATTACTAATTACTACACTAAAAATCCTGAAAAACCTTTTTGTAAAACTTATATTAATCCGAAATTAAAAATTCTAATAAATCAGTTTTCCGAGTTTACTAAAACCGAAACAATAAGTCAATTAACACCTTAAATTATAACTATAATGCAAAACATAAAAGCTTGTTTTGAAGGTAAAAAAGATAAGAACCAAACAGCTCCAAAAAACGTTTGTCCTAACTGTTGGGAAACAAGAATAGGATAACGAGTTTTATAAATTTAAAAAAGCGCAACAAAGTAATCTAAATAAAATAACCTTTAAAAGTACTAGTTATGTCTACTAAACTTGTAAAATAGGCCATAACAAAGTCTAGTCTGTTATAAAAAACAGATATTCAAAAAAAACCTATCGTCTAAATTAAATATAACTGACTAATTTCTTACTTTTACAAGACTTGAAAAGTATACAGTTATGGCAAATACAACAATAGAAAGCAACCCTATTTTAGACCGCTTACCAAAGCATTTAAGACAGTTTATAAAACCACAAGACTACAACGACTATTCGGCTATTAATCAAGCGGTTTGGCGTTATGCTATGCGTAAAAACATAGATTATTTAAGCAATGTTGCGCATAGTTCTTACTTAGATGGTTTAAAACAAACAGGTATTTCTATAGACGATATTCCAAATATGTATGGAATGAATCGTATTTTAAAAGAAATAGGTTGGGCTGCAGTTGCTGTAGATGGCTTTATTCCACCAAATGCATTTATGGAATTTCAAGCGTATAATGTCTTGGTAATTGCCAGTGATATTAGACAAATAGACCATATAGAATACACACCAGCACCAGATATTATTCACGAAGGTGCAGGACACGCACCAATTATTGCAAATCCAGAATATGCAGAATATTTAAGACGATTTGGAGAAATTGGTTGTAAAGCTATCTCGTCTGCTAAAGACTACGAATTGTATGAAGCAGTTAGATATTTATCTATTATAAAGGAAGCGCCAAACACACCACAAGATAAAATTGATGCTGCCGAAAAAGCGGTTGAAGATTTACAAAACAATATGGGCGAACCAAGTGAAATGGCGCTAATTAGAAATTTACACTGGTGGACTGTAGAATATGGTTTAATTGGAACTGTAGAAGATCCTAAAATTTACGGCGCAGGTTTATTAAGTTCTATTGGCGAAAGCAAATGGTGTATGACAAACGAAGTAAAAAAATTCCCGTATAACATTAGTTCTACGTTTCAGAATTTTGATATTACAAAACCTCAGCCACAATTATTTGTAACTCCAGATTTTGCTTATTTAAGTCAGGTTTTAGAAGAATTTGCCAATACAATGGCAATTAGAAAAGGTGGCACAGAAGCCGTTAATAAAATAATTGCATCTAACGCTATTGGAACCGTAGAATTAACTACAGGTTTACAAATTTCTGGTGTTTTTACCAATATTATAGAAACAGACGGAAAGGTTGCTTACATACAAACTACTGGAGAAACCGCTTTATCTTATCAAAATAAAGAATTAGTTGGTCACGGTATTTTAAATCATCAAAATGGTTTTGGTTCTGCTTTAGGAAAATTAGAAGGTATTAATTTGGCTATTGAAGATATGAGTCCTCGAGATTTACGTGCTTACGATATTTACGAAGGCGAAGTGGTAACTTTTGAATTTAAAGGTGGCGTTATTGTTAAAGGTGAAATTATTACTGGAACACGAAATCTGCAAGGAAAAATATTATTAATCAGTTTTAAAAATTGTACCGTAACTCACGGCGATACTGTTTTATTTAAACCAGAATGGGGACAATACGATATGGCTGTTGGAAAGAGTGTAGCTTCTGGTTATTCTGGTCCTGCAGATTTAAATAGTTTTAATTTAATTACTCACGAAGTTAGCAGTCAAACCATTAAGACCAAAAAAACGCCAGAACGTATAGAATTAGAATTATTATATAAGCAAATTAGAGAATACAGAAACAATACAAACACAAGCGTTTCGATATCTAAGAGTTTAGATTGCTTAAAAGCAAATCATCCCAACGATTGGTTATTAGCTGTAGAAATTTACGAACTTTGCTTAAAATATAATAAAGCAGATTTAGCAAAATTAACTTTAGATTATTTACACGTTTTAACAGAAAAACGACCAGATGTTTCTCATTTAATAACTGATGGGATTAAAATAGCTGATGCAGATTTAGTATTAAATTAAATCATCTTATATAAAAAACTAAAAGCTTCAACGTTGTAATAATCTTACAGTTTTGAAGCTTTTTTTATTTGAATTATATCTATTCTAACTAGCAAATCCTGCTAATTTCTTCTTTGTAAAATCGCTTAAAACTAAAGTTCCACTAATTTTTGCACGTTCTAATAATAATGTGTCCCAATGTGCGTAATCTTGCCATAAAACGTGTTTCATTTGCTGTAAAGCTTCGGGATTATAACGTGATAACTTTGTCGCTAATTCTAAAACAGCTTCATCTAATTCATTTAAAGAATCAAATACATTAGCATATAGTTTATTGGTTTTAGCATAAGTAACATCGTAAAACTGCTCTGCATTAATAGTCATTTCGGACATTGCCGTTTGCCCCATTTTTCTAGAAACAGCTGGTTCTATTACAAAAGGTCCAATTCCAATACTTAGTTCGCTTAACTTTATAGAGGCGTATTTTGTAGCTAAAGTATAATCGCAAGCCGCAGCTAAACCAACGCCGCCACCAACAGCTTTTCCTTGAATACGTCCAATAATTAATTTTGGACATTTTCGCATAGCATTAATAACATTAGCAAATCCAGAGAAAAAGGCTTTTCCTGTTTCCATAGTAGTAATGGATATCAATTCATCAAAACTGGCTCCAGCACAAAAAGTTCTATCGCCAGCACTCTGTAACACTATAACTTTAACGTCTTGGTCTTGTCCTGCTTGCTCTATAGTTTTTACTAATAACTGTAACAACTTACTTGGTAATGCGTTGTGAGATGGATTACAAAATTCTACAGTTCCAATATTATTTTTGGTAGTTAACTTAACGTATGCTTCGGTCATTTTATAAATTATTCTAAATTTAGGTTAAAGATAAATAATTTAATTTCCTTTTTAATAACTTTGATAAAAAAGCAAGCTATGGGATTTTTAGATTTTATTTTTGGAGCAAAAAAAAGACAAGTTCAATCTTTTTTAGATAATAACGCCATTATTTTAGATGTTAGAACAGATAGAGAATATAATAGCGGACATATAAAAGACAGTTTACATATACCTTTAAGTAATTTACAGAATAATGTAGACAAACTTAAGGCATTAAACAAACCTTTTGTAGTGTGTTGCCAAAGTGGAATTAGAAGTGCAAAAGCCGCAAAATTTTTAAACCTTAATAATATTGAAGCTACAAATGGTGGCGCTTGGGTTAGTTTAAAAAGTAAACTATAATTTTAACGCTAATTCTAATAAGCCTTGTGTGTATTTTAAGAGGTAATGGAATTTATTTAGATTTCTTTAAAAAAATTATTACAATAATACGTCTAGCATATCTACTAAAAAAAAGAAGTAAAACAATCTAAATTATAATACTATAATCCTGCTTTAGCGCTATTTTTTTTAACTCTAAAGCTTTTAAAAATTTATTATGAGCAATAGAGTTTTTATTAAAAGGTTTATGCTTTATGCCTTTTAAAACCACGTTTACTTCTTTTATAATAGCTTGTGTTTCTATACTTGTCCATGTAGTAAGAAAATATTCCCAAATATAATTTACTGCTATTGGATTTGGATGAATTAAATCTTCATTATAAAAACGATAATCTCTTAACTCATCCATAACTATCTCGTAAGATGGAAAATAAGATGTGTTTTTGGCTATTTTTATTACAGAATGTATTCCTGCTATTAAATGTGCTTTACTTAATGTATTCTCTACAAAACCATCTTTTATATGCCTTACCGGCGAAACCGTAAAGATAAAATGAACTCTAGGATTTATAGATTGAATTTGAGTTATACAATTTTGAAGTGATTTTGAAATATCTTCAGATGAAAGTAATACTTTTTCAAAGTTGTTTTGTGGAACTTTATGGCAGTTTGCAACAATTTTATCTGATGCTTTATGTTTATAAACCCAAGACGTTCCTAAAGTAATTACAACGTGAGTTGCCTTTTCTAACTCACGTTTTGTGTGTTCTAATGCCGAATTTAATTTAGACACCAAATCTTTAGCTGTTAAACAATTTAATTTTGAATGCGCATCAAAACATTGGAATTGTTCGTTTAACTCGAACACATCTTCTTCAGAGTAATTATAGCCTAAAACAGATTTCTCTATAAGGTTTTCTATAGCTTTTGCATGAAATAAAATTCCAAACGGATTACTAAATGCATTGAATTTACTCTGCTTAAATTTAGCACCAATATGCTCCGAAAAACAAGACCCAAATAATACTATTTTACTCTTATAATCAATAGTGTTTTGACTTACAGATTTTAATGGTATTTGGGTTTGTAGCTTCATATTTTATTACACTAAAATTTTTATATGCTTTGTGTTAAATCAAACAGAAATTTTATTCATTTATTTTACACCACTAAGGTGTAGCATCTACAATTCTAAGTCAGTAACAAATACCATAAAAATTAACTAAGACTGAATAAAAATTTAAACAATATACTTCTTAGCTTCATTTAAAGCGTCTGCAATTCCTTCTGGTTTTTTTCCACCAGCTGTTGCAAAAAATGGCTGTCCGCCGCCGCCACCTTGAATGTGCTTTCCTAATTCTCTAACTACTTGTCCTGCATTTAAGCCTTTATCTGCAACTAACTCTTTAGATACGTAGCAAGATAAAATTGCTTTTCCGTTGTTTTCTGCTCCAAATAATAAGAATAGATTAGTGTATTGACTACCTAATTCAAAACATAAATCTTTAATTCCACCAGCATCTAAATCTATTTGCTTAGCTAAAAATGCAATACCATTTTCTTCTATAATTTCTGATTGCAAATCGCCTTTAAGGTTTTTAGCTTTGTCTTTTAAGAGTTTCTCAATTTCCTTTTTTAAAGTAGAATTCTCGTCTTGTAAAGCTGCAACAGCTTTTGCTGGTTCTTTGGTGTTATTTAATAATGATTTTATGGAAACAAACTCGTTATCTATAGTTTCAAAATAATCTTTAACAGCATCATTAGTAATAGCTTCTATTCTTCTAATTCCTGAAGCTACAGCGCCTTCGCTTTTAATTTTAAAATGCCAGATATCGCTGGTATTTTTTACGTGTGTTCCACCACAAAGTTCTATAGACTGCCCAAATTTTATGGTTCTAACTGTATCTCCATATTTTTCGCCAAATAACGCCATAGCACCTTCGCTTACTGCTTGCTCCATTGTGGCTGTTCTATTTTCTTGTAACTCTAATTTTCCAGCAATACGCGCGTTTACAAAATCTTCTACATCTTGTAATTGCTCGTTAGTTACTTTAGAAAAATGAGAAAAATCGAAACGTAAATACTTAGAATGCACACTACTTCCTTTTTGTTCTACATGAGTTCCTAAAATCTCGCGTAAACCTTGATGTAGTAAATGTGTAGCAGAATGATTACAATCTGTTCTAAAACGTTGACTAGCATCTACAACAGCTTTAAAGGTTTTATTAAGATCTTTTGGTAATGTTTTTGTTATATGAATTATAACATTGTTTTCCCTTTTAGTATCAATAATATAAACAACATCTCCATTAGGAACTTCTAAATAACCCTTATCTCCTACTTGTCCGCCGCCTTCTGCGTAAAAAGGTGTTAAGTTAAATATTAATTGGAATAAAGTGCCATCTTTTTTAGAGGTTACTTTTCTATATTTAGTTAGTGTTACATTAGCTTCTAAAGCATCGTATCCAATAAATTCTTGAATACTATCTTCTTTAACTGTAACCCAATCTTCGGTTTGCTGCTCGCTTGCTTTTCTAGAACGATTTTTTTGTTCTTGTAATTTTATATTAAAACCAGCTTCATCTAACTTCAAGTTTTTTTCACTTAAAATTAAAGCGGTTAAATCTATTGGAAAACCGTAGGTGTCGTATAATTCGAAAGCTTTATCGCCTTCTACTGTATTGCCTTTAGTATTTGCTATAATACGATCTAGTAATAATAATCCTTGATCTAAAGTTCGTAAAAAAGAGGTTTCTTCTTCTCTAATTACGTTCTCTATAAGTTGTTTCTGACTAATAAGTTCTGGAAAAGCCTCACCCATTTTAATGCTTAAAACTTCAACTAACCTATAAATAAAAGGTTCTTTAGTCTCTAAAAATGTAAATCCGTAACGGACTGCACGTCTTAAAATTCGTCTAATCACATAACCAGCGCCAGTATTACTTGGTAATTGTCCGTCTGCAATAGAAAAGGCTACAGCTCTAACATGATCTGCAACAACACGAATAGCTATATCTATTTTATCGTTGTCCGAAAGTGTTTTTGCTTGTGTTAAATCTTCGGTAGATCCTGTATATTCTTTATTTGTAATAGTCTCAATTTCGCGAATAATTGGAGAAAAAACATCGGTATCGTAATTAGATTTTACGTTTTGCATAACCATACATAAACGCTCAAATCCCATTCCTGTATCTATATGCTTGTTTGGTAATGCCTCTAAATTGCCATTAGCTTTACGATTGTATTGCATAAAAACCAAGTTCCAAACTTCTACAACTTGTGGATGGTCTTTGTTAATTAACGTTTTACCGTCTACAGCAGCTTTTTCTTTGGCAGATCTAATATCTACGTGGATTTCGCTACAAGGACCACAAGGACCTTGCTCGCCCATTTCCCAGAAATTATCTTTTTTATTTCCTTTTAAAATTCGGTCTTCACTTATATATTTTTTCCAAATATTGTAAGCTTCCATATCCATTCCAAGATTATCAGAATCGTTGCTACCTTCAAAAACAGTAACGTATAAAATGTCTTTGTCTATGTTATAAACTTCTGTTAATAATTCCCAAGCCCAAGCAATTGCTTCTTCTTTAAAATAATCTCCAAAAGACCAGTTTCCTAACATCTCAAACAAAGTGTGATGATAGGTATCATATCCAACTTCTTCTAAATCGTTGTGTTTACCAGAAACACGTAAACATTTCTGAGAATCTGTTAAACGTGAGTTTTTTGGTTCAGAATTACCTAAAAAATACTCTTTAAAAGGCGCCATTCCAGAATTTACAAACATTAAAGTAGGATCGTTTTTTAACACCATTGGTGCAGATTGAACAATGCTATGTTTTTTAGATTCAAAAAAAGATAAAAATGTTTTACGTACGTCTTGAGACTTCATAAGCTGAAATAAAATCACTTAGTTTTCACCAAGTTATAATGAATATTTAGTTTTTTATAAATAACACAATTTACATTCAAAATAAATTGATTAAATTGTACTTTTACAAATCTAATACAATCTGTAAACTAAACACAAAAATACTATATATTAAATAATGAGTAAGGTAAAATATTATTATGATTCTGACACATTAGCATATCGTAAAATTGAACGCAAAACGGGTAAAACAATACGTAATATCTTAGTGTTTATTTTTGCTGCATCTTTATTTGCTTTATTATTTGTGTTTGTGGCTGGTAGATATATAGATTCTCCAGAAGAAAAAGCACTTAGACGAGAACTTTCTAATATGCAATTACAATTTAATGTGCTTAACAAAAAGATGACTGCAGCCGAAGATGTTTTAGCTAATGTTGAAGAACGCGATAATAACATTTACCGCATTTATTTTGAAGCAAACCCTATTCCAGAAGAGCAACGTTTAGCTGGTTTTGGAGGTGTAAATAGATATAAAAAATTAGAAGGTTACGATAACTCTAACCTTATAAAAACAACATCGCAGCGCTTAGACCAACTACAAAAACGTATTGTTGTGCAATCTAAATCTTTAGATGAAATTAAAGTAATGGCAGAAGACAAAGAAAAATTGTTAGCTGCAATTCCTGCCATACAACCAGTAAGTAATGAAGATTTAACACGTATGGCATCTGGTTATGGTTATAGAACTGATCCTTTTACTAAAGTTAGAAAATTCCACTATGGAATGGATTTTACCGCACCAAGAGGAACACCTATTTACGCCAGTGGCGATGGTATTGTAAATAGAGCAGATAATAAATCTTCTGGCTATGGAAACCATATTAGAATAGATCATGGCTATGGCTATGTATCTTTATATGCGCACATGTACAAATATAACGTTAGAAAAAATCAACGCGTAAAACGAGGCGACTTAATTGGTTTTGTAGGAAGTACAGGACGAAGCGAAGCACCACATTTACATTACGAAGTCTTTAAAGATGGCGAAAGAATAAATCCTATTAACTTTTACTACGGTAGTTTATCAGCCGAAGAGTTTGATGCTATGTTACAGCACTCAAATTTAGAAAACGAATCTTTAGACTAATGGAATTAAATTTACCAGAAAAACGTTATTACGCTATTGGAGAAGTTGCCAAAGCATTTGAGGTAAACACATCTTTAATTCGTTTTTGGGAAAAAGAATTCGAAGTTCTTAAACCAAAAAAGAATGCAAAAGGAAATAGAAAATTTACACCAGAAGACATAAAAAACCTTAAATTTATATACCATTTAGTAAAAGAACGCGGATTTACTTTAGAAGGTGCAAAAACTCATCTTAAAGAGAAAAAAGACAAAGCTCTAAGTCTATTTAATGTGATTGCAAAATTAGAACACGTAAAAGCAGAATTAACAAACATAAAAAATCACCTTTAAAAACCAAATACAATGAAAAAATATTTAGCACCTATAATAATACTAGTTTTAATTGCCTTTTTTGCAATGAATACTTATAATGGATTAGTAGGAATGGACGAAAAAGTAAACGAATCTTGGGCTAAAGTAGAGAGTTCTTACCAAAGACGTTCTGACTTAATTGGCAACTTAGTGAATACCGTAAAAGGCGCCGCAGATTTTGAAAAAAACACTCTAGAATCTGTAATTAATGCAAGATCTAAAGCTACAAGTATTAATATTGACCCGAGTAATGTTACACCAGAGCAACTTGCACAATTTAACAAAGCACAAAGCGGTTTAACAAGCGCTTTATCTCGCTTATTAGTTACTGTAGAACGTTATCCAGAACTAAAAGCTAACCAAAATTTCCTAGAATTACAAAGCCAGTTAGAAGGCACAGAAAATAGAATTAACGTAACTAGAGATCGTTTTAACGAAGCTGTAAAACCATACAACACTAAATTACGATCTTTCCCAACTGTAATGTTTGCAGGTATTTTAGGATTTGATAAAAAACCTTACTACGAAGCCGAAGAAGGCTCTGAAAAAGCTCCAGAAGTAAAATTCGAATTTTAAGATGAACTCTAAAGTTGAACAGTTTCTAACTGCTAAAGAAGAAAAAAATATTATTGATGCCATTAGAACTGCCGAAGAATTAACCTCTGGCGAACTACGAGTTCATATTGAATCTAATAGCACTGGAAATATTGACGCAAGAACCATAGACGTTTTTGAAACCTTACAAATGCATCAAACTGCAGAGCGTAATGGTGTATTAATTTATATTGCTGTTATAGATAAAGCATTTGCTATTTACGGCGATGATGGAATAAATAGAAAAGTAGATTTAAACTTTTGGAATTCTACAAAAGATATTATGCAAAATCACTTTAAAGCAGGACAATTTGCTGAAGGTTTAATACAAGGAATTCTAAAAGCTGGACAAGAATTAAGTCGTTTTTTTCCACGCTTAGACTCTGATGTTAACGAGTTATCTAATACCATTTCTAAAGGTTAAAATTATATATGTTACAATTTGTATTAAAAAGCAATTATAAAAAGTGTTTCAAATCATTACTTTCTGGAACGTTAATTTTATGCGCTTTATTTAGTACAAATCTATCTTTTTCGCAGTTTGATATTCCCAAAATTCCTAGTAAGCAAACTTCTGTTTACGATTATATTGGGTTATTAAACGGAAATCAAAAACAACAATTAGAACAAGACTTAATTCGTTACTCAGACTCAACCTCTACTCAAATAGTAGTTGCTATTATTAGTTCTACAAAAGGTGAAAATATTAATTATTTAGCTGCAAATTGGGGCGAAAAATGGGGTATTGGAGATACTGAAAAAGACAATGGAATATTAGTTTTACTAGCTAAAAACGATAGAAAAATTGCCATTAGTACAGGTAAAGGAACAGAGCACTTACTTACCGATGCAATGTCTAAGCGTATTATTGAACGACAAATAATTCCATACTTTAAACAAAACGATTATTACAACGGACTACAATATGGTGTAAGAGCCATTTATAGAGTAATGACTGGCGAGTATAAAAACACTAATTCTACAACTTCAGATTTTCCTGTTGGGTTTGTAGTCTTTTTATTCTTCGTTTTTATTATTATAATTATTGCGTTAAGCAAAAAAAATAATGGAAATGACAACCATAACGGAAAACACTTTAGACAAGATAGAGGTCGTAGTATTTTAGATGCTATTATTTTAAGTAATATGGGTCGTGGTGGTTTTGGCGGTAGTAGTAGCGGTAGTTTTGGTGGTGGCGGTTTTTCTGGTGGTTTTGGTGGTGGTAGTTTTGGTGGTGGCGGTGCTTCTGGTGGCTGGTAATTTTTTACACAGAATTTAGTTAAGCTTATAAAAATAAATTATGCAACTAAGTTAATGGGCGCAAAACTATTTCCCGTTAAACGAATTCATTGTATTATTTATTCCTGCTAATCCAAAAGATTTAATAGCTTCTGCGCATTTATCTAATCGTTCTGGTAATTCGGCCATTTCAATATCTGTCCATTCTCCAAGAACATAATCTACTTGTCGTCCTTTAGAAAACTCATCACTTATACCAAATCTAAATCTATTATAGGCTCCGGTTTGTAATTTATCTTGTGTGTCCTTAAGTCCATTGTGTCCGCCAGCGCTACCTTTCATTTTAATTCGTAAGCTTCCAAAAGATAGGTTTAGATCGTCTGTAATAACTAATAAATGCTCTAGTGGGATATTTTCTTTATCCAGCCAATGCTTAATTGCTTTTCCACTTAAATTCATATACGTACTAGGTTTTAGAAGTATAAACGTACGTCCTTTTAGTTTATAAGTTGCTTTATCTCCTAATTTAGCCGTATTAAAAGTAACATCTTCTTGTTTTGCTAAATGATCTAAAATCTTAAAGCCTATATTATGTCTGGTATTTACGTATTCGCTACCAATATTTCCTAAACCTACAATTAAAAATTTCTTCATATCTATTTCTACTGGATTTTTTCCAAATAGTGATTTTAGCCAATTAAACATAAATTATACCATTTGTTCAAAAATAAAAAAGCATCCTGAATTAACAGGATGCTTTTTATAAAATATTTAAAAAAAATGTTTATTCAGCTGCTGGTTCTGCTGCATCTGCACCTTCTTCTTCATCTTCATCATCTGCAACAGATGTACGAGAACGTCTAACTTGACATATAACCGTATTATCTGGATGCATAAATTTGAAAGATTCATCTTCTAATTCAGTAATGTATAATTTACCACCAATTTTAAGTGGAGAAATATCTACAGTAATAACATCTGGTAAGTTACCTGGAATTGCTTTAACACGTAAACTACGTTTGTTTTTACGTAAAACACCACCATTTTTAACACCTTTAGAACTTCCTGTAAATTCTACAGGTATGTCCATTGCTACTTCCTTATCAGAGAAAATCTGATAGAAATCTACGTGTAAAATTGAATCTGTTACTGGGTGAAATTGAATATCTTGTAAGATAGCGTCAATTTTAGTTCCATCTTCTAAAGCAATCACAACTGTGTGCGCGTTAGGAGTGTATACTAATCCTGCAAAAGATAATTCTGTTGCTGAGAAATGTACTGTTTTGTCTCCTCCGTATACTACGCAAGGAACCTGGCCAGCATTACGTAAGGCTTGTGTTGCTTTTTTACCTACGCTTTCTCTTTGAGATCCGTTAATTGTAATTGATTTCATTGTTATTTATTATTGATTATTAATATAATTTACATTAAAAACTTGCTACTTATAGATTTGTTGAAGTGTACATTCTGCATTACTTCACCAAATAAATTGGCGCAAGATAAAACTTTAATTTTAGAACTTGTGTGCTTTAAAGGAATTGAATCTGTTACAATTAACTCTTCTAATTTAGAATTTTCTAAACGCTCGTAAGCATTTCCAGATAAAATTGGATGTGTACATATTGCTCTAACACTTAATGCACCACGTTCTATCATTAAATCGGCTGCTTTAGTTAATGTTCCAGCAGTATCTACCATATCATCTACTAACACAACATTCTTTCCTGTTACGTCTCCAATTAACTCCATGTGCGAAATTACATTTGCTTTTGCACGTTGTTTGTAACAAATAACAACATCGCTACTTAATGCTTTAGAATAAGCATAAGCTCTTTTTGATCCACCCATATCTGGCGAAGCTATTGTTAAATTGTCTAATTTTAATTCTTTTAAATATGGTAAAAAGATAGTTGAAGCAAATAAATGATCTACTGGTTTTTCAAAAAATCCTTGGATTTGATCTGCGTGTAAATCCATTGTAATTATTCTTGTTGCTCCAGCAGTTTCCAACATTTTAGCTACTAATTTAGCTGCAATTGGAACTCTTGGCTTATCTTTTCTATCTTGACGAGCCCAACCAAAATATGGAATTACAGCAGTAATATGTCTAGCAGATGCTCGCTTTGCAGCATCTATCATTAACAACATTTCCATTAAGTTTTCGCTACTTGGGTTTGTAGATCCAATTATAAAAATACGAGCACCACGTATAGACTCTTCATAAGAAGGCTGAAATTCGCCATCACTATAAGTTGAAGTAATTACGTTTCCTAATTTACTTCCATAAGCTTCTGCAATTTTTTCTGCTAGAGCTCTACTTTCAGTACAAGTAAAAATTTTTGCTTCAATATTTGGTGTAACCATCTTAATTGATTGTTTTACAACACTTAGCGCATTGTTGTTTTCTAATTGGGTTGCAAATTTATGCTTTTTTTTAAAGGTATATATGTTTAAAAGCATTTTATTTTACCTAAAATCCCAAAATTAGATTATTTTTGTAATC
>CALJFB010000059.1 GCA_938073895.1 uncultured Flavobacteriaceae bacterium
AGGTATATTTTTAGCGTTTTACTTTTAACAAAAAACCTACTTATGTCTACTAAACCTCTATTTACCTTAATTGGAATTTTACTATTAAACGCTTGCGCAACAAATAAAACAGCAGATTTAACAGAGAGACAATGCTACACATTGCACACTATTGCCCAAAACAACCAAATGGCAAGTACCAACGAAAGAAACTTGGCAGTAGTCTATTTTGATAGTGTTTTTCCAGATGCAGATTTAACAGAATTAAATAAAAAAAACGATACTATTCCTTATCCACATAATAACTACATCAGATTTAAGAAATTTACAACACTATCTTTTCTTAGACATAAAAGTAAAAAATCTTCAATTGATTCTATAGTAAGTTCAAATAAAACATCGGGTTTAGGTCTATACAAACACATAAAATCGTTTAACAAAGAACAGTACAACAATTACTTAGTTGCTGTAAAACCACTACTAATAGAACAAAAAAGAGTAGATGCAAGAGGAATAAAACTACTAAACACTTTTATTAAAAAATATGGTTATCCAACTCAAGAAAGGCAAAATAAATGCCAAAGAAATTCTTTAAATGTATTTTTAAGAAATGTAAACATAAATTCCAAAGCACTAAAAAAGACAATTCAAAATGAAGCTAAAAAAGGACGCTTAACAGGAAAAGATAGCTCTAGTGTTTTTAACAAACTAAAACACATTAAATAGTTTTAAGATAACTTTACAACAATTAAAATTAAAGTTTTCTACTTTTATTCGACTAAAAAGAAAAATACATTTTATGAAAACCCTAATACTATCCCTAATTACTGTTTTAGCATTTAGTTGTCAAAACACAGCACAAAACGCAAACTCTAAAAAACAGCAAGACATTACAACTGCAAAACCTATTGAAGTTCCAATGGAAAATGGTTTAGCTAAAGCCTACTTTGCAAGTGGTTGCTTTTGGTGTGTAGAAGCTATTTACGAACACGTAAATGGTGTTACCGAAGTTTACAATGGTTATTCTGGCGGACATACAAAAAACCCAACTTACCAATCTAGCAACACAGGAAGAACTGGTCACGCAGAAGCTGTAGAGGTTATTTACAACCCTAAAATAGTTAGTTTTAAAACTTTGGTAGATATTTATTTTGCATCGCAAAATGTAACGCAAGTTAACGGACAAGGAAACGATAGAGGTTCGCAGTACAGATCTATTTTATTCTACCAAAACGATGCTCAAAAACAGATAATAACTTCTAAAAAAACAGCGTTAGCAACACAATTAGATGTTAAAATTGCGGCAGAAGTTTATCCTTTTCAAAAGTTTTGGCTAGGCGAAGATTACCATCAAGATTACGAAAAACGCCATCCAGAAAATGGTTATATACAGAATGTATCTGTACCAAGATTAAATCGTTTTAAAGCTAAAATGCCAAGTGTATTAAAGAAGTAAATCAATTTTACTACAAATAAACACCACTTGTTTAATAGAATAATAAAATTATCTTTACGGGATAACTGTAACTAAAAACTTACTATATCCTGTTTTATTTGCGGGATATTGGTAATAAAAGTTATTATTTAATCAGTTCGATACAATTATAAAAATGAAAAAGACTGCAACTTTATTATTCGTCCTTTGCTTTAATTTATTGTTTTCTCAAAATTCCAATAAAAAAGAATTTTTACTAGATGAAAATTCTAAACCAATTGGAATGAAAGCGTTTAAAGAGAAAACAAAAAACAGGAATTATGTTTATAGCTTAATTGAAAACGATACAACTTATATAGGAAAAATATCTTTTAGAGAAGTTTTTGGAGAAATAACACCTGACTTAAGGCTTTCACTTATTAAGTATTTGGGAGAAATTACGGAATCAAAAATAGATTCTACTAAAAATATTGTTATAAATTTTTTCTACAATCCAAAAGTAAAACCAAATGGATCATGTATTGATCATTATACTTCTGATAGAAAATATATAAAATACTTTAAAAAAAATAAAAAAAGCATACAATTCTTCATTACCGAAAAAAACTATAATTATGGTAAAGAACATGTATTTGAAGACAAAGATGATTTTTTAAGACAGTTACTTTTTAAATATGATTTCGGTTGTGGGAATTATATAATAATAAAAAATAATGGTGAAATTTTAAGAAGATTAGGTGAGTATCGTCAAGATGAAATAAGAGGAAAACTGTAGCTAACAACAGAATATAACTTATAAAAAACGCATCAATTTCTAAACAAATTGATGCGTTTTTTATTCTCATTATCACAAAAACTAAACTCTAAACTTTAGTCGCTTTCAATTCAAAAATTAATGGATATAATTTATCTTTAGTTTCGTAGAAACCATCATTGTTTTCAATTAAATCTGGCAATACATTATACGGAGACGCATTGTGTTCTTTTAGGTATTCAATTTGTAATCCAGCATTTGTTAGCGCATTAATTACCTCGCTTAAACCGTGATTCCAACCATATTCTTTACTAATCATTTTAGAAGATTCGTTAGCATAAGTGCCTTCATATTCTTCGTAAATAGCTTCGTCTTGCATATAGCCATAGGTCATAATGGGTTTACCATCTAAATAGTCAAACATCCAAACTATAGGATGAAATTCTGCCATATAAAATGTGCCACCTTTCTTTAATTTATCGGCAATTATTTGTCCCCAAGGTTTTAAATCTGGCAACCAACCAATAACGCCATAACTAGTAAAAACCACATCAAAAGTGTCTTTTACATGTTTTGCTGTGTCTAAAACATTACAGCACACAAATTGGGCATCTAAATTTAATTCGGTATTTAAAGATTTAGCCAATTTAATGCCTTCATCGCTTAAATCTACGCCAGTACATTTTGCGCCTGCTCTACTCCAACTTAACGTATCTTGACCAAAATGACATTGTAAGTGTAATAACGATTTACCTTTTACATCTCCAAGCGCATCAATTTCGTAAGACATTAAAGAACTTTTTCCATCCTTAAAAGCCTGCATATTATACATATCGCTATTGGCATGCACTTTTACTTTAGTGTTCCAAGTGGCTTTATTAACAGCGAAATATTTAGAATTATCAGACATTTTTTTAACGTTTTATTAGTCTAAAATAAAACAACTTTTAGACTTCTGTTTTATAACTTTGAAATAAATTCTATTTTTATGAAACTACATATACTAATTTTAATACTTTTTCTTTCTTTATTTTCTTGTAAAAATGAAGCAAAAAAAGACACTTTAAAAACACCAAGCAAAAAATTAACCATAGCCGAAAAAATAGCCGAAGCTCACGGAATTTCTAACTGGAAAAATGTAGAAGAAATTCAGTTTACGTTTAATGTAGATAGAGATTCAAGTCATTTTAATAGATCTTTTATCTGGAAACCAAAAACACAACATGTTACTGCTATTACTAAAAAAGACACTATTACGTATTTTAGAAAAAATGTAGATAGTTTAAGTGTTAGAGCAGATCAAGGTTTTATAAACGATAAATTTTGGTTGCTACCAGCATTTCAATTAGCTTGGGATAAAGGCACAACACTATCTAAACCCAAAAGAGAAATAGCTCCAATTAGCAAAGACACTTTAAATAAAATAACATTAACTTATAATTCTAAACTTGGTTATACACCTGGCGATGCGTACGATATTTTCTACGACAAAAATTACCACATAAAAGAATGGGTTTTTAGAAAATCTAATCAAGAAAAACCGAGTATAACTACATCTTTTTCTAACTATAAAACAATAAAAGGGATTTCTTTCCCAACAAAAAGCACAAAATCCACCTCAAATTGGTCGCTTTACTTTACAGATATAAAAATTAAAACCGAATAAGATTCTAATTTTTACAAAATCCGTAACACTTTAGCAGTTGTAAAAGCATATTTCTTTTATTTATATCACTTCAATAGTAAATTAATAATTCTTATTTTTGAAGAAACCAAAACAAAAAACAACGTGTCTCACTACAAATCTGGCTTAGAATACGCAAAGCAATTAGATCAAAACGATGTTTTAGCATCATTTAGAAATCAATTTCATATTCCAAAAGATAAAAACGGAAACGATTTAATTTATTTCTGCGGAAACTCTTTAGGATTGCAACCAAAATCTACAAAAGAGTACATAAACCAAGAATTAGAAGATTGGGCAAACCTTGGTGTTGAAGGTCATACAGAAGGAAAAAATCCATGGTTACATTACCACGAGTTTTTAACAGAAACAATGGCAAATGTTGTTGGTTCAAAAGAGAAAGAAGTTATTGTAATGAACTCTCTAACGGCTAATTTGCATTTAATGATGGTTAGTTTTTATAAGCCAACGGCAAAACGTTACAAGATTTTAATAGAAGCCGATGCTTTTCCAAGCGATAAATATGCGGTAGAATCTCAATTACGTCATCACGGTTATAACGATAAAGAAGGTTTAGTTCTTTGGAAAGCCAGAAAAGGCGAAGAATTAGCTAATTACAATGATTTAGAAGCCATTCTTGCAGAACAAGGCGATGAAATTGCGCTAATTATGATTGGTGGCGTAAACTACTATACTGGTCAGTTTTTCGACTTAAAACGCATTACAGATTTAGGACATAAAAACGGTTGTGTTGTAGGATTCGATTGTGCACATGGCGCAGGAAATGTAGATTTAGATTTACATAATTCTGGAGCAGATTTTGCGGTTTGGTGTTCTTATAAATACTTAAATTCTGGACCAGGAAGTTTATCTGGTGCCTTTGTACACGAACGTCATGCTAACAGAAAAGATTTAAATCGTTTTACAGGTTGGTGGAGTCATAACAAGAAAACGCGTTTTAAAATGCGAGACGAATTTGATCAACTAGAAGGTGCAGAAGGTTGGCAGTTAAGTAATCCGCCCATTCTATCTATGGCAGCAATTAGAGCTTCTTTAGATGTTGTAAAAGAAGCTGGATTTAAAAATATGATTGCTAAATCTAAAGAATTAACAGGTTATTTTGAATTTTTAATAAACGAACTAAATCATTCTGATATTAAAATAATAACACCAAGTAATCCAGACCAACGTGGCTGCCAATTATCTATCCAAGTTAAAAATGCAGATAGAACATTACACGATAAATTAACAGCAGCAGGAACAATTACAGATTGGCGCGAACCAGATGTTATACGTTGTGCTCCAGTACCATTATATAATTCGTTTACAGATGTCTTTGAATTTGTAGAAAGATTAAAAAAATTACTATAACCTAAATTATGTTTCAAAACTTAATTGCTGACGAAAAAATTTTAATAAAAGTTAAAACAAAAAATGGTGTTGGTTTTTGGCAATATCAAATACTTGGGCTCTTAAGTTTATTTATGGACAGAGACAATAATTATTTTATAATAACCGAAAAAAGAGTTTTAATAATTGTTAAAAACAAGATCGAGTTAAATAGCATATATAGCGATTTTTCTAAAATAAAATTTAACTCTAAAAGTGATATGCTAAGTTTTCAAAATAAAAATAATGAAACACAAAACATATCTTTATCAGCTTTAGAATTAGAATATGACGATTATAAATACATCAAACACCAATTAAATTAATACCTCGAACGCATTCGATAAATGTATTAAAACAATTAAGATTTAGACCATTCTTAACCAGACAACAAAATGAAAGAAAATAACAACATACTAATTATAGGCGCAGGACTTTGCGGAAGTCTTTTAGCACTTAGACTGGGACAACGCGGCTATAATGTAACCGTTAACGAAATGCGCCCAGATTTACGTAAAACAGATATTTCTGCTGGTCGCTCTATAAATTTAGCATTTTCTAATCGTGGAAACAAAGCCATAAAAATGGTTGACTTAGAAGATAAAGTCGAAAAACTTTGCATTCCAATGAATGGTAGAATGATTCACGATAGAGATAGCAATACCTTTTTATCAAACTATAGCGGTCGTGAGCACGAATATATAAACTCTATTTCCCGTGGCGGATTAAACGCTTTACTTTTAGATGAAGCAGAAGCTCTAGAAAACGTAACCATTAAATTTAATAAAAAATGTAAGTCTATAGATTTCGAAAATACTACAGCGCTATTTGAAGATTACATTACAAAACAAGAAGCTACAGAAACTGCAGATTGCATTATTGCAACAGATGGCGCAGGATCTGCCTTACGTAAAAATTATATTTCAGAACGTAAATTCTTATTTAGCTATTCGCAAAACTATTTAACGCACGGATATAAAGAATTATGTATTCTTCCTAACAAAAATGGCGATTATAAAACATACAAAAATGCACTTCATATTTGGCCAAGAGGCGATTTTATGGTCATTGCACTACCAAATTTAGATGGTAGTTTTACAGTAACCTTATTTTTAAGTTATGATGAAGGCGAATATAATTTCAACAACTTAACAACACCAGAAATTGTAACAGAGTTTTTCCAAAAAGAATTTCCAGATGCGTTAGAGTTAATGCCAAATTTAGTGGATGACTTTTTCGAGAACCCAACAGCACCATTAGGAACTGTAAAATGTTCACCTTGGAATTTTAAAGGAAACACCTTATTAATGGGCGATTCTGCTCACGCTATTGTACCATTTTACGGACAAGGAATGAATGCTTCTTTTGAAGATGTTGTAGAATTTGACTCGTTTATAACTAAAAATGAAGGCGATTGGGAAACTATTTTTAAAAACTACAGTCAATCTCGTAAAAAAGATACCGATGCCATAGCAGATTTAGCCATAGATAATTTCCACGAAATGAAAGATCATGTTGGTCAAGAGATTTTTCAAGAAAAGCGTAAAATTGAAATGGCTCTAGAAAAATTATTCCCAACAACATATTCATCAAAATACAGTTTAGTTACTTTTAACGAAGATATTGGCTATCGTGAAGCCATGCTAAAAGGTCGCGCGCAAGACAAAGCCATTTTAAATATGTTAAGTGATGGCGATATCTCGACAACTATAGACTTAACAGATAAAACAGTTTTAAAAACAATTTTGGACAAAGTCATAATAGAAACCAACAGTATTTTAGACGATGATAAAGTGGCTAAAACTATGCATCATTAATATAAAATATATCAATTTGGCAATTTAAAAATGTAATAATTGTAAATAGCAGTCGGTTTTGTTATTCTAATGAAAGCAGAATCTAATGAGATAAAAAATAGTATCGAGAAGTAGGATATTTAACTTAAAAAGAAGAATACAATCTAATACATCAAAATTAAGAAATAATAAGCAAAGGAATAGAGATGAGTAATAACACAAATAAAATTCCTGCATCCGCAGAAACAATAGTAACACCAAGAGGCGCATATCCACACGTAAAACAAGTAGGCGACTTTATATTTGTATCAGGAACAAGTTCAAGAAGACCAGACAACACCATTGCTGGTGTAGAAATTATTGACGAAATGGGTACAAAACGTTTAGATGCTTATGTTCAAACCCAAGAAGTTATTAAAAACATAGAACGTAACTTAGCTAAAGTTGGCGCTACATTAAAAGATGTTGTAGATGTAAGTTCGTTTTTAGTAAATATGAACGATTTTGCTGGTTACAATAAAGCCTACGGAGAATTTTTTGAAAAAGAATCTGGCCCAACACGTACCACAGTTGCAGTACATCAATTACCGCATCCAGATTTAGTTATAGAAATTAAGGTTACAGCTTATAAAAAACAAGCTTAAAACAATTTACCGATTTTAGAATTTTAAAATATACCATTAACGCAATAAGGCAACTACAATAAACTTGAGCTATTTTGGATCTAAAATAAAATGGTATCAATATGCTAGATTAAAATAATAAATGTTCAAATTTAAAATGTAATAATTGTTAATTGAAGACCTTTTTTATCATTACGCTAAAAAGTAAAGTCTTTCCTCTATTATCTAAAAAAAAATGAATATACAAAACTACATAAACGGCAAGTTTAAAAACCCTAAACAAGATAGTTGGATAGACAATTTTAATCCATCTAACGGAGAAGTTTACGGACAAATTCCAAACTCGTCTCAAGAAGATGTAGAATTAGCTTATAAAAGTGCAAAAACAGCTTTTTCAAGTTGGTCTAAAACCACTTTAGACAAACGTAGTAGAATACTAATTAAAATAGCCGATTTATTAGAAGAAAACCTACAACGTTTTGCAGAAGCAGAAAGTAAAGACAACGGAAAACCATTAAGTTTAGCAAAAGCGGTAGATATTCCAAGAGCAGCAAGTAATTTTAGATTTTTTGGAAACGCTATTACGCAATTTGCAAGCGAAAGCCACGAAAGCATAGGTCAAGATGCTATAAACTATACGTTACGTCAGCCAATTGGTGTTGTTGGTTGTATTTCGCCCTGGAATTTACCGTTGTATTTATTTACGTGGAAAATTGCACCAGCCATAGCAGCAGGAAATTGCGTCGTTGCTAAACCAAGCGAAGTTACACCAATGACTGCTTATTTATTAGGCGAAATTTGTAATAAAGCTGGACTTCCAAAAGGTGTTTTGAATATTGTTCACGGATTAGGAACCCAAACTGGTCAAGCCATTATTGAACATAAAGATATAAAAGCCATTAGTTTTACTGGCGGAACTTCAACTGGTGCGCATATTGCCAGAGTTGCTGCGCCAATGTTCAAAAAACTATCTTTAGAGTTAGGCGGAAAAAACCCAAACATTATTTTTGCAGATTGCGATTATGATGATATGCTGAACACTACTGTAAGATCATCTTTTGCTAATCAAGGACAAATTTGTTTATGCGGAAGCAGAATTTTTGTTGAAGCATCTATTTATAAGAAATTTAAAACAGATTTTGTAGCTAAAGTAAAAGCTTTAAAAGTTGGCCATCCATCAGATAAAGCTACAAATATTGGCGCATTAGTTTCAAAACCACATTTAGAAAAAGTAAAAGAATACATAGAAATTGCCAAAACAGAAAACGGAACCATTTTATGTGGTGGAAATAAAGTAACAGTAAAAGGTTTCGAAAACGGATACTATTTAGAGCCAACTGTTATAGAAATAGCATCTAACGATTGCAGAGTTAATCAAGAAGAAATTTTTGGACCTGTAGTAACAATAATGCCTTTTGAAACTGAAGCACAAGTTTTAGAAATGGCAAACAAAGTAAAATACGGCTTATCGGCAACGTTATGGACAAATAATTTAAAACGAACTATGATGCTAAGTAATAATCTACAAGCAGGTATTGTTTGGGTTAATACTTGGATGATGCGCGATTTACGCACACCTTTTGGTGGCGTAAAAGCTTCTGGTGTTGGACGAGAAGGCGGATTTGAAGCTTTACGTTTCTTTACCGAAACTAAAAATGTTTGTATAAAATACTAAAAACAGTTTCCAAACAGACAGGAATCTCACAAATAAAAACTAATACTATAAATTAACCATTATTTTGAAAACAGATAAAAATCAATATTTAATTTTCAAAATAATACAAATACAATTTCTGTCTTGGCAGGAATAAAATTATGAATTTAGACTTAAATAACACATACGCATTAGTTTGCGGTAGTACAGCAGGAATAGGAAAAGCAACAGCAATGGCTTTAGCTAACGAAGGTGCAATTGTAACTTTAATAGCAAGAAACGAGGATAAGTTAAAAGCAACTTTAGCTCAGTTACCACAGCAAAGAGCTCACGATTATATTGTGGCAGACTTTTCTAATCCTGCAGAATTAAAAGAAAAAGTTAATGCTTATATAGCAAAAAATCACGGATTTCATATTTTAGTAAACAATACTGGTGGACCTGCAGGCGGACCTGTTTTCTCGGCAGAGATTGATGCCTTCGAAAGTGCTTTTACACAGCATTTAAAATGTAATCACGTTTTAGCTCAAGCAGTTGTTCCTTTTATGAAAGATGAAGCTTTTGGAAGAATTGTAAATGTAATTTCTACATCGGTAAAACAACCTTTAGATGGACTTGGCGTAAGTAACACTATTCGTGGTGCAGTTGCAAACTGGAGCAAAACATTGGCTAACGAGCTTGGTCAGTTTGGAATTACGGTTAATAATGTATTACCTGGAGCTACAGGAACAGATCGTTTAACAGAAATTATTAAAAACAAATCTAACAAAACTGGAGTTACAGAAGACGAAGCTAGTAATGCAATGAAAAGCGCTGTGCCAGTAAAACGTTTTGCTAAACCAGAAGAATTAGCAGATGCTATTACATTTTTAGCTAGTAAACGTGCAAGCTATATTAATGGTATTAATCTTCCTGTAGATGGTGGAAGAACTAAATGTTTATAATACTGTAATTAAATCTTTCAAAAAGCAATGTCTTTTTGGCTAAAATGGATTTTTTTATTTAGTAAAAATAAAGACACTTTCTTTTGTAGAAAATTACAATAACACAAAAATATTGCGGCTTTTTAAAACGTAACTAGTTTATAAAATTTAGATAAAGTGCAATAATTTAATTTTAATTGTTAATTTTATTGAATTGATGAATTTGCGTTAAGGATGGAGCAATTGTTTGAGCTCTTTTTATTTACTTCTTGAATAAAATGAAAGGTTAGTAAATAAAAAAGCGAGTTGCGAGAGCCTGACTTTTTGATTTTCCTGCAAGGTTTTTTTTCAACCTTGTAGGTATAGGCAAAAAGGAACGCCCAAAATATTAAACTATGAGTAAATTAGTATCGCCATTAAATTTTAAGGCTTGGATAGAGGAAAATCGTCATTTATTAAAACCGCCAGTTGGTAATAAAGTGGTTTGGAAAGACGGCGAATTTATAGTTATGGTAGTTGGTGGACCAAATAGTAGAAAAGATTATCATTACAACGAAACACCTGAGTTTTTCTATCAAGTTGAAGGTGATATTATACTTAAAATTATTGAAAACGGCACACCAAAAGATGTTCATATTAAGGAAGGCGATATTTATTTATTACCATCTAAAGTACCGCATTCTCCACAACGAGCAGCGAATACAGTTGGTCTAGTTATAGAGTACCAAAGACCAAAAGGCATGCGAGATGCTTTGCTATGGTTTTGCGAATCTTGTACTACAAAATTATATGAAGAGGATTTTACAGTTGAGAATATTGAAACTGATATGCCTGTAATTTTTGATAAATATTATGGCGATAAAGAAAAACGTACTTGTCCTAACTGTAGTACTGTTATGGAAGCGCCACAAAAAGTTAAGATTGAATAAAATTTAGGCTTTAAACAAAAATTTAAAATTGCTAATTTCTACAAGATGCTTGTATTATTTTGTAAAATAAATCCAACATATAAATGACAAAACGTAAACTAAGAATAAACGGACATTCGCATTTACTGCCATATCCAGAGGAAATTCCTCAATTTATGCAGGATAAAGGAATTTTTTGGGTTGATAAAGACCGAAAATATATGCTTCAAAAGGATTGGAACAGACCAATTACAGATTCTAGTTTTTTCTTGGACGAAAAGTTAGCTTGGATGGAGCGTTTTAAAATTGACCACGCGGTTGTTTTAAATTTGTCTCAGCTTTATGGGAATGGATTACGAGTGGAAGAAATGAAACAAGCGTTACGTTTTCAAAACGATTTTAACGCTAAAGTACAGCGCGAAAACCCAAGTAAATTTACAACTGGTTTTGTGGTTCATCCTGGATTTGTTCGTGGTGCTTGTTGGGAAATTGAGCGTTGCGTAGAAGAATTAGGAATGCAACTATTATGTTTACCAACACATTATATGGATACTATTGGTACATGGCGTTGTATTTTTGATGAAGAAAACGAACCAATTTTTGAATTAGCAAACAAATACAATTTAGCCGTAGAAATTCATCCTTATGATGGCGAAAAATTTATAAAACTAGAGAATACGTCTTGGCGTTTTCACTTAATTTGGATGTTAGCTCAATGTGCAGATGCATATCACTTTTTAACTTTAAATGGTTATGCAGATAAGTATCCAAATATGAGAACGTGTTTTGCGCATGGCGGACAATTAGCTCAAATTAACTTAGGCAGACGTATTCAAGGTTTTGATGGAAGACCAGATTTATTTGAAGGTAAAAGCCATCCAAGAGCTGCAGTAGGACATAAAAACATCTTTTTTGACACTTTAGTCCACGATACTGGTGGATTAGAATTACTAATAAAAAACCAAGGTTCTAAGCAAGTTTTAATGGGATTAGACGATCCTTATCCGTTAGGCGAAATGGAAAGCGAAAAACAAGCGTCATATCCTGGTAAAATTTTGGACTTAGCTATGGAACAAAGCATAATTACAGAACCACAACGCGATGCTATTTGGGACGACAATGTGGTGCAATGGCTTTGTGGAGATAATAAAGACGCAAAAGATAAATTGTATAAACGTATTTTGGGGTAATTAGATTCTATTACTAAAATTTAAATAAATAACGTAATTTTGTAAACCTCATAGAGTTCTATGAGGTTTACTTATTTAGAACAAAAAAGCAATGTATTTCCTTCCTGAAAAATTAGACGATTATGTGGTAGCTCATTCTGAAAACGAGCCAGAATTACTACAACAATTAACTAGAGAAACATATCAGAAGATATTACAACCTATTATGCTTTCTGGACCATACCAAGGTCGTGTGTTAAGTATGATTTCTAAATTGGTAAACCCTAAAAGCATTTTAGAATTAGGAACTTTTACAGGCTATTCTACACTTTGTTTAGCTGAAGGTTTACAAAAAGATGGTGAAATTCATACCATAGATATTAACGAGGAATTAGAAGATTTTCAGCGTAAATATTTTGATAAATCTGGATATGGCGCACAAATACATCAGCATATTGGAAATGCTATTGAACTAATTCCTGCTATTAACAAAACCTTTGATTTAATATTTATTGATGCCGATAAACCTAACTACTCTAATTACTTTCATTTAATTATAGATAAACTTAATCCTGGTGGCATTATACTTTCAGACAATGTGTTGTGGCACGGAAAAGTAGTTGAGCCTTTAAAAGACAAAGACAACTCTACCAAAGCCGTTTTAGACTACAATACATTACTAAAAAACGACGACAGAATAGAAACCGTTCTTTTGCCTATTAGAGATGGATTAACCATTAGCAGAAAAAAGTAATTTATTTACTGCTTTAATATTTAAGTCTTTCTATTTATAGAATATTCATTAAAAATACTTGCCTTAAATAGCTTGGATATTTTTAGGTGTTTTACATGTTATAAATTAGTTACCTAACAAGCTAATTGGAGTTTGAAATACTTATTTATATAAGAAAGAGCAAAATAAAAATATACTCTAATTTTAATAAAATATATGCCATAAAAAAACCGCTTAAAAAAGCGGTTTAAATTATATTTAGAAAAGACTTATAATTTACGTCTTACAGAACCAGAAAACTCTTCTATATCGTCTTTAACTTTATTTATTTCTTTATTTAGGTCTAAGCCTAAATCAGTATCAATACCATTTTTTTCTGCACTTTTAGTTATTTCGTATTTAATATCGTTGGTCGCACTTTTAACATGCTTAATACCTTTACCTAGACCTCGCGCAATTTCGGGAATTTTATCGGCACCAAAAACCATAACTACAATAAGTAGTATTACGCCAATTTCGCCGCCACTAATAAATAAAAATGTTGTTAACTGTATCACGTTACAAATATACTAAGTTGTTTTTATAAAGGCAGAAAAAATTATTCATTTAACTTTTCCCAAAGCACATCTTTAAGTTCCATAAGCCCTTTTTGAGCTACAGAAGACATAAATAAGTAAGGCACTGGCATTTCGTTATCCAATTGCTCTTTCATTTCAGCTTCTAATTCATCGTCTAACATATCACATTTAGAGATTGCTACTATACGCTCTTTATCTAACATTTCTGGATTGTAACGGCGCAATTCGTCTAACAAAATATCGTACTGTTTTTTAATATCTGGCGCATCTGCAGGTATTAAGAATAATAAGATAGAGTTACGTTCTATATGACGCAGAAAGTAATAACCTAAGCCTTTTCCTTCTGCAGCACCTTCAATAATACCAGGTATATCTGCCATTACAAAAGATTGGTAATCGCGATGTTCTACAATTCCTAAATTTGGTTTAAGCGTTGTAAACTCGTAATCTGCAATTTTAGGTTTTGCTGATGTTAAAACAGATAGTAAGGTTGATTTTCCTGCATTAGGAAATCCTACTAAACCAACATCTGCTAACAATTTTAGCTCTAAAGTAATATATTTTTCTTCTAAAGGAATTCCAGGCTGAGCGTAACGTGGCGTTTGGTTAGTAGAACTTCTAAAGTGCCAGTTTCCACGTCCACCTTTTCCACCTTCGGCAGCAATAAACTCCTCGCCTACTTCGTTAATTTCGTATATAACTTGGTTAGTTTCTGTATCTCTAATTACAGTACCTAATGGTACATCTAAGTACATATCTTCTCCATCTGCACCAGTACTTCTACCGCTACTTCCGTGTCCTCCATGACCTGCACGAACATGACGCTTAAACTTTAATGGTAAAAGTGTCCATAAATTAGAGTTTCCTCTTAAAATAACGTGACCTCCACGACCGCCATCTCCACCATCCGGACCACCTTTTGATATGTATTTTTCTCTATGCAAGTGCGTAGATCCTTTTCCTCCATTTCCGGAAGACACATACATTTTAACGTAGTCTACAAAATTCCCTTCAGTCATTATTTCTTAAATTCTGTTTAAACAAAGTTGTTTAAACTTTGATTTGTAATTGTATTGTTTAATTATTGATTTGATTATTAATAACCTTAGACCTTTCTTGCCTATGGCAAAGTAAAAGACTTAAAGATTGATTTTAATACATTTTAAATCTCGTAGTCTAAACTTATAACTTTTTTAACCCTTCAACTTTAAACTTTACTTTACAGTTTATTAATTATTTTACTTATACGATCTGTAATCTCTGCAACGCTACCAACACCATTTACGCCGTAATATTTATTTTGTTCAGAATAAAAATCTTTTAAGATTGATGTTTCTGCGTAATATACTTTTATTCTGTTTCGAATAACATCTTCGTTAGCGTCGTCTTTTCTACCGCTTGTTTTTCCTCGTTCTAACAAACGCTCTACTAAAATTTCGTCTTCAACCTCTAAAGCAATCATAGCATTAATTTGAGAGTCTTTTTTAGTCATTAATTTATCTAAAGAATCTGCTTGTGCAGTTGTTCTTGGAAAACCATCAAAAATAAATCCGTTAGCATCGGCGTTTTTTTCAACCTCAGCTTCAAGCATATCAATAGTAACTTCGTCTGGAACTAATTGTCCTTTGTCTATAAACGATTTAGCTAAATTCCCTAAAGCTGTTTCGTTTTTAATATTATATCTAAATACATCTCCTGTAGAAATATGTACTAAGTTGTATTTTTCTTTTAAAAATTCTGCTTGTGTACCTTTTCCTGCTCCTGGAGGTCCAAATAAGACTAAATTGGTCATGTGTTTTGTATTTTTTATTTGATAAACTTCTGGCAAGTCTCTTCCTAATCCATTATAGTCTAAACCATAACCTACAATAAACTCATTAGATATATTTATACCAGAATAGTGTATTTTAAAATCTTTTTTATAAGCTTCGGGTTTAAAAAACAATGTTGCAATAAGCAATTGCTTTACGTTCTCGTTTTTAAAAATACGATGCACTTCGCTTAACGTGTTACCTGAATCTATAATATCTTCAAGAATAACTACTGTTCTTCCGCTTAAATCTTGTGTTAAACCAATTAAACGCTGTATATCTTCTGTTGACTTAACGCCTTCATAAGATGCTAATTTTATAAATGTAACCTCACAAGGTTTTGGATATTTTTTTACAAAATCGCTAACAAACATAAACGAGCCATTAAGAATCCCTATAAAAACAGGAATCTCATCACCTAAATCTACAGCCATATCCAAAGCCATTTTAGATACTGCAGCGTCTATTTGCTGAGTAGATTTAAATGGTTTAAAATATAAATCGTGTAATTTTATTATTTGCATTGGTTTACTTTAAGGCCTCAAAGATAGTTAATTGCTATTGATTAATGTAAATTTATACACGGTTTTTAATAGAGTAATTGCTTTAAAATAGCTATTTTTGTGCTTCAAATTTTAGATATGAATTATTTTTCTTCAGACTTTAAATTAGGAATTCTTGGTGGCGGACAGTTAGGTAAAATGCTACTTTACAACACTAGGAAATTCGATATTACAACTTATGTTTTAGATCCAAGTAATGATGCACCAAGCAAATTAGCGTGTAATGTATTTATTAAAGGCGATTTAATGGACTATAATGCTGTTTATAATTTTGGAAAACAAGTTGATGTTTTAACCATTGAAATTGAAAACGTAAACCTAGATGCATTAGAGCAATTAGAAAAAGAAGGTAAAAAAGTATACCCAAGTGCAAAAACGCTTCGTAAAATTCAAAACAAAGCCACTCAGAAATTATTTTATGTAGATCATAATTTACCTTCTGCGCCATTTTCTCGTTTTGCGTATTTAAGCGAAGTTAAAGATGCTATTAAAAATGAGTCTCTAAATTTTCCGTTTGTTTGGAAAAGCGCACAATTTGGTTACGATGGAAATGGTGTTAAAATTGTTAGAAAACTTGAAGACTTACAAGATTTACCAAAAGGCGAATGCATTACTGAAGTTTTAGTGCCTTTTAAAAATGAATTAGCCGTAATTGTCTCAAGAAATCCTTCTGGAGAGGTTAAAACCTATCCTGTAGTAGAAATGGAATTTCATCCTGAAGCTAACCAAGTAGAATATGTTATTTGTCCTGCAAGAATTTCGGAAGACATTCTAAAAAAAGCACAAGAAGTTGCTATAAGAGCAAGTAAAGCTTTCGACCACGTGGGCTTATTAGCTGTAGAATTATTTTTAACTCAAGATAACCAAATTCTAATTAACGAAGTTGCACCAAGACCACATAATTCTGGGCATCAAACCATAGAAGCAAGTTATACCTGCCAGTTTGAGCAGCACATTCGTGCAATTTTAGATTTACCTCTAGGAAACACAAATAATAAAGTAGCTGGTGTTATGGTAAATTTAGTTGGAAAAGAAGGACATACTGGAAATGTAATTTATAAAAACATAGAAAACATTATGGCCTTAGATGGTGTAACACCACATATTTATGGAAAGAAACAAACTAGACCTTTCCGCAAAATGGGACACGTTACCATTGTAAATGCCGATATTAATAAAGCAAGAGAAATTGCGCAACAAGTAAAGCAAAGTATAGAAGTTATTGCAGAATAACTAAAAAACACAATGTATTATGAGTAAAGTAGCCATAGTTATGGGAAGTAATAGCGATATGCCAGTTATGCAAGACGCTATAGATATTTTAAACGGATTTGATATAGAAATTGAAGTCGATATTGTATCGGCCCACAGAACACCAGAAAAGTTATTCGATTTTAGTATGAATGCACACAAACGTGGAGTTTCTGTTATAATTGCTGGTGCTGGTGGCGCTGCACATTTACCTGGAATGGTTGCTTCTATGTCTCCTTTACCTATTATTGGTGTTCCAGTAAAAAGTAGTAATTCTATAGATGGTTGGGATTCTATTTTATCAATTTTACAAATGCCTGGTGGCGTTCCTGTTGCAACTGTAGCTTTAAATGGTGCAAAAAACGCGGGTATTTTAGCAGCTCAAATTATTGGATCTTCAGACAAATGTGTCTTAGATAAAATAATTGCTTACAAAGAAGGACTTAAAATTAAAGTTGAAGAAGCTGCAAAAAGTATTAAATAAAAACAGAAAAAGCTCATTTCTGAGCTTTTTCATTTTTACCAACTAAAAATGAAACCAACCAGATTCATTTTAATTACTCAAATCTCTATTAATCTGCTTAGAAAAAGCAATCTCCTTTCTTTGTAAAGCACTATTTTAGACGAAATGCATTATTAATCGATTAAAAACACATTTAATTCTATGAGCACTCTAATATCACTATTTAACACACCATATAATTCAGCACCTTTTAATTCAATTAAGAATGAAGATTATAAGCCTGCAATTATTTCACTTATAGAAGAAGCTCGTAAAGAAATAGATGCCATTACCAAAAACACTGAAACACCAACGTTTAAAAACACCATTGAAGCTCTAGAATTTTCTGGTCAGCAATTAGATCGTGTAACAAGTATTTTTTTTAATTTAAATTCTGCAGAAACAAACGAATCTATTCAGAAAATAGCGCAAGAAATATCGCCATTATTAACAGAGTTTGGAAACGACATTACGTTAAACCAAGACTTATTTAAGCGTGTAAAAGCAGTTTATGATGTTAAAGATAATTTAGGTTTAAACACAGAACAAAGCACTTTATTAGATAAAAAATACAAAGGGTTTTCTAGAAATGGTGCAAATTTAAATGAAACCGATAAATCTAAACTTAGAGAAATAGATAAGGAATTAGCAGCTTTAAAGCTAAGTTTTGGCGAAAACCTTTTAGCCGAGACTAATAAATTTCAACACATAATTACTAACGAAGCTGAGCTTATTGGTTTACCAGAAGGCACAAAAGAAGCGGCCAAACAATTGGCAGAAAGTAAAGATTTAGAAGGTTGGTTATTTACCTTAGATTATCCAAGTTACATTCCGGTTATGACGTATAGTGCCAACCGAGAATTACGTAAAAAGATGAGTTTAGCTGCTGGAAGCAAATCTTTTAAAGGCAACAATTTAGATAATCAGCAAAACGTATTAAATATTACTAATCTACGCAGAAAACGCGCTAACTTATTAGGATACAATACACATGCCGACTTTGTTTTAGAAGAACGAATGGCTAAAAACCCAGAAACGGTTAAAACGTTTTTAAACGAATTGTTAGCCAAAGCAAAACCTGCTGCAAAAAAAGAATTTGAAGAACTAAAAACATTTGCCAAAGAATTAGATGGCTTGAAAGACTTCCAAAAATGGGATTCAGGTTATTATTCAGAAAAATTAAAGCAGAAATTATTTAGTCTAGATGACGAGAAACTTAAGCCCTATTTTAAGTTAGAAAACGTTATAAATGGTGTGTTTACTATTGCAAATAAATTATTCGATTTAGAATTTAATCAAATTGATATTGTAGACAAATATCACGAAGATGTTTTAACTTATGAAGTTACCAATACTAAAGGCGAATTTATCTCTTTATTTTATGCCGATTTTTTCCCAAGAGCAGGAAAACGTAATGGTGCTTGGATGACAAGCTATAAACCTCAGTTTGTAAAAAACAACGAAGAAGAAAGACCTCATGTATCTATTGTATGTAATTTTACAAAACCAACAAAAACAAAACCATCATTATTAACCTTTAACGAAGTAACAACGTTGTTTCACGAATTTGGACACGCATTACACGGAATGTTAGCCGAAACAACCTATCCAAGTTTATCTGGAACAAGTGTGTTTTGGGATTTTGTAGAGTTACCAAGTCAGATTTTAGAAAACTGGTGTTTCGAGAAAGAAGCTTTAGAATTATTTGCAAAACACTACGAAACTGGCGAAACTATTCCAATGGAATTAGTAGAGAAAATTAAAGATAGTGCAACGTTTCACGAAGGAATGCAAACCTTACGTCAAATTAGTTTTGGGCTATTAGACATGTCTTGGCATGGTACAAACGACACTGAAAAAATTAGTAACGTAAAAGATTTTGAAACCAAAGCTTTTGCAAACACAACATTATATCCCGAAGTTAAAGAAAACTGTATGAGTACAGCTTTTGCACATATTTTTCAAGGTGGATACAGTTCTGGATATTACAGCTATAAATGGGCAGAAGTTTTAGATGCAGATGCTTTCGAGCTGTTTAAAGAAAAAGGCATTTTTAGCAAAGACGTTGCAACAAAATTTAAAAAAAACGTATTAAGTCAAGGTGGAACAGAAAACCCAATGACACTTTACAAACGTTTTAGAGGTCAAGAACCTAAACCAGATGCATTATTACGTAGAGCTGGATTAATAAAGTAACATAAACCAAAAGTATTCAAAATATAATTTAATAATTTACACAAAAACAAACGTGTAAAAAATAGTATACTTTTAAACAGGCTAAATCTTGTCTAGAAATAACAATCAATAATTGCTTACTTTTACTTTTGAAAAAAGAAAAAATTAATGCCAAACCACGACATAAATCCAAATAATTGGGTAAAGCTTTATAGCGATTACCTATACAATTATACGATTACCCGAGTTAGCAACCATGAAATCTCTCAAGATTTAATATCTGAAACTTTTATGGCGGGTTTAAAATCTATGAAAAATTTTAAAGGCGAAGCAAGCGAGCGCACTTGGCTTATTTCAATTTTAAAACGAAAAATTATTGATCATTACCGTAAAATAAATTCCAATAAAGGAAAAGCTGAAGTTAGAATGAATTTGACAAGTGAAGACTCTGAAGGTAACTGGTTAGAAGAACGCGTCTTAGATCCATTTGATGGCAACGCAGAAAGTACAATGGAAAACACAGAGTTAGGTCGTGCAATTCAAAATTGCTTAAGTAAACTTCCAGCAAAACAAGCTAATATTTTTGAAATGAAAACCATTTTAAATTACGAAACAGAAACTATTTGTAATGAATTAAATATTACTGCGTCTAATCTATGGGTAATTGTCCATAGAGCACGAACTGCTATGGCAAATTGCTTAGAAAAAAACTGGTTTTAATTATGAAAAAAATATTTATGCCTTGCGAAGAAGCAAATCATGTGTGCGATAAAAGTCAATATAAAGAAGCTTCATTTCTAGAAAAGATAAAGCTTACGTTACATTTAATGTATTGTAAAGCATGTAGAAAATACTCTTCTAAAAACGCAAAACTATCTGCTTTATTAAATAAACAAGAGCCAGTTACCTTAAAAAAGGATACTAAAAACAGGTTACAAAAACAAATTGAAGAACAATTAAAACACCAATAATAATACCAACCATAATATAGGTATAGCTTCTACCCAAAAACTACTATAGTATTTACTTTGTTTTTCTGATGCATTCTTTAATAATAGAAAAAGAGCTAAAACTGTAAAACATAAAGGCACTTGGTTAGACAAAAATATTTCATCTTTTAAAAACTCTATTAAAAAGAAAATAGCTAAAAGTAACTGCCCAAAAAATTTTGTATTCTTAACACCAACAACTTGAGGCAAAGTTTTAAGATTAGGTATATCATATTTTAAATCCCTAATTTCAAAAGGCAACATTAATACCACTACCAAAAAAAAATATTGTAAAAAAGTAAGAAACACATCTAAAGTAAAAATTACATTATTTTGTAATAAAGGTAAAAACAAGGTTACACTACTCCATACTAAAGCAATAACAAATATTTTAATTCCAGGAAACGTTCTTAATGTCTTTTTAGATTTAAACGGAAAAACATAAAGGAAAGTAACTACAGCAAAAAACAACAAAAACAAGACTATTTTTAGCTGTAATTGTAACACATAATTTAACATCATAAAACCAGAGCAAATAGATGCAAAAACAACTAATTTTAATTTAAAATTTAATTTAAAATTTTGCTTTTTTATTATAGGATAAAACTTTACAAAATTATAACCTAAAACCGTAGCAAAAAAAACGGTTAATAAACTTACATTATCAAAATCTAAATTAAATTTTGTTAAGGTTATAAAAGTCAATGCATAAACCGACAAAGCAACGTGGATACTTGCTTCAATATAAAAATCAAAAAATCGCTTTAACAAAACCATTAAACAAAAGTAAGCAACTTGTTAATAAAGTTATCATTTCTTTAAAAACTTTAAGTCGTAACTTAAAATTAACTATTTGTTTTCATTATTTTTGCAAAAAATTTAACTCATTTAAAGATGAATACAAACAATTTTTCAATCAGACATATTGGACCTAGAGAAGAAGACCAAAATGCGATGTTAAAAACTATTGGTGTTGACAGTTTAGATCAATTAATATTTGAAACTATACCAGATAACATTAAACTTCAAAAAGAATTAGATTTAGAGGCGCCATTAAGCGAATTTGAATATTCTAATCACATTAATGAGTTATCAAAACTTAACAAAACGTACAAAACGTACATTGGTTTAGGTTATAATCCTGCTATTTTACCAGCAGTTATACAACGTAACATCCTAGAAAATCCGGGATGGTACACAGCTTACACACCTTACCAAGCAGAAATTGCACAAGGACGTTTGGAAGCTTTGTTAAATTACCAAACTATGGTAACGGATTTAACAGGAATGGAATTAGCTAATGCATCTTTATTAGACGAAAGTACTGCAGCAGCAGAAGCTATGAGTCTTTTATTTGCTGTTAGAGAAAGAGCTCAGAAAAAAGCTGGCGTTAACAAATTCTTTGTTTCGGAAACAATATTACCACAAACACTATCTTTACTACAAACACGTTCTACACCAATTGGAATAGAATTAGTTGTTGGAAACGAAGCAGAATTTGACTTCTCGTCTAACTTTTTTGGTGCTATTTTACAATACCCAGGAAAAGACGGACAGATTACTGACATAAAATCTTTTATTGAAAAAGCAACAGCTGCAGATATTAAAGTTGCAGTAGCTGCAGATATTCTAAGTTTAGTAAAATTAGAAGCTCCAGGTAAATTTGGTGCATCTGTAGTAGTTGGAACAACGCAACGTTTCGGAATTCCAATGGGCTATGGTGGACCACATGCAGCTTATTTTGCAACAAAAAAAGCTTACAAACGTGATATTCCAGGACGTATAATTGGTGTTACTAAATGTAAAAATGGTAACCGCGCATTACGTATGGCTTTACAAACACGTGAGCAACACATTAAACGCGATAAAGCAACATCTAACATTTGTACAGCACAAGTATTATTAGCCGTTATGGCTGGAATGTACGCGGTTTATCATGGACCAAAAGGATTAGAATACATTGCCAATCAAGTACATAATAGCGCTATAACTTTAGCAAATAGTTTAACTAAGTTAGGTCTTGAGCAAAAAAACACTTCATTCTTTGATACAATTAAAGTTGAAACTAAAGCAGCAAAAGTAAAAGCAATTGCCGAGAAACACGAAGTTAACTTCTTTTATCCAAATGAAAACACAGTAACAGTTTCTATTAACGAAACAACATCTATTTCAGATATTAACCAAATTATTTCAATTTTTGCTGAAGCAGTAAACAAAAAAGCCTTTACAATTTCTGCTCTAGAAAATGTAGATGTTATTCAAAAAGACTTACAACGTACTTCAGAATTTTTAGCTTTAGATATATTTAACACGCATCATTCTGAAACTGAATTAATGCGTTATATAAAAACTTTAGAACGTAAAGATTTAGCTTTAAATCATTCTATGATATCTTTAGGATCTTGTACAATGAAACTAAATGCTGCATCAGAAATGTTACCTTTAAGCTCACCAAACTGGGGAAATATTCATCCATTTGCACCTCAAGATCAAGCACAAGGTTACTTAGCAATGTTACACAAACTAGAAGAACAACTTAACGAAGTTACTGGTTTTGCAGGAACGTCTTTACAACCAAATTCTGGTGCACAAGGAGAATATGCAGGTCTTATGGTAATTAGAGCATATCACGAATCTCGTGGAGACACGAATCGTAATATCTGTTTAATACCATCTTCTGCCCATGGAACAAATCCAGCAAGTGCTGTAATGGCAGGAATGAAAGTTGTTGTTACAAAGGCATCTGCCGATGGAAATATAGATTTAGAAGATTTACGTGAAAAAGCATTACAACACAAAGATAATTTAGCTGCCTTAATGGTAACTTATCCATCTACTCACGGTGTTTTCGAATCTGCAATAAAAGAAATTACACAACTTATTCACGATAATGGTGGACAAGTTTATATGGATGGTGCAAATATGAATGCTCAAGTAGGGTTAACCAATCCTGGTAATATTGGAGCAGATGTATGTCATCTAAATTTACATAAAACCTTTGCCATACCTCATGGTGGCGGTGGCCCAGGTGTTGGCCCTATTTGCGTTGCAGAACAGTTAGTCCCTTTTTTACCAGGAAATCCAATTATTGAAACTGGTGGAGACCAAGCCATTTCGGCAATTTCAGCAGCGCCTTTTGGTTCATCATTAGCGTGTTTAATATCCTATGGTTATATAAAAATGTTAGGGACACATGGATTGACAGAATCTACTAAAATCGCCATATTAAATGCCAATTATCTAAAGGTTCGCTTGCAAGGTCATTTTGATACTTTATATTCTGGTGAACAAGGACGAGTAGCTCATGAAATGATAGTAGATTGTAGAGCATTT
>CALJFB010000060.1 GCA_938073895.1 uncultured Flavobacteriaceae bacterium
CTAAAAATAGTAATAATTCTAAATACATTCTTATAAAATTGTATCTTTGTTTTTGTTGAAAATTTTTGATATTTCTTCATAATTTTTAAAATAAATAATATCATAGCATTCAAGGTACTTTAGTGGCTAAAATAAAAAGTAGTTAGAAAGCCCAACTCCTAGAATTTAAGGAACCCTTGAATGAAAAAAAATATAAATATGTTAAAAGCAGGTGTTTTAGGTGCTGGTCATCTCGGTAAAATCCATTTACGTTTATTGCAAGAATCTAAGAAGTTTGAATTGGTTGGTTTTTTTGACCCATTTACAGAGAATGCAGAAAAAGTAGCAAAAGAATTTGGTTATAAATTATTTGATTCTGTTGAAGCATTAATAGCTGCAGTTGAAGTTGTAGATATTGTAACACCAACATTGTCTCATTTTGAATGTGCTAAAATAGCGATTGAAAAAGGGCGACATATTTTCATAGAAAAACCAATTACCAAAACAGTTTTAGAAGCAGAAGCTATTAAAACATTGGCAAGTCAGTTTCATGTGCAAGGGCAAGTTGGGCATGTAGAGCGTTTTAATCCGGCATTTACCGCGGTTAAAGATAAAATTGACACTCCAATGTTTATTGAGACACACAGATTAGCAGAATTCAATCCAAGAGGAACGGATGTTCCTGTAGTTTTAGATTTAATGATACATGATATTGATATTATTTTATCGGTAGTAAATTCTAAAGTAAAAAATGTTCATGCAAGTGGAATTTCTGTTATTTCAGAAACTCCAGATATAGCAAATGCAAGAATTGAATTTGAAAATGGTTGTGTTGCCAACTTAACCGCTAGTAGAATTTCCATGAAAAACATGCGTAAAACACGTTTTTTTCAGAAAGATGCATACATCTCCGTAGATTTTTTAGAGAAAAAGTCAGAAATTGTTAGAATGAAAGATGTTCCTAATAATCCTGACGAATTCGCAATGATTTTACAAAATGCAGAAGGCGTTAAAAAACAAATCTATTTTGACAATCCTGAAATTGAAAATAACAATGCTATTTTAGATGAGTTAGAATCTTTTGCAGATGCTATTAATACTGGCACAAAACCAGTAGTTTCTTTAAGTCAGGGGGCTGATGCGTTAAGAGTTGCACAAATGATTATTGATTGTTTTTAATAGATTAACTAAAATATATACATTGTATAATTTTGTCAATAATTACGAATTAACTTTTAATAATTAAACATGAAAAATATAGCTGTAATTGGTGCTGGAACAATGGGAAACGGAATTGCCCACACATTTGCTCAATTTAATTATAAAGTACATTTAATCGATATTTCTCAAGCCTCTTTAGACAAAGGGATTGCTACTATTTCTAAAAACTTAGATAGAATGGTTGCAAAGCAGAAAATATCTGAGGCTAACAAAGTTCAAACTTTAGCAAATATTACAACATTTACAGGTATCGCTGAAGGTGCAAGAAATGTAGATTTAGTGGTTGAAGCAGCTACCGAAAATACAGCTCTAAAATCTAAAATATTTAAAGAATTAGACGCTATTTGTGATGATAAAACAATTTTAGCAACAAATACGTCTTCTATTTCTATTACTCAAATTGCCGCAGTTACTAGCAGGCCAGAAAAAGTAATCGGAATGCATTTTATGAACCCAGTGCCAATTATGAAGTTAGTAGAGATTATTAAAGGATATAATACCTCTGACATAGTAATACAAACAATTACAGATTTAACTACCAAAATTCAGAAAACACCAATAGAGGTAAATGATTATCCTGGTTTTGTAGCAAACAGAATATTAATGCCAATGATTAACGAAGCTATTGAAACTTTATACAATGGAGTTGCTGGTGTTGCTGAAATTGATACTGTAATGAAGCTAGGAATGGCGAACCCTATGGGACCATTACAATTAGCAGATTTTATTGGTTTAGATGTTTGTTTATCTATATTAAACGTAATGTACGACGGATTTAAAAACCCTAAATATGCACCTTGCCCATTATTAGTTAATATGGTTATGGCAGGTAAATTAGGCGTTAAATCTGGCGAAGGTTTTTACGATTATTCTGAAAGTAGAAAAGCAGAAAAAGTATCAAAACAATTCATATAGTAAATAAACAATTATCTTTTATCAGTTATCACTTCTAATAGTGGTAACTGATAATTATTAATCGATAATTGCAAAAATTATGGCAAAAATAATTCCTTTTAAAGCAGTTAGACCAACTAGAGATAAAGTAAGTTTAGTAGCTTCTAGATCTTATCAAAGCTATTCTGCAGACGAACGCGATTCTAGAATGGATTATAATCCGTTCTCATTTTTGCACATTGTAAATCCTGGATATAAATATCAAAAAGAAATAGCTGGAGAACAACGCTACAAATTAGTTAAAAACCGTTATCTAGAATTTAAAGAAGATAATGTTTTTGTAAAGGATGAAAAACCTTGCTACTATATTTATAAAATTATAGACAGAAATAATCAAGTTTTTAACGGCATAATTGCAGCTGCTAGTGTAGAAGATTACAAAAACAACTGCATTAAAAAGCACGAAGACACAATTGCGTCTAGAGAAAATACATTTAAAAATTACCTAAAAACAGTTGGTTTTAATACAGAACCTGTTTTAATAACTTATCCTAAAAATACAACTATAGAAGAGGTTATTTCTAAAAACCAAAAAACTAGAGCCGAGTTTGAATTTACTACAACTTATAGAGATACACATTATTTGTGGCTAGTGTCTAAGCAAGAAGATATTGATGTAATTAAAAAAGCATTCTCTAAAATTGATGGTTTATACATTGCAGATGGACATCACAGAAGTGCATCGTCTACGCTACTTTGCGACGATTTAAAAAAAGAAAATAAAAATCATACAGGCCAAGAATCTTATAATTATTTTATGAGCTTTCTTATTGCTGAAGAAGAATTAAAAATTCACGAATTTAATAGACTAATTAAAGACCTAAACGGATTATCTAAAGAAACATTTTTAATTAAGCTAGACGAATTGTTTAGAATTGAAAATCGTGGACAAATGCCTTACAAGCCAACAAAAAAACATCACTTTAGTATGTATTTAGATGGCGAATTTTATTCGTTATATCTTAGAGAAATGGATGCCAATTTTAAAACTTCGTTAGATAGTTTAGACGCACAAATTTTATATAAAACCATTTTAAATCCTATTCTTGGAATTAAAGATTTAAGAAAAGACACTAGAATAAGTTATAGCAGTGGAAAAAAAGACTTTATTTATTCAAAATCTGTAGTAGATACTGGAGAATTTAAAGTTGCTTTTGGAATGCTTCCTGCAACAATAGACCAAATAAAAAATATTGCAGACGAAGGTTTAACAATGCCTCCAAAAAGCACTTATATAGAACCCAAACTTAGAAGTGGTGTTGCTATTTATGAATTCTAAGATTTCTAAGCAGACATAAACCATATGTTAAATAGTAGAAAATTTAAAATTCACAACTAACAACCATTTACTAATAACTAAAAAAATGAGCATCACAAAAAACCTAGAATATATAAAAAATAGTTTACCACAACACGTTACATTAGTTGCGGTAAGTAAAACAAAACCTGTAGAAAATTTACAAGAAGCTTACAATGCAGGTCAACGCATTTTTGGAGAAAATAAAATCCAAGAAATGGCAGAAAAATTTGAGGTTTTACCAAAAGATATTTCGTGGCATATGATTGGCCATGTGCAAAGCAATAAAGTAAAATACATGGCAGAATTTGTGGATTTAATTCATGGTTGCGATAGTTTTAAATTATTAAAAGAAATAAATAAACAAGCAAAAAAACACGATAGAATAATAAACTGCTTACTTCAGTTAAAAATAGCTAAAGAAGATACCAAATTTGGAATGTCTCCAAAAGAAGCTTCTACACTACTTAATTCTGAAGAATTTTCTAGCTTAAAAAACATTTGTGTAACTGGTGTTATGGGAATGGCTACGTTTACAGAAAATCAAAATCAAGTAAAAGAAGAGTTTGAAACTTTAAAATCTACTTTCGATAATTTAAAATCAATAACACTAGACAATTGCACCATAAAAACTATAAGTATGGGAATGAGTGGCGACTATAAATTAGCAATAGATTGTGGTAGTACAATGGTTCGTGTAGGAAGTAGTATATTTGGAAGCAGAACTTACAACAGTTAACTAATTTTGAGGCTTAGCAAGAAAAACAATAACTAAAAACAACAAACAAACTTTGTACGCCATAATAGACATAGAAACCACTGGAGGAAAATTTAATGAGGAAGGCATTACAGAAATTGCTATTTATAAATTTAATGGCCACGAAATTGTAGACCAATTTATAAGTTTAGTAAATCCCGAAAAAGCCATTCAGCCTTTTGTGGTAAACCTTACTGGAATTAATAATAAGATGCTTATAAATGCGCCTAAATTTTTTGAGGTTGCAAAACGTATTGTAGAAATTACAGAAGATTGCATTTTTGTGGCACATAACACCTCTTTTGACTATAGAATTTTAAGTACAGAGTTTAGACGTTTAGGATTTGATTACAAAAGAGAAACCTTATGTACTGTAGAATTATCTAAAAAACTAATACCAGATATGCCATCGTATAGTTTAGGTAAATTAGTTAGAGCATTAGGAATTCCTGTAACAGATAGACATCGTGCATCTGGCGATGCTTTAGCAACAGTAAAACTATTTAAACTACTATTAAATAAAGACACCAACAAAACTATAATTACCGAAGCTTTAAAAACTAAACCCAAACACCAATTAGAACCAAAATTATTAGATATTTTAGATACGTTACCCAATAAAACTGGTGTATATTATATCCATAATAAAGCAGGAGATATTATTTATATTGGAAAAAGTAAAAACATAAAAAATAGACTTAATCAGCATTTTACTGGAACAACTGCAAAATCAAAAAAAATACAATTAAATGTTTCTAATGTTACTTTTGAAATTACTGGAAGCGAACTTGTTGCACTTTTAAAGGAAAGTGAAGAAATAAAACGAATTAAGCCAATCTACAACCGTGCATTACGTAAACGTCTTTTTACAACTGGCCTATATCACGAAACAGACCAAAATGGCTATATTAAGTTAAGTATAGATAAAGCTGATGGAAGAAGACGCAGCATTACCACATTTACTAACAGACAAAACGCAAGAGCTTTTGTTGAAAAAGTAGTAGACGATTTTAATTTATGTCAGAAATTAACAGGTTTATACAATAGCAAAACAAGTTGTTTTAGATATGAATTAGATAGTTGTTTAGGTGCATGTGTAAACGAAGAAACACCAGAAACTTATAATGCTCGTGTAAATACGTTTCTAAAAAAATACAGTTACAAGAATAAAAATATGGTTATTCTAGATAGAGGTCGCGATGTAGACGAGCGAAGTGCTATTCTTATAGAAAATGGGGAATTTAAAGGTTTAGCATTTATAAATTTAAATTATCAAATTACAAAAATTGAGATTTTAAAAACGCTAATTACCCCAATGGAAAACAATAAAGATAGTCAACATATAATTCAATCCTATCTTAGAAGAACGCCAAAACTTAAAATAATTACGCTATAAATCTGTTAAATTTAACAAAAGACTAACTTTGATATAATGGCAAAACAAAGCAAAACGCATAACTGGAGAGAAAAACTTCACGAAATAATTTATGAAGCAGATACACCTGCAGGAAAAGCATTTGATCTTGTTTTATTAGTCTTTATTTTAGCAAGTATTGCTTTGGTAATGCTAGAAAGTGTTAACGAAATTGATAAAAAATATCACGATTTAATTAACATTGCAGAATGGGCAATTACCATTCTTTTTACTGTAGAATACATTGCTAGAATTATTACAGTAAAAAAACCGCTTAAATATATTTTTAGTTTTTATGGTATTATAGATTTACTCTCTACAATACCAAAATACCTTTCTTTTATATTTGTAGGATCTCACGCATTAGTAACATTAAGAGCTTTACGCTTATTACGCGTATTTAGAATTCTTAAATTAGCACGCTTTTTAGGTGCATCTAATCAATTAAAAAACTCCATAATTGCCAGTCGTGTTAAAATAATGGTTTTTCTATTTGCCGTTTTAGTATCATCTGTAATATTTGGATCCATAATGTATTTGGTAGAAGGCGAAGAAAATGGGTTTACTAACATTCCTAAAAGTGTCTATTGGTGTATTGTAACATTAACAACAGTTGGGTTTGGTGATATTGCACCACAAACGCCATTAGGTCAATTTATAACCTCTATAATTATGATTTTAGGTTATGGAATTATTGCTGTTCCAACTGGAATTGTTTCTGCTGAATTTGTAAAAAACAACACTAAAGAAAGTGCCGAAAAAGCAAAACAAGATCTAAAAAAAGAAATTATAAACGAAGTATATCCAAATGTACATTTAAACACTCAAGTATGTTCTAAATGTTATGCACAAAACCATATGGACGATGCAGAATTTTGTAGAAAATGCGGAAATGCTTTACGTTAGAATATGGAAAAAACTAAAACACTAATTTCTATAGTTGGACCAACTGCTATTGGAAAAACCAGTTTAGGCATTAAATTAGCTAATCATTTTAATACAGAAATAATATCTGCAGATTCTAGGCAATTTTTTAAAGAAATGAGTATTGGTACTGCTGCTCCAACATTAGATGAGCTAAGTCAAGCCAAACATTATTTTATACATAACAAATCAATTTTAGACGATTATAGTGTTGGTAGTTTTGAAAAAGAAGCGCTTAAAACTCTAGATAATTTATTTAAATCTAAAGATACCGTAATTATGGTTGGCGGATCTGGATTGTACGTAAATGCAGTTACAAATGGTTTAGATAATTTTCCGGAAATAGATAAATCTATTCGCGAAACGCTAAATCTTCAGCTTATAAATAATGGTTTAGAATCCTTACAACTTCAACTTAAAACATTAGATCCTAAAAGTTTTGAAACTATAGAAATAGCAAATCCTAAACGCGTTATTAGAGCTTTAGAAATTTGTATTGGTTCTGGAAAACCTTACTCTAGTTTTCTTCAAAAAAACAAGAATAAGCGTAATTTTAAAGTCGTAACTATTGGTATTACTGCAGATAGAGATATTATTTACGATAGAATAAATCGTAGAGTAGATATTATGATGGATTTAGGATTGTTAAACGAAGTAAAACAATTAGAACCTCACAAAGCGTTAAATAGCTTAAATACAGTTGGATACAAAGAGCTTTTTAAGTATCTTGATAACCAATGGACTTTGGAATTTGCTACAAGCGAAATTAAAAAAAATTCCAGGCGTTTTGCAAAAAGACAATTAACGTGGTTTAAACGAAACACTAAAACTTGTTGGGTAGATTATAAAGACGATTTTGATTTTATATTAACAAAAATTAATGCTTTAATTAACTAAATTATGCAACAGCAAATAACTAAATTAGAAAACGCATTAAACTATTTTAACGCTAGTAATTCTAAAATTTCTAATAGAGCTGTAGATTGGCATATAGACCATTGCATTAGAATTATTGTTGGTGTTTGTAGTGAATTAAAAAAAAGTAATCCAGAAAAATTTACCAAAAAGTTTAACTTAAAACGTGAAATAATTTTAAAAAGTGCCTACATACCAAGAGGAAAAGCTAAAGCGCCAAAAAATGTAAATACTTTAGAAAAAATTAATAAAGAAGAGGTTGTTTCTTTAATAAACAAAGCTAAAACAAGTCTTAAAGAAATTAAAGATTTGCCTAGAAAAGCGTATTTTAATCACCCGTATTTTGGTGATTTAAATTTAAAACAAACCGAAAAGTTTTTACAAGTACATACCAATCATCATTTAAAAATTATAGATGATATTATAAGTAATAAAACAGCTTAGTTTATTATGAAACGTTTTATAAAACACATAATTTATATTGTTTTACCTTTTATAATTATAGCTATAATTGTTCAGTTTTTTGATTTTTTTAAAGTTTACAAATCGTACAACAACTATTTTAAAGACAACAGAATATCTATTAATAGAACTGTTGCGGCCACTAAAACATTTTTAAAATATAAGGATTCTATCTATTACAATACATTTGTTTTTGGAAATTCTAGAGCACAAGCTTTTAAAGATTACGCTTTAATTAAACATTTTGGAGAAAGTACAAAACCATTTCATTTTGATTCTAATAACGAGAGTCTTTACGGTATTTATAAAAAATTAGAGTTTTTATCGCTTCAAAAAGCCAATTTAAAAAACATTATTATAGTATTAGATGCTTCACTTTTAGAAGTTGCTAAAGCTAGGAATACTTTTAACTACATAAATCCACCTGTATTTAATGATGTTTCTAAACTTAAATATTATAGCGAATTTATAAAAACCAGTTGCCAGCCAAAATTTATTGCTGCAGTTGCAGACTTCAGTATTTTTAAAACTAAAAGAGGTTATATTAAAAAGTATATTTTAACAGATAAACACATTGACACCTACAAACCGATTTCCTTAGATTGTAGTTATGGTAATGAAATTGAGTTGAAAAAAGATTCTGTATTATATTACAAAAAAGTAATATCAAAAATTAAAAATAGAGCTTCTTATAGAAAAGAAATTCCAAATCCTACACGTACACATTTAGATATATTACACAAAATTAAGCGAATTCTAAAAAAGCATAATAGTAATTACACCATTATTATATCGCCTTTATATGATCAAGCCGAATTAAACAATAACTGGAAAAAAGAATTAAATTTAATCTTTACAACTAAGCATGTGTTTAATTTTTCTGGTAAAAACAAATATACTGAGCCCATAAGTAATTATTACGAATGGAGCCATTATAAACCATTTGTAGCTGAAAAATTATTAGATAGTATTCATAAAAAAAGAGCCAATTAAGGCTCTTTTTTTTATGGAATTATTAGTGCTAAAAGTAATAAACTAGCTATTAATAACTAATCTAAAACCTTCGCCATGAATATTTAAAATTTCTACTTTTTCGTCCTTTTTAAGATACTTACGTAGCTTTGCTATATAAACATCCATACTTCTAGAGGTAAAGTAATTGTCGTCTCTCCAAATTTTTGTTAATGCTAATTCTCTAGGCATTAAATCGTTTACGTGTAAAGCTAATAAACGTAATAATTGGTTTTCTTTAGGCGATAATTTTTCTGGTTCTCCACCATTATAACTTAAAAAACGTAGTTTAGAATTTAATTCGAAACCACCAATTGTAAACATAAACTCTGCACTATCTGCTACAGTTTCTGTATTTTTACGTTGTATAATTGCACTAATTTTCATTAATAAAACCTCGCTATCAAAAGGTTTATTTAAATAATCGTCTGCGCCTACTTTGTAACCTTTAAGTACATCTTCTTTCATTGCCTTAGCAGTTAAGAAAATAATTGGCACTTCTTTATTTTTCTCTCTAATTTCTTTAGCTAATGTAAAACCATCTTTATAAGGCATCATTACATCTAAAATACATAAATCGTAGTCGCTTTTCTTAAATTTTTCGAAGCCTTCCATACCATTTTTAGCATGAGTTACATCGTAATCATTCATTGTTAAATAATCCTTTAAAACAATACCAAAATTAGGATCGTCTTCTACTAATAATATTCTTTTTAATTGCTTTTCCATAGTCTTTTTTTTTATGATATTAGAGGTAGTTTTATTGTAAACGTACTTCCAATACCTTTTTCGCTTTCTACTGTAATATGTCCTTGATGATCGTCTACAATTTGCTTAACATAAGCTAATCCTAATCCATGTCCTTTTACATTATGAACATTTCCTGTGTGTTCTCTATAAAACTTTTCGAAGACTCTTTTTTGTGCTGCTTTGCCCATTCCTGCACCATAATCTTTAATATGAAGTAATACAAAATTACCAACTAATTCTGTAGAAATCTCAATTTTTAAAGGTTTATTTTCTGGTGTGTATTTAATAGCGTTATCTAAAACATTAACAATAACGTTTGTAAAATGGGTTTCGTTAGCTAAAACTGAGGTTTTGGCTGCTTTTAAGTCTTGATTTATTTCTCCGTTTTTGTCTTCGACTATTAATTCTATATGAGATACAGCATCTTCTATTAAATCGTGTAAATCAAAGCGTTCTTTACTTATGTTTAATTCGTTTTTTTCAAGTTTAGAAATACGCAAAACGTTTTCTACTTGTGCATGCATACGCTTATTTTCTTCGCGTATCATTCTTAAATATCTTAAAACCTTTTCTTTATCGTCTATTATTTTTGGGTTTTTTATGGCATCTAAAGCTAAATTTATAGTAGCAATAGGTGTTTTAAACTCGTGTGTCATGTTATTAATAAAGTCGGTTTTAATTTCCGAGATTTGCCTTTGCTTTATTAACTGTAATAATGCACTAGAAAAAGCAATTATTATTATGCCTGTAAATAATATAGATAATAATAAGTTGGTGTAAACACTTGCAAAGGCATAGTTACTTCTTTTAGGAAAGTTAACTAATAGCCTGTAATTATTTTTATCATTTCTGTTACTAAATATAGGTAAACTAAATGGTGGAGAACTATCTAAATCAAAATCTTCTGTTCTAATTTTGGTCGATAAGTTATTACTAAATATGGCAAATTCGTAATCTAAATCTATTTCGTCTTGTGTTAACTTATATTTTAGTAATTCGTCTATTTTTTTTATGGATGTTCTTTTTTGAATTGGCGTTCTGTATGCATAATCTGTGTAAAAAGCATCCCATAAAATTTGTTCTCTTTCAGATATTGTACTCATTTCTGATAACAATCCAGATAACTTACTAGAACCATCTATATTATTGTCCTCAATTATTTTTGTTTCACGCTGATTTATAATTCGCTTAACATTAATGCTATCTAAACCAATATCGAACAAAGCAGAAGATAGTTTAAAATCCTGTTCTAAAATTCCGTTTCTATATAAAAGTGTTCTGTTATTGGTTCGGTCTTCTTCCTTTATATAAAAATTAAGAATAGCTGTAGTATCTATTTTACCGCCATTTGCTATAAGTTCCTTAATTTTAATGTTATGGCTTAACTTTTCGTCCTTTTCTATAGACAAAACTACATAACTTAAAGACCGCTTAACATTGGTTTTAAATTGATTTTCAAAAGAGGTTACAGAATCGTTTATATAATAAGCCTGAAGGCAAATAATACCTATAAGAGACAGACTCATTAACACCACTAAGGCAATAAACTTAATTCTATTCATTCTCCAAATTTAACATTTTAACATTTGCTGTGTTAACAGTTTAACCTAACGTTAACAATTATGTTAAAAAGAGCTATTTTTTAGCTAATTTAATAATAGAATTATGAATAACCTCTACAGTTTGCTTTGTAATTTCAAGGTGCTCATTTACTATTATAAAATCTGATTTTTGCTTTTTTATAGCATCTGTAGTTTGGTTAGACATTATTGCTTCAACCTTTTTTTTATTTGATGCATCTCTAGAAATAACTCTAGCTAATCTAATTTCTTTATCCGCTATAACAGATATAATAATATCATAATTATCTTGTGTATTATTCTCGAAAATTAAAGCAGATTCTGATATAACATAAGCAGATTTTTGTTTGGCAAACCAACGCTTAAAATGTCTAGCTACTTTGGGATGTACAATTGCATTCATTTTATTTAATAACTCAGCATTATTAAATATTTTTGATGCTATAAAAGCTTTGTTAAGTTGTCCATTGACATAAGTTTGCTTTCCCAGTAACTGTTTTAATTGTCTAATTAAAACCTTAGACGTTACCATTAATTTTTTAGCCTCTAAATCTGCTATATAAATAGGTACTCCAAACTCTTTAAAAAAAGTTGCTACAGTAGTTTTACCACTACCAATCCCGCCTGTTAATCCTACTTTTAGTGGTTTCATTCTGCTACTATATAATCTACTTTCTTTAAATTTATCCTTGCCGTTTTAACTTTACTATTTTTAGATTCTAATTTAGGCAACAAATAGCTTGTGCCTTTTGTAATAGCTTTATAATCTACATAAACCTTAAAATCTGTTTTTTTTATAGTTTTAAAACTATGTAAAGTTGTATAATATATTACCGTAGCATTTTTGGGGAAGTAGCTTACTTTTTCTGTTTCGGGCTTATGTATTAATTCTATTGGTATAGAAAATGTACCTTCTGTAAACTTAGCTACATTTAGTGCAATATTAACGGCTTTACTTTCAGTTTTTAAAGTTGAATTATACGTACTTAAATCCAAATTAACAGTAAAGTTTTTAGACTGCTTAACTTGGTCTAATTTAATAAGCTCTGTATTTATAAAATGTATTGTGTCCAACATTGATTTTGGACCAATTAATTTTACTTTATTAGGTGAAACTAAAATAGAATCGACCATATCATATCCATTACTAAATTTTATATCCTGACGAAGTTTTACGGCTACATTTTTGGTGTAATTAACATCAAACTTAAAGATTAAACTTTCTTGGTTGTAAGACAAATATTCTACTGTTTTTGGAAGATACGATTTAATTTTTGTTTGATTATCTTTAATATTAAATAAGTAATCCGTTGTTTTGGTTAGACTATCGTTTATAAAATCTATTTCTAACTTAGGAGATTTAAAGACATAAGACAACCACTTGAAACCGTCTGTTTTAAAAGTTACGTCAAGTGTTTTGCTGTAATTTACTAAAACTATTTCTGCAGGCACATTTACCGTTTCTATTTTAAACGTTAGCGTATTAGTATAATTACCAGATAATTTAGTAATAATTAAAATAAAAAAAGCCATACTAAAAAAAAGCACAAACACGTTTAGACGTTTCGTTTTAATAAGTAGTTTTAGACGAATTAAGAACTGTTTCATTTAGAGAGTTTTAAAAAATAAGTTCGGAAATAATTCTTGAGCCGTTTTATTACTAAATAATAGTTTTAGTGTAGATTTTATAAAACCATATCCATATCCCATAAACTGAATATTTACAGCAAACAAAGCCTGAAAAGCAATACCTAAATGTTTTGTATTTATAAAAGCCGTTACAAAAACTAAAATATAATAAAAGCCTAAAAAACCAAGAGGTAAATAAAACTGAAATTCTAAAGATACTAAGCTAACTATTAAAAATATTAAAAAGCCAGTTGGTAACCAATACGTTATTTTACTTGTAGTTGGATGCCACGAATTTAAAATTGGCCTTACACTTCCAAATTTATAAACTTGCGTATAAAATTTAGACCAAGATATTCGTCTTTTGTGATATACAAAAGCTTTAGGCAATAGTTTAGTTTTAAATCCTTGTTTTGTTAATCTAATAGATAAATCAGGATCTTCTCCAGGATGAATTTGACCAAAACCATTGGTTGCTATAAAAGCAGGTTTTGATAGACCCATATTAAAACTTCTAGGCTCAAAACTATTTATACTGTTAGCCTTGCCTCTAATACCACCAGTTGTTATAAAACTTGTCATACTAAAATTAATAGCTTTTTGGAGGTTTGAAAATGAGTGATGTGCAGCATCTGGGCCGCCAAAACAATCTACATATTCCAAATCTAAAGCTTTTTCAACTTCAATTAAATAGTTTTTAGGTAAAATACAATCGCTATCTAAAATTATAAAATAGTTTCCTTTTGCTTTAAGCATACCATAATTTCTAGAATCTCCAGGACCAGAATTAGGCTTTTGGTAGTAACTAATATTTAATTGTTCTTCAAATTGTTTTATTATTTGTTTTGAGGATATTGTAGAACCATCTTCTATTATTACAATCTCAAAATCTATAGAACCATTTAGCGCTCTAAAACTTTCTAATAGTTCTTGCGTTTCGTCTGGTCTATTATAAACAGGAATAATAAATGAAAATAATAATTGCATTTCACAAATGTAAGTTAAACGCATAAAAAAAGCCACCAAAATAGGTGGCTTTTAAATAAAATATAAATTAATTAGTTCTTAATAATCCTAATAGTCTTAGCACTATTACCTGAAACAACTTTTACAAAATACGCGCCACTATTTAATTGGCTCATATTTAATTTTGTATTGTTTGTATTAGGACTAGATTTTAAAACTGTTTGACCTAAAACATTAAATACTTCAATTGAAGAAATTTCTGTTTTAGAATTAATAGTTAAGTTATTTTCAACTGGGTTAGGATAGAATTTAAAACTAAAATTATTAGTTTCAAAGCTATCTGTACTTAAACCAGCCATAGTATCTATTCTAAATACACCAACATGGAAATCATAATCTTCAAGATCATCAGTAGTACCATCGCTACCCCATAGAGCAAATTTAACATCTCCTGTTACTGCACTTAAATCTGCTAAATAATCTGTTCCGCTAACACTTGGCTGGTTCCCAACATTCCATGTTGTTAATGTAGTCCATGTTGCTCCGTTATCTACTGTCATTAATAATTTAACCTCATCATCACTTCCCATAGTATCACCAACAGTTGTCGGAGTACTACTAAAGCCCCAATTAGTTACAGCAACTTGCACTAATAAACCATGTGGCGTTCCACTTGGAATTGTATATGTTGGTGATACTAACCACTCACGATCTACAGATTGCCATAAATTTAGTGCATTAGAATTTACGGTATCTCCGGCAGCATTTAAATAAGCTCTATTTTCTCTCCAATCTGAAGTTGATCCAGTAGGGCCATCTGTAACTTCACCACTACCAGCTTCACTCCAACAACCTGTTGGTGTGTTGTTTGTAAAATCTGTAGCTGAAGGAAATGTAGAAATTGCGTCACATGGCGTAGTAAAAGCAAAAGGCCCGTACCAAGTCCCAAGAGATCCACCACAATCGGCTTGTACATAAAAGCTATAAGTTGTATCAGCCATTAATACAGTTGCTCCATAAGCATTTGTAGTTGCAGTATCTGTAGCTATTCCAGTTGCTGTAGCTGTACTTTCTATTAATTCAATATTCCAACTTGCAGTTGTACCATTATCTGTCCAAGATAAATCCGCTGTTGTT
>CALJFB010000061.1 GCA_938073895.1 uncultured Flavobacteriaceae bacterium
GGGTGCTCAGGGTTTTATTAGAAAAGAATCTGAAGTAAAAGACCCTAAAAGGTTTAACATGCGCGATCCGTTAAAAATTAAAAACGGAGTCCTTATTGTGGTTTCTAATCAATGGGGAGATAACTTATCTGCATTTTTAGAGACAGCTACCAAATTGGGCTATATTATTTCAGTTAATTCTTCAAATGAAATTAATGAAGTAACCAGTATAGAAAAGGGCACTGAGGTTAGTCTAAAATTAGAAGATTTTGAGTTAGAAATAATGTTTCCTGAGAATGTTAAACTAATAAAAATTTGTGTTTCAAATAGCAGTGACAAAATTTATGCAGATTTGGGAGATAGAGTTACTATTCATTTTGATGTTGTTAATAATTTAATTCTTAAACACAATGGTGTTCAAAACGAAGAAGCTTTTGAATACCTAGATCTATTTGAGGCTGAAATACCAGAAAGTTACTTAGATCATAATTCGTGGATTGGTGAAATGTATTTTAGCGGTGAAGTGAATGATAAAGAGTGGGATTTAATATACAATGGAGGTGTTGAAGATAGTAATAATGTAACAGATGAATTGGAGAACGCTTTATTAACTAACTTTAGCGAAGAAAAGTTGTTCCAGTTTTTAGACGAGGTTTACTCTTTTTTTAACTAACAAAATTTAAAAATAAACATATGAATTTATCAGATAACAATTTTGAATTAAATTTTTTTGAACAAGTTGCTAAACACAATCTAGAGCGTTTTCATAGCGAATGTATCGTTTGGGCGATGAATTACTCATCAGTTATGCTTAATAATTTTATTAGAAGTGTTGCGAAAGACTTAGGTGACCAAGAAATTGTTGATGCCAAAGCTTATTGTGAGAAACATTCCATAGATATTTTACTTTCATATAAATTAGGGTCGCAACATTATTTTATTCACATAGAAAATAAAGTTAAGGCAAACGAGCATTATGTTAAAGTTAACCCAGATAAGCTTCAAGGAAGTTTTAAAGAAAAAATAGATAAGAATATTGTGATGTCTCAAACTCAATATTATTATTTAAAAGATAAAACGACAATAGTAAACAATCTAGTTTCGGATAGAGAACCAAAATGGCAATATATCTATTTAGTACCGGCTATTTGTGATAAAAAACAGCAGAACATATGGAATAATGAATTTACTAAAATTAAAAACCCATGGGAAACCATAAGTTATTTTAGCATTATTAATTGCATGCCAGATGATAACGAATTAAATAAATCTAAGAACAGTATAACTGGAAATATAATTTTTAACGCTTATAAGAATTATTTAAAAACTAATTTTTCGGTAAAAGGTAATAATACTGTTTATCAGGTTAAAATCAAAAACGATGGAATATCAACTAGGAGTATCAATAATGCCCTAGATCCAAATATAAACAGTACTTTATTAGAAAAATACTCTTTAAGACTTCACTTTAAATCAATAAAAGAACAGTTAGAAGAGTTTCAGAAAAGTTTAAAAAGGGGTTATCAAGTAAAATTTTTAACTGATACAGGAAATAACGGTGGTTTTTTGTTAGAAGTTTTTACTACCGCTATATTGAATAATCACAGCTCTAATATTTTTACTCGTAAAGGATCAATTGCTTTTAGAATTGGTTTCCAATTTGAGCAAAATAAAAATGATAAAGGTCGATTTAAATTATTTTTTGCAGATAAAGAATACAACCATGGTCTAATAGCTAAAGAAGATAAAAAATCTTATCACAACGCATTACATAACATAAATTCTAATAATATAGATCATAATAAAGGAATTTTGCAAAAAATATTTCCAAAGGAATTGTTAGTTAAAAAGAAATATCAAACAAATAAAGATGGTAATATTAAATTTAATGGAAGTACCTCTAAATCGTTTTGTAGTTATTCTGTAAATGGTTTTACTTTTAATGATAGAAATCATTTTGAAAAAATATTTAAAGATGAATTAAAGGCTTTGGATGATGTTTTATCAAACAATTATTTTGAAACCTTATTAAATGAGAAATTTAATTGAAAAGACACATTTTAGATTATGAAAATTGATTATAATGATGTCATGTTTACTAATTCTCTTAAATTTATAGAAGGTGTTAATAGCACAATTCAAAGAGAACAATATACTTTTGATGATTTTGAACAATTAGAGGCTTTTTATCAAAATGCTAAATTAAAATACAATAGTGACTTAACTAGAATTTACAATTTTGTAGAGCGTTTACTGAATAATAAAAATTTTGATGATATTGTAGAAATAGCTAAAAGCGTGGAAACAGTTTTAGACTATTATACAATTTATTATCAATCTATCTTTCTTGTAAATGAGACTAAAGCTTTTTTACATCTCAAGCCGGCTGCTTTATACGCATTTAGTACAACTTCTGCTACCGAAGATATTAAACTAAAATATTCATTGCTTCATGCTATTTTATCAAGTAAAACAGAATCTACTTTTTGTATAAACAATCTTTTTTTTAAAGAAATAGGAGTAAAATTTAACTTAATTCCCGCTAAAAATAAAGTCAAATCTTGTAAACTTCTTAATATACTTTTTAGTCTTAATAACTATAAAATTGAAGATACTGTTGGAAGTATGACTTCTGATTGGTTAGATACAAAACAAGGAAAAAAGAGATGGAAACGAGCAACATTTGATGTTTGTATTCAAGGTACAAGTTCTACCAGTCATTTCATAGATTGCTTAAATGATAACGAAATTATTTATATGCATTCTCATGGTAGTGGTTTTTCGGGCATGAGCACAACAATTCATTTACAAAAAGAAAATGGTAAATGGCTTAAAATTAAAACATTACAAAAACTCATAAGGTAGTAGTCACTTATTATTTTTAAATTTATTGAAAATATTTATTATGAAGGCACTCTCAAAGTCAAGATTTAAACAAGGGTTAGAATGTCCTAACAAGCTTTATTTTTCAAATAATAAAGAAGTTTATCATAATAATAAAAATGAAGATCCATTTTTACAAGCTCTTGCCAGTGGTGGTTTTCAAGTTGAAGAATATGCTCGACTGCAATATCCAGGCGGTATTTTAGTTGATGCACCATACGAAGATAATGATTATCAAGATTTGGCAAACAAAACTTCAGAACTTTTAAAAAAAGAAAATGTAATAATTTATGAAGCCGCATTTTATGTGAATAATTTATTTATTAGAACCGATATATTGGTAAAAAAAGGAATAGATATTCAGTTAATAGAAGTTAAAGCAAAATCAATTAACCCAGAAGAAAACTATAATTTTGTAGGTAAAAAAGGTGCTTTAGTAAGCGGTTGGAAACCCTATCTTTTTGATTTGGCTTTTCAAACTTATGTTACTCAACTTTGTTTACCTAATTTTAAAATTACACCATACCTGTGTTTAGTAAATAAAACAAAAGTGGCAACCATAGACGGTTTAAACCAATTATTTAGAATAAAACAAACCAAAGAAAACCGAACAGGTGTAAATAAATTGGTTACAGATAAAAGTGAATTAGGAGATAATATTATGTATAATGAAAATTTACAGGATGTTGTAACCAAAATACATGATGGAACATATAAATATTATGATAATTTAAATTTTCATGAAGCTATTGATTTATTAGTAGATGTTAGATTAAATAATTTCTACCCCAATTGGCCCACTACATTTTCGGCTTGTAAAAAATGTGAATTTAAAAAAGATATATCAGCAACTACTCAACAAAAGAAATCAGGTTTTGAGTATTGTTTTAAAGTACAAAATAAATGGTCTGAAGCCGATTTTAACACCTCAAATATTTTTAATATTTGGGATTTAAAAGACCCTAAATTAATGGAACAAGGTTTATTGTTTAAATCTCAATTAACACCCGAAGATATTAAGTATAAAGAAGTAGCAGGTAGATTAAGCCGGACAGAACGACAATGGCTACAAATAGAAAAAGAACGCGATAATGATTTCACAGAATTTGTGGACAAAGAAGGATTAAAGGCAGAAATTGATTCTTGGGTATATCCTTTTCATTTTATAGATTTTGAAACTTCTACGGTGCCGCTTCCTTTTCATAAAGGTAGAAAACCTTATGAACAAATAGCCTTTCAGTTTTCTCATCATATATACTATGAAGACGGACACATAGAACATGCTACAGAATATATTAACACAACACCTGGACAATTTCCTAATTTTATTTTTGCAGAACACCTAATGAATGCATTAAAACATGATCAAGGCACAATATTTAGGTATTCAACCCACGAAAACACTATTCTTAATGCTGTAAGAGACCAACTTAAATTAAGCGAATATCCTCTTAAAAATGAAATAATTTCTTTTATTGAAACAATAAGTCATCCCAAGAACAACCATACAGACCCTTGGGAAGTTCCTTTAAGAAAAAATAGAAACGGAACTCGTAATATGGTAGATTTGTGTGATATAATAAAAAAGCATTACTACAACCCGCATACAAAGGGATCAAATTCAATAAAAAAAGTACTGCCAGCTGTCTTAAAGTCTAGTAAATTAATTCAAAAAAAATATAGCCGTTCTATTGCATCCATAGGAATAAGTAGTAAAAACTTTGCACCTAATCATGTCTGGTTAAAAACAGAAAGTGGAGAAGTAATTAGTCCTTATAACATGTTACCTCCTTTGTATGAAAATTTAAGTCAAGACGAGATTAATAATTGTTTATCAGAAATTGAAAATATAAACGATGGTGGTGCTGCTCTAACTGCATACGGTAAAATTCAATATACTGATATGACTTCAGCTGAAAGAGACGAGATTGGAGTCGCATTAAAAAGGTATTGCGAATTAGATACATTAGCAATGGTAATGGTTTACGAGCATTTAAAATATTTAATTTGCTAACACATTATGACACCTGAACTAATTGTCAATTTTAAGAAAGTGAGCAAATCAAAGAAAATTAAAAAAAATGAAATCAATAATAGAAATTAAACAAGAAATTGTTGAACTGCATAAAAAATGGAATGCTACTGGCGAGAGTCTAGATGATTTTAAAGACGCAGAACTTTATGAGTACCTAGTAAATAAGTTACTACTAAACTATTGCGAGGAAAATAAATACGACATAGACGGATTTCCCTTTTTACATAGAGAGTTAGCAAAAACAGAAGAGGATTATGATGATGATTATTTTTCTGAACGTAATGATTTATACCTTTTTAGTGTAGCGAATAAACATAAAGATGTTTTTGATTTATACCACTTTTATTCTAACCTATTTTGGCCTGACTATTGCGCGAATGAAGATGATACCCGTGACATAATTAAATATGAAATTGAAAATAGTCTATATGATTTTAAGATTAATGGATAGTATTAATTTGAGACGATGTTTTTATACTTGTAGATTATAATATTCTTAAAATTTCAATAAATCATTACGTTCAGAAAAAGAATCAAATCATTAATCCTTGTTCTACTTAGTTCAAAACATTCTGTTTGTTAGTTGCTTAATAATGTAGTGAAAATTGTATTTTAAGCCTTCATAATGTTGGAGTCTTTTATGCCAAAAAAGACGGAGAATGGGCAACAGTAAACAAGAAAAAATATAGAATTCCATTTGGCAAAAGTCCAATGCATTTAAAAATCAGAAATTTAGATTTAGGTGTTTCATATTTGTCCTTTTGCCTTCAATTGCCTATTTCAACAGTTGGAAGACACAAGTTAGTGTTTTCAGACTTGTACTATGACAAAATTTTCGATACTTCTAAAAACGTAGATGACCAATTTTATAAGCTCATTTTATCTTACCGAATCGCAGAAAGAGTAAATGATATAAAAAGCGAGAAATATCATAATTACGAGATTTTATGGAACAATTACATAAATGATGTTTTACTCTCTCTTTCAACTCTTTATTTTCACAAAGACCAGTTGTACAAAATTGATTAAATTGAAAATTTATCGATAGAACTTGCTGATTTTGTCCCAAATGGACAAATAAATTCAAATGAAAGATATACGCTAAATCTTGATTCTGATTTTGACGAATTTGTGGTTAAGGAAATAAAAGCCTTACAATATCTTCTTGACGTAATGAAACAATCGAAAAAATTCCAAGGTGAAGAATGGCTGCCGAATGATATAAATAAATGGTTAAAGAAAGGCGGTACGTATAAAGGAATATTTGAAGCTGTGATAAAGAAACTTAAAAAAAATAACGAACGCTCGATCGAGTAGACGGCTCTGACTAAACCAGCCCTTATTGACCAAAGTTACAGCTTTAATCCAATACTATTTTGACGTAAATATTTATATGTAACTGATTTTAGGTTCTGTCGTATCTAATGTAATAAAAAATCATTTTTTTTATATTTACAACAAAAAAGATATTCAAAGGTCACTGTTTTCTAAAGGAATCATATTACAAGCTGTTTACTTCAAATTAAGGTTTAGTCTTAGCTATAGAGATGTAGAAGAACTTTTATCTATCAGAGGAGTCAAAGTGTATCATACTACTATTCAAACATAAAAATAAGGCAATGCAAATACCTCAATAATATTGTAGAACAAGATCATCGAATGATAAAGTGGCGTATTGTATTATGCTAGGTCTAGGTTTTAAATAATTTGAATCAGCAAAGAGAACCATATCAGGAATAGAAGTAGTTAGAATGATAAAGAAAAATCAACTGGTAACCCCTGAAAGTTTAACCTACAAATCATTTATATCATTAGCTTCTTGAAAAATTAAATTAGTTTAAACTTGATGCTTAATTTTAGCAGATGCGACAGAACCGCAAAATGACGTAGTTCGAACCTTAAAAACAAATTCACTGTTCGCTGTCATCCCAATGATACAAAAGGAAATCGTAAAAACAAAAAACGGAAAATCAATTCAGATGAATCAATTCTCCGTTAGAGTGAGCCCGACAGGATTCGAACCTGTGACCGCCTCCTTAGAAGGGAGGTGCTCTATCCAGCTGAGCTACGAGCCCGTAACTAAAAATAATGTCGGGGTGGCAGGATTCGAACCTGCGGCCTCCACGTCCCAAACGTGGCGCGATAACCGGGCTACGCTACACCCCGAAAATGATGTAACTAATTAAATAATTATTATCTAAAAATTGCGGAGAGACAGGGATTCGAACCCTGGGTACCATTGCTGGTACGACGATTTAGCAAACCGTTCCTTTCGGCCACTCAGGCACCTCTCCAATTTATGCATTTAATGAACGTTGTGGTATTAATGCGGATGCAAATTTATAATAACATCTTATATTACACAACCTTTTTTAGTGTTTTTTTAAAAAAATTATTCAGGGTATTCTATTCTTAAATGGTAAATGTTTGCTAACTTGGACTTTAGCACTTTTTTTATAGTCTGAATTTCTTTAAATGTTATATTAGAATTTAAAAATTGACCATCAGTCATCTGCTTTTCTATAATAGATTCTACAAAATGATCTATTTTAGAAGTTGTTGGTTCTTTTAAACTTTTAGATGCTGCTTCTACACTATCGCACATCATTAATACTGCTGTTTCCTTGTTAAAAGGAATAGGTCCAGGATATTTAAAGTCATTTACCTCTACATTCTCATCAATCACTGTAGCCTTCTTGTAAAAATAATACACCATACTTGTGCCATGATGCGTTCTTATAAAATCTATTATACGCTCAGGAAGTTTATTTTTTTTAGCAATCTCAATCCCATTTAAAGTATGATCTATAATTACTTTAACACTTTCTAATGGCGATAATTCATCATGAGGATTCAAGCCAGAAGATTGATTTTCTGTAAAATACACAGGGTTTTTCATTTTACCAATATCATGATACAAGGCACCTACTCTAACCAACATTGCATTTGCACCAATTTCACTAGCACATGCTTCGGCTAAATTAGCTACGTTTAAAGAGTGATGAAATGTTCCTGGTGCTTCATTAGATAATTGCTTTAAAAGCTTACTGTTAGTATCTGAGAGTTCTAATAAAGAGACGTCTGACACTAAGCCGAAGAGCTTTTCATAAACATAGATTAATGGTTGTACAAAAAGTGTTGCCAATCCGCCAAGAATAAATAATCCAAATGTATCAAACTCTAGATTATCAATACTTCCTTCATGTATTACATAAAAAGCAAAATAAGCAAGAATATAAACTAAAGTAATCTGACCAACTGAAATAAATAAGTTTACACGCTTGTAAAGTTCTGAAACCGTTAAAATAGTTACAATTCCAGCTATAATTTGTAAAAACATATACTCGTAACTGTTAGGAACAATACTTCCTAAAAGCAACACAGTTATTACATGTGCAAATAGACCTAATCTAGCATCAAAAAAGGCTTTTAAAATTAATGGTAATATTACTATTGGCACAACATAAACATAAGCTGCATTGTAATTAACAACTATTGTTGTTAATAAAACAACTACAATAATATTAAAAAATATAAATGTAACTTTTGTGTTGTTTTCAAATACATCTAATCTATACTTTTTAAGAAACAATAATAACATCAATAAAGCTAAAGCTACTAATAATGTATAAGCAAAGACAATCCAATAAAAATTATAATTCGTCCAAATTTGAGATTCATATTGAGATTCTAAAGAGCTTAAAATTGCGTATTTCTCGCCTTCTACTACTTCGCCTTTAGAAATAATTAAGGTGCCTTTTTCTACAATGCCTCTAGTGTAAGAAATTTTACTTAACTGCTCGTCTATTATTGTACTGGTTAAAACTCTATTAAAAAACAGGTTTGGCTCTATCGCATTAAAAAAAGAAGCTATAATTGATTTTGAAAATGGATTTAAAGCTTCAGTATTAACAAATCTATCTAATTCTGACTTTAACTGTTCTTGATTATAGATCTGATTTAAGGTACCTTGATTAACTTCTAATTGTTGTTCTAATATAACAACAGACGATTTTTGCCTTGCCTTTAATTCTTCATCTAAAATTCCTATGGTGTAAAACTGATTCAGTTGTTTTTTTGAAACCTTAATTATCTGGTCGTTATTTTTCTTTGATAACGTATCAGGAAGGTTTTTATTCAATTCAGCTTCTAAGGTTTGCTCTGACTGACTTAAAACAGAAGTATCTATATTAAAATATAAAATTTCGTTTGCTTTAATATTTGCCTTTTCGTTTTCAATTTCTTCAGTTGTTTTATCTATTGCAAATGTAAAAGGAGCATAATAGGTTTCAGATAACCAAGGTTTTCCTTTTTCAAAATCGTATTTAAACCGTCCACTTTTAGGAAACAGAAAAACTATAAATATGGTAGCGAATACAAGTAATCCAATTTTGTAAAACTTAGATTGATTTTTATAAAAATGATTAAAATTGAAGGTCATAAATTCTATTTAGTCATCAAAAATACTAAATAAGTTTACCTTAATATTACTATTCTACCTTAGAATCCTAATTATGTCTTATAAAATTATTAAATTCGTAAAATAATCGAACTAAAATCATAAAAATGCATAAAGAAGTTGTTATTGTTTCTGCAGCTAGAACACCAATAGGTAGTTTTTTAGGTGCTTTATCTACTGTTCCTGCCCCAAAATTGGGCGCAATTGCTATAAAAGGTGCTTTAGACAAAATTAATTTAGATCCTAAATTAGTTGAAGAAGTATTAATGGGTAATGTAGTACAAGCTGGAACTGGTCAAGCTCCTGCAAGGCAAGCTGCCATTTTTGCTGGAATTCCTAACACAGTACCTTGTTCTACAGTTAACAAAGTATGCGCATCTGGAATGAAAACAGTTATGCAAGCTGCACAAAGTATTGCTTTAGGCGATGCAGATATTATTGTTGCTGGTGGAATGGAGAACATGAGTATGATACCACATTACTATCACGCTAGAACTGGGACTAAATTTGGCCCAGCTAAAATGGAAGATGGAATGCAAAAAGATGGTCTTGTAGATGTTTACGGACAAGAAGCTATGGGCGTTTATGCAGATAAATGTGCTGTAGAGCATAAATTCTCAAGAGAAGACCAAGACAACTACGCAATTCAATCTTACAAAAGATCTGCTGCCGCTTGGGAATCTGGAAAATTTAATAACGAAGTTGTTCCTGTAGAAGTACCTCAACGTCGTGGAGATGCTATTGTTGTAGATAAAGATCAAGAATATACTAGCGTAAAATTAGAAAAAATACCTGCTTTAAGAGCTGCCTTTACAAAAGAAGGAACCGTTACAGCTGCAAACGCATCTACAATTAATGATGGTGCTGGAGCAATGGTATTAATGAGCGCTAGTAAAGCAAAAGAATTAGGTTTAAAACCTTTAGCAAAAATTACTGGCTTTGCAGATGCTGCACATGAGCCAGAATGGTTTACAACTGCACCTGCAAAAGCACTACCAAAAGCTTTAGCAAAAGCTGGTGTTGCACTTAAAGATGTTGAGTTCTTTGAATTTAACGAAGCTTTTTCTGTAGTTGGATTAGCTAACATGAAAATATTAGGCTTAACAGACAAAAATGTAAATGTAAATGGTGGCGCTGTATCTTTAGGTCATCCATTAGGTTGCTCTGGAGTTAGAATACTAATTACATTACTAAACGTATTAGAACAAAATAACGCTAAAATTGGAGCCGCAGCTATTTGTAATGGTGGCGGTGGCGCTTCGGCAATGGTTATTGAACGTTTTTAAAAAAATAGTTTAAAAATTCTATTTTTCAACGTATTTTAGTCGCTTAATTGTTGATTCAGTTAAGCGATTTTTTAATTTTAAACCTCATCAATGCAATACGGAATTTGTAATCTAAGCATTATTCCTTTACGATTTGAACCTGCAGATCCAAGCGAATTGGTATCTCAGGTCCTGTATGGTGAACATTTTAAAGTTTTAGAACAACGTAAACAATGGTCCAAAATACGTTTAGCATTCGATAAATACGAAGGTTGGATAGATAACAAGCAATTTTTAGAAGTAGACGAATTAACTTATAATAATCTTCAAACTAAAACACCTATTTTATCTTCTGATTTAGTTGAATTTGTTTTTGATGAACAGCAACAACTCTACCCTATTTCTTTAGGAAGCACATTAAATCCTTTAGATATTTTAAAACATAATTTTGAAGGAAAAACAATTTCAGGAATAAAACCAAAATCTGAAATTATAACAGCAGCATTTAATTACTTAAACGCACCTTATTTATGGGGTGGAAAAACACCTTTTGGCATTGATTGTTCTGGTTTTACTCAAATGGTTTATAAATTAAATGGCTATAAAATTTTACGAGATGCATCTCAGCAAGCAACACAAGGTGAAGCTTTAAGTTTTATTGAAGAAAGTGAACCTGGAGATTTAGCATTTTTTGATAATGCCGAAGGAAATATTACTCACGTTGGTATTATAATGAAAGACAATTACATTATACATGCACACGGAAAAGTTAGAATAGACCGCTTAGACCATTCTGGAATTTATAATGCTGAAAAACGGACGCATACACACAAACTTAGAGTTATTAAAAAAATTATATAAAAAAAACCTTCAGAACTAAATCCTGAAGGTTTTTTTATAAATGTTCTATTCAATATTAAAGGCTAATTAATTAACTCCTAGTGTTGCTAATTTTGCTTTAATTGCTTTTGCTTTATCAGACTTTCCTAATGCACTATAAATATTTTTTAATTGTGATAAAACATCTATACTATTTGTGTCTGGATTTTTAGATAAGAAATTTTCTAAAACAAGAGCTCCTTTTTCGAAAAACGCATTTTTATCAGCTTTTAAAATATCGTATTTTTTAAAGTCGGCATTAGATGTTCCTAAAGCATTCATCTTCTTATTTAATGCATTTCCTTGATTAAGGTTTAAAGTAGATAGATTTAAAGCTGCATTTATATAGGTAGAATCTACACCTAAAGCTTTTTCAAAATACATTTTAGCATCTTCTAACTTATCAGAATTCATTGCTAAAACACCAATGTTATACAATAAATTAGCGTTATTTGGATCTTTAGTTAATGCTTCTTTAAATAATCCAGAAGCTTTTTCTTCTTGTTTTAATTTTAAATATATATTAGCTTCACTAACAATTAGGTTAGCATCATCTGGATTTTTTGCTCTAGCTTCGTTTATTGCCTTTAATGCTTTATCGTTTTCTCCCTTTTGGATATATAATAATGCAATCATTTTAACAACTTCAGCTTCTTTAGATTCAGATTTACGTTGTGTTGGTTTTAAATGTGTCCCTAATTTTACATATTTATCTCTAGTAGACTCGTCTAAAAGTTCTTCTTCTCCAGATATTTTACTTGTAGCAAAATATTGCATTTCTTCACCTGTATAACCAACTTCTTTTAAAGTTTCAAAATAAGATAATGCTGCATCGTAATCTTTAGCTTGTAAAGCACTTTGCGCTGCGTAATACATATAAGAGGTATCTGAAGGTACTACTTTATATAATGTAGCAAATCCTAAAGATGCTGCTGCATAATTTTGAGCAGTATAAGCCGAATTTGCTTTTTGTAATAAAGCTTGCTCTGCCATTTTACGCATTTGATTTACTTCTGTTCCATAAACACTTTCTGCTTTTGTTAAACTTTCTAAAGCAGCGTTAATATTTTGAGGTTGAATTTTACCATTTGCATACAAAGCTTTTGCTTTGTTTAAATAATATTTAGCCTTCAATTTATCATCCATTGAAGAAACCATTGGTTCTAACTTAGAGATTAATCCATTGGCTTCGGCAAATTTTTCACTTTTAACTGCTTTCTCTAAGGTTTTAACCTCTTTTTTTTGTGCAAAAGTATAAAGTGAAAAACTTAATGCTAATGCAACTATAACTTGTTTTTTCATTTTTTAAAAATTAAATTTTATTAATATTTATTCTTCTTCAGAACTTGCAATTGTTGTGCCATCATTTTCTGTTACATCTAAATCGTCGTCAGATATAATCTCGTCATCATCTTCGCTCATTACTTTAGCAACTGCTGCAATAGAATCTTTTCCTTTTAAGTTAATAAGCTTAACACCTTGCGTTGCTCTACCCATAACTCTTAAATCGGCAACAGCCATTCTAATAGCAATACCCGATTTATTAATAATCATTAAATCGTCTTCGTCTGTTACGTTTTTAATAGATACTAATTGACCTGTTTTTTCTGTTACAGAAATGGTTTTAACACCTTTTCCTCCACGGTTTGTAATTCTGTAGTCTTCTAAGCTAGAACGTTTCCCGTAACCATTCTCAGAAACCACTAGGATATCACTTTCCATATCGTCTACTGCAACCATTCCAACAACTTCATCGGTTTTATCGTCTTGTAGCCTAATACCTCTTACACCAGATGCACCTCTACCCATTGGTCTTGTTTTGGCTTCCTCGAAACGAATTGCTTTACCAGATTTAAGTGCTAACATAACTTGACTTTCGCCGGTTGTTAATTTAGCTTCTAATAACTCATCGCCGTCTTTAATTGTAATAGCGTTAATACCATTAGTTCTTGGTCTAGAGTATTGTTCTAATAAGGTCTTTTTAACCTGACCTTTTTTAGTTGCCATAATGACATAATGGTTATTAATATAGTCTTGATCTTTTAAATCTTGTGTACAAATAAAAGCCATTACCTTATCGTCTTGTTCGATATTAATAAGGTTTTGTATTGCTCTACCTTTAGATGTTTTTGATCCTTCTGGGATTTCGTAAACACGCATCCAGAAACATTTTCCTTTTTGTGTGAAAAATAACATGTATTGGTGATTTGTACCAACAAATAAATGTTCTAAGAAATCTTCGTTTCGTGTTGTTGATGCTTTTTGACCAACGCCACCTCTATTTTGTGTTTTGTATTCTGTTAAAGATGTACGCTTAATGTAACCTGCATGAGAAATAGTAAGAACTACTTTCTCATTAGGAATCATGTCTTCAATACTTAAATCTCCACCAGCGTATTCTATTACAGAACGACGTTCATCTCCATATTTATCTTGAACAACTAACAATTCGTCCTTAATAATTTGCATTCTACGTTCTTTACTTCCTAAAATATCTTTTAAGTCGTCAATAGTTTTCATTATATCTTCGTATTCGTTACGAAGTTTATCTTGCTCTAAACCTGTTAATTGACGCAAACGCATCTCAACAATGGCTTTTGCTTGAATTTCGGTTAATTTAAAACGCTCAATTAAATTAGTTCTAGCTTCATCTCCATTAGACGATGCTCTAATAATTTTAATAACTTCGTCTATATTATCTGATGCTATTATTAAACCCTCTAATATATGTGCGCGTTCTTCTGCTTTACGTAATTCATAAGTTGTACGTCTAACAACAACTTCATGTCTGTGTTCTACGAAATAATGAATTAATTCTTTTAAGTTTAACAACTGCGGTCTTCCATTTACAAGTGCAATATTATTTACACTAAAAGAAGATTGTAAAGCGGTGTATTTATATAGTTTATTTAAAACAATGTTAGGTATTGCATCACGCTTTAAAACGTAAACAATACGCATACCATTTCTATCAGATTCATCTCTAATTGTAGAAATTCCTTCTAATTTTTTTTCGTTTACAAGATCGGCAGTTTTTTTAATCATGTCTGCCTTGTTCACTTGGTAAGGAATCTCTGTTACAATAACACATTCTCTTCCTTGAACTTCTTCAATAATTGCTTTTGCACGCATAACAATACGTCCTCTACCAGTATGAAATGCATCTTTTACTCCATCGTAACCATAAATAGTTCCTCCTGTAGGAAAATCTGGGGCTTTAATATGTGTAATAAGTTCTTCTATTTCTATATCTGGATTATCAATATAAGCTACTGTACCATTTACAACTTCTGTTAAATTATGTGGTGGCATATTTGTAGCCATACCAACTGCAATACCAGATGCACCATTTACTAATAAACCAGGAATACGTGTTGGTAAAACCGTTGGTTCTTTTAAAGTGTCATCAAAGTTTAATTTATGATCTACAGTTTCTTTGTCAATGTCAGCCAACATATCTTCAGATATCTTACGCATACGTGCTTCCGTATAACGCATTGCTGCAGGACTATCGCCATCTACAGAACCAAAGTTACCTTGTCCATCTACTAACATGTAACGTAAACTCCACTCTTGAGCCATACGTACCATAGCGTCATATACAGAAGTATCTCCATGTGGGTGATACTTACCTAAAACTTCCCCAACTATTCTGGCTGATTTTTTGTGTGCACTATTAGCTCTAACACCTAGTTCATGCATACCATAAAGTACACGTCTGTGAACTGGCTTTAAACCATCTCTAACGTCTGGTAAAGCTCGTGACACAATGACTGACATTGAATAATCAATGTAAGCTGATTTCATTTCATCTTCAATATTAATTTGAATCACTTTTTCGCCTGCTGCCATATGTATATTTTAATATTTAATTCTATTTGTTACAAAACGTGCTAATATAACTAATCCATTGCTATTAGCCTCAATAATACACACCTTTTTTTAATGGTTTTTATTAACAATTAAAACGTTATTTATAGTTAATAAGTTACAGCTTAAAATTTTGATGTTTGCTAAATATTTTGTCTATTAGTGTTTACATATTCATTTTAGGTATAATTTTTGAAATCAACACCAATGAATTAGTATATTAATGTAAAGAACCCCAAAATTTATGGACGATAATTTTTCACCAAGAGTTAAAGATGTTATTGCATATAGTAAAGAGGAAGCTTTACGCCTAGGTCACGATTTTATTGGTACTGAGCATTTAATGCTTGGGCTTCTAAGAGACGGAAATGGTAAAGCTATTAGCATTCTAAATACTCTAGACATCGATTTAAATCATCTACGAAGAAAAGTAGAGATTCTAAGTCCTGCAAACCCAAATATTACCATAGGAACAACAGAAAAAAAGAACTTACATCTTACAAGACAAGCGGAACGTGCCTTAAAAACCACTTTCCTAGAAGCTAAATTGTTTCAAAACACAACAATTAGTACAGCACACTTACTACTTTGTATTCTTAGAAATGAAAATGATCCTACCACTAAGCTCCTACAAAAGCTTAAAGTAGCATACGACAATGTTAAAGAACAGTACAAACTTATGATTACAAACGAAGACCCAAATTACATAGAGCCTACTGCAGAATCTTTATCGGATGATACTGGAGACTCTAACGAGAATAGTAGTAATGATCCATTTAACACACCTACACCAAATAAAGGTAACAAGAAATCTAAAACACCTGTTTTAGATAACTTTGGTCGCGATTTAACAGCTATGGCCGAAGAAGGCAAATTAGATCCAGTAGTTGGTCGTGAAAAAGAAATAGAACGCGTTTCTCAAATCTTATCACGTAGAAAGAAAAACAATCCATTATTAATTGGAGAACCAGGCGTAGGAAAATCTGCCATAGCAGAAGGTTTAGCTATTATGATTGTTAAACGTAAAGTATCTCGTATTCTTTTCAATAAACGCGTAGTTACTTTAGATATGGCAAGTATTGTTGCTGGTACAAAATACAGAGGTCAATTCGAGGAAAGAATGAAAGCCATTCTTGAAGAACTAAAGAAGAATCCAGATGTTATACTATTCATAGATGAGATTCACACAATTGTTGGAGCTGGAAACGCTTCTGGTTCTCTAGATGCGTCTAATATCTTTAAACCAGCATTGGCTAGGGGTGAAGTCCAAGTAATAGGTGCAACAACTCTAGATGAGTTCCGTGAGAACATTGAAAAAGATGGTGCACTTACAAGAAGATTCCAACAAGTATTAATTGAAGAACCTTCTTTAGATGAAACAATTACAATCCTTAAAAACATTCGTGATAGATATGAGTCTCACCATAGAGTGACTTATACTGACGAAGCAATTGAAGAATGTGTTAAGATGGCTGATAGATATAT
>CALJFB010000062.1 GCA_938073895.1 uncultured Flavobacteriaceae bacterium
TTATCATCGCTTAAATATTTTAGAAGCACAACGTTTAATTCGTTTTATGCCAAAAGCTGTTATTGCAGTAGTTCCTGGTTGGGCTGTTGGTGGCGGACATAGTTTGCACGTAGTTTGCGATTTAACTTTAGCAAGTAAAGAACACGCTATTTTTAAGCAAACAGATGCAGATGTTACTAGTTTTGATGGTGGTTATGGCTCTGCTTATTTGGCTAAAATGGTTGGTCAGAAAAAAGCACGAGAAATCTTTTTCTTAGGACGTAATTATTCTGCTCAAGAAGCTTACGAAATGGGAATGGTAAACGCCGTAATTCCTCATGAAGAGTTAGAACAAACAGCTTACACTTGGGCTCAAGAAATTTTAGCTAAATCGCCAATGAGTATTAAAATGCTTAAATACGCTATGAATCTTACAGATGATGGCATGGTAGGACAACAAGTTTTTGCTGGTGAAGCTACACGTTTAGCTTATATGACAGATGAAGCTAAAGAAGGACGAAATGCATTTTTAGAAAAACGTGCGCCTAACTTTGAGAAAAAATGGATTCCAAATTAGTCGATTTTAATTGGTTTTTAGTTGCTGCTTGTTAGAACTTTATTTTGTTCCAATTTATTAATAATTATAAAAATGTCTAGTTGCGCGCAGTCTAAACTAAAAGAAAACAGCGCATACATAAAAGCTATAGAAAAATGACCAAAACCCAAGCCTACATAAAAGCAGCAAGATTAAGAACGTTACCATTATCTGTTTCTGGAATTATTTTAGGAAGTTGTTTGGCTGGATTTAAAGTTTATAATCATCCAGATAAGTTTGATGGTGTAATAGAATGTTTTGGTTGCTTTCATTTTGAAAGAAATTACATCATTTTTATTTTGGCATTTCTAACCACAGTTGCTTTCCAAGTCTTATCTAATTTTGCAAACGATTATGGCGATGGCATAAAAGGTACAGACGATAACAGAGTTGGAGAACAACGTATGGTTGGTAGCGGCATAATTACATCTGCCGATATGAAACGTGCTGTAATTAGTACTTCTATTATAAGTTTAGTTTTAGCAATAGCCTTAATTTATGTGTCTTTTGGTGCAGATAATTTTTTATATTCAGTATTGTTTTTTGCTATTGGAATAGTTTCTATTGCTGCAGCTATAAAATATACGGTTGGAAATAATGCGTATGGTTATTCTGGTTTTGGAGATGTTTTTGTTTTTATTTTTTTTGGATTAGTAAGTGTTTTGGGAACGTATTTTTTGTACCTAAAACATATAGATTGGTTAATTTTGTTACCAGCAATTTCTATAGGTTTGTTAAGTACCGCAGTTTTAAATCTTAATAATATGCGAGATATAGAAACCGATGCTGCCACTAATAAAAACACGTTGGCACTAAAATTTGGTGCTAAAAAAGCAAAATTATACCATTACATTTTGGTTTGCGTAGCGTTAATTTCTGCTTTAATTTTTATAATTATTACTTTTAAGAGTTGGCTTAGTTTGTTAGGTTTGGTGGCATTTATTCCGCTAACACTTCATTTAAAAAGAATTTCTACTATTAGTATTCCAAAAGATTTTGATCCAGAATTAAAAAAGTTAGCATTATCTACTGTTTTATTAGCAATTTTAATTGGAATTGGAAGTTTAATATAAATGAAAATCAATTCAAGAAGAAAATTTATAAAAAGAGTAATTCTTGCTATTACAAGTTTAGCTGTTATAGATATGTTCTGGTTTGAACGTTATATAATAGATTGGAATTATTTCGATATTTCTAATGAAGATAAGGATTCTAAAATTAAAGTGGTACAATTATCGGATTTACATATTCAAAGTATTAAACGGTTTCATAAATCTATAGCTTCAAAAATTAATGAGATGAAACCTGATTTAGTTTGCTTTACTGGCGATGCTTTAGACGATAATAATAACTTAGAAGTCCTAAATTTGTTTTTAGAATTATTAAATCCTTCAATTAAAAAATACGCTATTTTAGGAAATTGGGAATATTGGGGAAATGTAAATATTAAACAACTTAATAAGATTTATAAATTGCATAATTGCGAGTTATTAATTAATGAGAATACAACATTTACTAAAAATAACAGAACTATAAATGTTATTGGAATAGACGATTTTGTTGGCGGAACAGCAAATATAGAACAATCAATTATTGGAATTAATAGTAATAACAAAGCGTTAGTTTTAAACCATTGCCCGCAATATTTTGACACCATTAAAGCCAAACAAAAAGCTGTAAACGCAAACTTAGTATTGTCTGGACATACGCATGGCGGACAAATTACATTTTTAGGAATTGTACCATTTAAACCACAAGGTAGCGGACATTTTTTAAAAGGTTTTTATGGCAAAAAACTTAAAATGTACGTTTCAAAAGGTATTGGAACAAGTATTTTACCAATTCGTTTTGGAAGTAGAGCAGAAGTAGCTGTTTTTGATATTTAAAAAGATTTAAAATGATTAAAGCAATTTATAAAAAACATATTTTAGAATTTAAACAAGCTAGTGGAACATCGCGAGGAGTTTTAAAAACTAAAGAAACATGGTTTATAATTCTTGAAGATTCTAACGGAAATAAAGGTATTGGCGAATGTGGTATTCTTAGAGGTTTAAGTATAGACGATAGACCAGATTACGAAAATCAATTAAAGCAAACCTGCCAAAATATAAATAAAGGTTTTACTGCTTTATATAAAGAAAATGACGCTTTTCCAAGTATTCAAATAGGATTAGAAATAGCTTTTAAATCGTTAGAAAGTCAAAATAATTACGAGATTTTTCCATCAGAATTTTCAAAAGGAAATGAAACAATTCCAATTAATGGCTTAATTTGGATGGGAACAGAAGCTTTTATGAAGCAGCAAATAAAAGACAAAATAGAAGCTGGTTTTAGCTGTATTAAATTAAAAATTGGTGCTATAGATTTTGAAACCGAATTAAATCTGCTAAAATCAATTCGAAAAGAATTCACTCAAAAAGATATAGAATTACGTGTAGATGCCAATGGTGCTTTTGCTCCAAATAATGCTTTAGAAAAGTTAAAGCAATTATCTGAATTTAATTTACATTCTATAGAACAACCCATAAAACAAGGTCAGTTTCAAGATATGGCGCAACTTTGCGAAAAAACACCTTTACCAATTGCTTTAGACGAGGAATTAATTGGTGTATTTGGTAAAACAAATCAACACGATATGTTACAAACCATAAAACCGCAATATATTATTTTAAAACCAAGTTTTGTTGGTGGATTTAAAGGAAGCGATCAATGGATTAATTTAGCTAAAAAACAAAATATTGGTTGGTGGATTACAAGTGCATTAGAAAGTAATATTGGTTTAAACGCCATAACACAATATACGTACACAAAGCAAGTTTCTGCGCCACAAGGACTAGGAACAGGAAGTTTATATACAAATAACATATCTTCGCCTTTAGAGATTAAAAAAGGACACATAACCTATAATACCAATGTAAATTGGGATTTTAAATTTTAACCTATGGATTTTATTAAACAAGCCTATAATGGAAAAAACGAATTTTGGCGCTATCTAATTGGTGCGCTAATAGTTTTTACCGCTTCATCAGTTGGACAAATACCATTTATAATAGCAGTTTTTGTAAAAGCAATTAAAGATGGCACAAATGTTTATAGTTTAGATGAAACAAATATGATGTCTTATTTAGAGCCAAATCTAAATATATTCTTACTGCTTTTATCTTTTGTATTTGCACTTTTTGGACTTTGGATTACCGTTAAATACCTACATCAGCAAGCCTTAAAAATTATAATTACAGCAAGAAAAAAAATAGATTGGAAACGTTTTGGATTTGCTTTTCTATTTTGGGGAATTATTTCTGTAGGTATGATTTATGCAGACTATGCCACAAATCCAGAAAACTACGAATGGAATTTTGAATTAAATAGATTTCTTATTTTATGCGTAATAGCCATAGTATTAGTGCCAATACAAACTAGTGTAGAGGAGTTGGTTTTTAGAGGTTATTTAATGCAAGCTTTTGGTTTTTTAGCTAAAAACAGATGGTTTCCGTTGGTAATGACATCAGTAATTTTTGGTGGAATGCACGTTTTTAATCCCGAAGTTGGTAAATTAGGCTACTCCATAATGATCTATTATATTGGTACAGGTTTCTTTTTAGGTATTTTAACTTTAATGGACGAAGGAATGGAGTTATCTCTTGGATTTCACGCTGCTAACAATTTATTTACAGCACTTTTAGTAACCGCAAATTGGACAGCTTTCCAAACACATTCGGTTTTAAAAGATGTGTCTGATCCAAGTTTAGAGTTTATAGATTTAGTCTTACCAGTATTTATTATTTATCCAATTTTATTATTAATTTTTGCAAAGGTTTATAAATGGACCAACTGGAAAGAAAAGCTTTTTGGTACTTTTAATTTACCTAAGTCTACTATAAATGAAATAGGTAATAGTAAAGCCGAATAATTTTGAATTATAATAAAATACATAAAAGTTTTAAGCTAAATGGCGTTTCGTATTCTAATGAAACCTTATTAGAAAAAGCGACCACTTTACTTGATAACAACAACGATTTTGAAGCTGAAATAGGTCGGTTTTTAATTGTTTGGTTAAATAATGAAGCAAATGTAAAAGTTAAAACTTCTGGTTCTACAGGCAAACCAAAAGAGCTGTATTTAACTAAAGCGGCAATGAAAGCTTCTGCTTTAGCTACAGGTTTGTTTTTCAATTTAAAAGCATCGCAGGCTGCATTATTATGTTTGCCAGTTAGTTACATTGCAGGAAAAATGATGTTGGTTCGTGCATTGGTTTTAGGCTTAGAAATAGATACTATAATTCCAAAGATTAACTTAGATATAAGCAAAAAAAAGTACGATTTTGTAGCAATGATTCCTTCGCAAGTCGAAAAGAATTTAGATGTTTTAAATCAGTTTTCTACATTAATAATTGGTGGTGGAACCGTTTCTTATTCGTTAAAAAAAGCACTTCAAACTACAACAGCTTCTGTTTTTGAAACTTATGGAATGACAGAAACTATTACGCATATTGCCATAAAACCAATTAATAAAATAGATTACAAAGCTTATTTTAAAATATTACCTAATATTTCTATTTCTACGGATAATAGAAACTGTTTGGTTATAAATGCACCACAACTACATAAAGAAACCATTGTAACAAATGATGTGGTAAACCTATATTCTGCAACTCAATTTGAATGGTTAGGTCGTGCAGATAACGTTATTAATTCTGGTGGTGTAAAACTATTTCCCGAAAAAATAGAAGCAAAGCTAGAGCCATTTATTAATAATCGTTTTTTTATTTCCTCTATAAAAGACAACACATTTGGAGAACTTGCAGTTTTAATTTTAGAAGCAGATTCTAATCAATTAGAACAAACTATTTTTAATGTGTTACATAAAACTGAAATTCCAAAATTGGTTTATGCTATTCCAAATTTTGTAGAAACCACTTCAGGAAAAATTCAACGTAAAAAAACTATGCAGTTATTGTAATTATTTTTTTTAAGAGAAATCCCATTAGTATTCTGTAAATAAGCAAAAGCGTACTATTTGTATAAATAGTGCTTGCTACAATTTATTTAAAATATCTAATAAAGCAACTTCGCTCATTCAAAAGTACAGTTTACTCAATACTAGTTTTTATAATAAGACTTTGGTTCTAGTTTTACATTAAACTTTAAAACCAAAGCTTATGAAAACGTTACTAACCTTAGTTTTTACATTACTATTTTTTAATGTAAATGCACAAAACACGACTTTAAATACAGAATCTGTTCAGTTAGATCAATTAATTTCTTTTATAGCAGATTACTTTGTAAAACCTGTTTTAGATGAAGAAAATAAAGATGCTAACGATGATTTAAAATCCGAACAAATTACGTTTCTAATAGAAGCATCGGATTACGGGTTTTCTAAAGAAGACAAAATTATACTACAACAAGCATTTAAGTTTCTTAGTCAGCGATTAACACAAAAAGATAAAATTTCTATTGCTTTTTATTCGGGTAAAAATGGGTTGCTGTTAAAACAAGAATCGGCCAAAGATATTAAGAAAATACTTCACGCATTTAGTCATTGTAGTGTTATAGAAAACTATAAAGATGGCATTGGAGAAAGCTATGTTTATGCTAATTCTGTTTTAAATCCAATGGCAAGAAACACCATTATTTTTGTTAGAAACCCAAATAAATCTGAAGTAAAACCAAGAATTGTAATAGATAAAAACGCCATTACAGCAAACTCTACAAAATCATCTAAAAACGGAACAATTGTATTATTAACAGCTATTTCGTTACTACCAGAATTAATAAATGTAATAAAAGATTAATCATAATAAATACTAAAATTTAAAATAATGAAAAACCTAATCACATTTTTAGTTATAGTTGCAGCAACGCTAAGTACAAAAGCTCAAGATATAACTGTTTCAGGAGTTATTACAGACAATACAGGAGTTCCATTACCAGGAGCCACCATAATTGTTAAAGGTAAAACTATTGGAACAAGTTCAGATTTTGATGGCAATTATAACATTACAGCAACAAAAACAGATACTCTAACATTTACCTATGTTGGATTTAAAAGTACAGACATTTTTATTGGTGCAAAAACTAAAATAGATGTAAAATTAGAGCAAGATGCTAAATTAGACGAAATTGTAGTTACTGCATTAGGAATTAAACGTAAAAAAGGAGAATTTGTAGCACATAGCACTTATGTGGAAAGTGACGATATTTCTGATGTAAAACGTTTAATGGGTAAGGTTTCTTGTATAGCTATATCTAGTGATGATTCTGAAATAAGATCCATTAAAAAAAATCAAACCACGCATAGTATATTAACAGCTGGAGAAATTAACGATTTAGAAAAATGGAACGAATGGTTAGAAATATTGAAGCAAGCACAATTTAATACTTTAAAAACAAAATGGGGTTTTGGTTTAGAACATAAAATTGATGTTTCTGTATTAGATAATAATCAACAGCCAGTTTCTAATGTTTTAGTAAAATTATATACAGACGATTTAAAGTTAATAATGTCTGCAAGAACAGATATAAAAGGGCAAACAGTTTTATTTAAAGATTTGTTTGAATTTACAGAAAACGACTGTTATACCATTCAAATGGTTAATGCAGGAACTGTTGTTGGTAAAAGATTAAAAACCAACCAAACTAAAGTTAATTTTGTAACTACAAAAAATAGAGTTTCTAATGTGGTAGATATCATGTTTACTATAGATGCCACAGGTTCTATGGCAGACGAAATTAATTATTTAAAAGTAGAATTAGCTAATATAATAGACAGAATTGATACTTCTGTAGAAGAAAAAAGATTGGCTTTAAATTTCTATAGAGATTTTGGAGATGCTTATGTAACTAAACCATTTGGTTTTACTACAGATATTTCTTTAATGCAAGAAAACTTAGTGAAACAAAATGCAAGTGGCGGCGGAGATTACGAAGAAGCTGTAGAAGAAGCTTTAAAAGTGTCTTTACAACAAGATTGGAGTCCAAATGCCAAAGCAAAATTACTATTCTTATTATTAGATGCGCCACCACATTTTACTCAAAAAAATGTTACTTTAATTAAGGAGCAAATTAAATTAGCCCAAGAAAAAGGCATTAAAATAATTCCAATTGTAGCAAGCGATGCTAATAAAGATGTAGAGTTTTTAATGCGCTTTTTTAGCGTGTCTACAAATGGAACTTATGTATTTTTAACAGATGATAGTGGTGTTGGAAATTCGCATATAAAAGCTACAACTAAAGATTTTAAAGTTGAAAAATTAAACGATTTAATTGTTAGATTAATTACATCTTATACAGTTACAGATTCTAAAGTATAGTTTTTTATAGATTTAGTTCTAAAGCTTAAGCACAAAAAAGGCTTCAAAATAAATTGAAGCCTTTTTTTTTATATTAAAATAGAGTAGAAGTATGCTTTATTCTTGCATGGTATGATATACATTTTGCACATCATCATCATCATCTAGTTTTTCTAATAACTTATCCACATCAGCTTGTTGCTCTTGCGTTAATTCTTTAGTAATTTGTGGGATACGTTCAAAACCAGAAGATAATATTTCAATAGTTCTAGATTCTAATTCTGCTTGAATAGCACCAAAAGATTCAAATGGTGCGTAAATTAAAATTCCATCATCGTCTGCAAAAACTTCTTCGGCACCAAAATCAATAAATTCTAATTCTAATTCTTCAGGATCTAAACCTTCTGCAGGAATTCTAAAATTACAGGTATGATCAAACATAAAAACTACAGATCCAGAAGTTCCCATACTACCATCGCATTTGCTAAAACAAGCTCTAACATTTGCTACAGTTCTGGTGTTATTATCTGTGGCAGTTTCTACTAAAATGGCAATTCCGTGAGGTGCATAACCTTCAAAGATAACTTCTTTATAATCGCCTTGACCTTTTTCGCTAGCTTTTTTAATGGCACGTTCTACATTGTCTTTAGGCATATTTACAGATTTTGCATTCTGTATAACTGCTCTTAAACGCGAGTTAGAATCTGGATCTGGTCCGCCTTCTTTAACTGCCATTACAATGTCTTTTCCAATACGAGTAAATGCTTTACTCATAGCAGACCAACGTTTCATTTTACGTGCTTTACGAAATTCAAAAGCTCTTCCCATTTCTGTGTTATGTTTAGTTTCGCTATTGCGATGTTTTTTAGTGTTACAATCACAAATTTATAAAAATAAGTGATGTTATAAAATTGATTACCACTATTTATTCTTCTTCTACAATAGCTTCAATTGCTTTAGCTAAATCAAAATCTTTTTGTGTTACGCCATCTGCATCGTGTGTGGTTAAAGAAATAGTTAATAAATTATAGGTATTAGACCAATCTGGATGATGGTTTTGTGCTTCGCATTCAAAAGCCATTCTACTCATTGCACTAAAGCAATCTTTAAAATTGTCGAATTCTATTTCGCAATACAATGTATTATCTACAAATTCCCATTCTGGTAATGCTTTTAATTTTTGGTTAATTTCTATTTCAGATAAAGCTTTCATAACTATTGTTTTAATTCGTTTATAATAAAATTACTGTTGTATTGTAAATGTTTAGGTAATATATTGTGTTTTGGTAGTACTGCCAAATATCTATCGTTATTTGTAGTGTAAACTTGTTTTAAAATAGGATTTTTAAGCTCGAGTGTTTGAGCTAATTCTATTATAAAATCGTTATAATGTACTAAATCGTTACTTCCTAAATGGTAAACACCGCATTTGTTTCTATTAATAATATAATGGATTTGTTGTGTAATTTTAAAATCAGTTGCCACATTTAAAATTAAGTTTGGAAACACTTCAATGGCTTCTTTGGCTTTGTAAAACGCTTTAATTTCTGTAATTCTTGGCGATTGTTTTCCAAAAACCATTGGCAACCTTAAAATAGCATATTTTTTTTTAGGTAAGCGCAATAGCATATTTTCTATCTTAATTTTAAAATAACCAAATTTACTTAAACTTAAGGTTTTGTCTTGCTCATAACTTGGATATTGACTATACGCATCGAATACATTTGCAGACGATAAAAATAACAGTTTACAATTATTGTTTTTAACATACTCGACCATATGAAAATGAGCCACTATTTGCGCTCCAAAATTGCCTCTTAAAGCAGATATTATTATGGTAGGTTTTACGGCTTCTATAATTTCTGTAGCATCGTCTTCTTCTAAAACATAATGAAACAAATGCTGATTTTTAGCCAAGGCTTTTGTTTCTGTTCTATAAGTTCCAAACGTATTAAAATAGGCACATAACTCTTTATAAATAGCGCTTCCAAGAAAACCTGTTGCTCCAAAAATTAGAATGTTGTGTTTGTTTTTTATTTGTTTAGTCATTGGTTGCTTAACATTAAAGTGTTTTTGTTAGTATTAAAAAAGCACTCTTTTAGTTTGGTTTTTACGGTCTTTTTTAGCTTAGTATTCGTTTTAAGTTAAATGGTAAACGTGTTTTAGATTTTTTAGTAATTTTTAGTCCAATTAAGGTGTCTAAATTTTAAAACTTATAATTGTGTTTTTAAGTTGATATAAAAAAGTTTTCAATTATACAGCTGCTATTTACTGGAATTGTACAAATATTTTAAAAGTGTTGATTTTTTTTAAATAGAGGTGTTGTTTTGGTTATTACTTTTTTTAATATTTCAGAAAAAATATTTCAATTTTTAATGTATTTAAGTTCTGTTTTAAATATCGATTTTAGTTAGTTGGAATTTTAAAAAATAGATAATTCAGTTTTGCTAGTAAATATTTCTAAGGCTTCCATTCCTAATTTAGAGTTACCTTTTTTATTAAGACCTGGAGACCAAACAGAAATAACAAATTGGTTTGGTAATACCGCAACAATTCCGCCACCAACACCACTTTTACCGGGTAAACCAACCTCGAAAGCAAATTCTCCAGCTTCGTCGTAAAAACCGCAGGTAAGCATTATAGCATTTATACGTTTGGTTTGGCTAGGCGTAATGTGTAATTTATTTTGCAAACATTTACCATGATTGGCAAATAAGTAAAAGGCATTTGTAAGTTGCTCGCAAGTCATTGCTAAAGAACATTGCATAAAATAGAAATCTAAAACTGTATCTACATCGTTTTTTAAGTTTCCAAACGATTTTAATAGATTGGCAATAGCATAATTTTTAAATCCAGTTTCTTTTTCTGAATTGGCTACTTTAATATCGTAATCAATAGAGTTATCATTAGAAAGCTGTCTAACAAATGCTAAAAAATCTTCTTTTGGATGTTCTAATTCGGACACTAAAATATCTGCAATAACTATGGCCCCAGAATTTATAAATGGATTTCTTGGAATACCATTTTCTACTTCTAAAAGCGATAAAAAATTAAAAGGATTTCCAGAAGGTTCTACATCAACACGTTTCCAAACATCTTCTGGGTTTTTAGAAATAGCTAAAGCTAGAGTTAGAGCTTTAGTAATACTTTGTGCAGAAAATTTGGTTTGATAATCTCCAATACCAAAATTCTTATTATTTAAAACATTTAAATAAATTCCAAAAGCATTTTTGTTAACATTTCTTAATTCTGGAATATAATCAGCAACGTTTCCTTTGTCTTCTGTATTAGAAATCTGCTGGTTTATGTCTTCTAAAATGCTTTTGAAATCTGTCATATTATCCTTTATAAAAAGGTAATTTCACTACAGTTGCAGGAATTGCTTTTTTACGGATTTGAATATTTATTTTACTATCTGCCTTTGCAAAAATGGTTGGTACATAACCTAAACCAATACCTTTACCTAAGCTTGGAGACATTGTACCAGAAGTTACAATACCAATTTTATGTCCTTCGCCATCTACAATATCGTAATCGTGTCTAGGAATGCCGCGTTCGTCTAATTCGAAAGCCACTAATTTTCTATCTACGCCATGTTCTTTTTGTTTTTTTAAAGTTTCGGAGTTAGTAAATTCTTTGTTAAATTTAGTAATCCAACCCAAACCAGCTTCTATTGGAGATGTTGTATCGTTAATATCGTTACCATATAAGCAGTAACCCATTTCTAAACGTAAGGTATCTCTTGCTGCTAAGCCAATAGGTTTTGCACCAGCTTTTGTAACTGCATCCCAAACTTGTTTAACTTCTGAGTTTTTACAATAAATTTCGAATCCACCACTACCAGTATAACCTGTAGCAGAAATTATAATATTGTCTAAACCAGCAAAATCTCCAACTACAAAATTGTAAAACGGAATTGCTGCTAAATCATGAGAACTTAAAGGTTGCATTGCGTTAATAGCTTCTGGACCTTGAACTGCAAGAAGCGAGTAATCTTCGCTTATGTCTTTCATTTCTGCACCAACATCGTTTTTAGACGTTAGCCAGTTCCAATCTTTTTGGATATTACTTGCGTTTACAACAACTAAAAATTGCTCTTCTTTTAATTTATAAATAATTAAATCATCTACAATTCCACCGTCATTATTAGGCATACACGTGTATTGTGCTTTTCCAACAGTAAGTTTAGATGCATCATTTGTACACGATTTTTGAAGTAGAGCTAAAGCGTTTGGACCTTCAATTAAAAATTCTCCCATATGAGATACATCAAAAACACCAACACTTTTTCTTACGGTTTCGTGTTCTATAGTAACGCCATCGTATTGTACTGGCATATTGTATCCTGCAAATGGTACCATTTTTGCCCCAAGTGCTTCGTGTGTTGCTGAAAGTGCTGTATTTCTCATCTGTAAATTTTAAGTTTTAACAAAAGTATCGAAAAATAATGTTAAAACAAGACACAAATTCAATCACATTTTATAAATTTTTGTTACTTTTCAACTTCAAATACTTTCACACTATGAAAACCACCTATTCTTTATTTATTGCATTTTTCTCTTTTATGTTTGCAATTGCACAAAATGGAAACCCTACAGATTATTTATCTAAAGAATTTCATAAAGAAAGACGACAAGCCTTACGTGCTAAAATGCCTAAAAACTCTGTGGCTGTTTTATTTTCTAATCCAGTAAGAAATAGATCAAATGATGTAGATTATATTTTCCATCAAGATCCAGACTTTTATTATTTAACAGGTTTAAAAGAACCACATTCTGTTTTAGTTGTTTTTTCTGAAAATCAGACCAATTCTAAAGGCGATACTTTTAACGATATTTTATTTGTGCAACCTAAAGATCCAAGAGCCGAAATGTGGAATGGTATTAGATTAGGTAAAGAAGTTGCAAAAACACAATTGGGTTTTGATTATACCGCTAATACTTCTGAATTTATAGATGAAATGATTAATTTTAATACGTTTGATACTATAACATTTCATAATTTTAAAGATGATTATAGAGATGGCAGAAGTAAGATTGATTTATTTGATTTAGCAGAAAGCTTTAAAACTCAAATTAATTTTAAGCCTAAAACAACTTCAGAGATTGTAGACCAAGTTTATGGTGTAATAAAAGCTACACCAATAGAAAACAGTGCAAATGTTGCTCAAAATATAGGAAGTTATTCTACACAGTTTCCAGAGCTTAAAAAAGATGAATTTATTAATAAATATATGTTGGCAAAGACTAACGATATTAGAGAAGAAGCTAAAAATCAAATTTTAAATATTAAAGCTGAAACACCAAAATATAACACCAAAATGTTAGGTGGATTTATGGCCGAATTAAGAGAAATTAAAACAGCAGAAGAGATGAAGCTGTTAACAAAAGCAGTGCAAATTTCTGCAATTGGGCAAATAGAAATTATGAAAGCAATGCATCCAGGAATGTCTGAAGGCGAAATACAAGGTGTACATGAATATGTCTATAAAAAATATGGAAGTGAATATGAAGGTTATCCAAGTATTGTTGGTGCTGGAAATAATGGTTGTGTGCTACATTATATAGATAATACAAAAACAAAAGTTACAAACGAATTAGTTTTAATGGATTTAGGAGCAGAATATCACGGTTATACCGCAGATGTTACTAGAACTATTCCTGCAAACGGAAAGTTTTCTAAAGAGCAACTTGCCATATACAATATTGTTTACAATTCTCAAGAAGCAGGAATTGCAGCTTGTACAATTGGAGCACCTTTTTTTAAGAGTAACCAAGAAGCTCAAAAAGTAATTAATCAAGGTTTATTCGATTTAGGGATTATTAAATCTATAGACCAAAAACATAACTATTTACCGCATGGAACGTCTCATTATATTGGTTTAGATGTTCACGATCCAGGAACTTACGGACCATTAAGAGAAAACTCTGTAATTACTGTAGAACCCGGAATTTATATTCCAGAAGGTAGTCCTTGCGATAAAAAATGGTGGACTATTGCTGTTAGAATTGAAGACGATATTTTAATTACTAAAAACGGACCTATAAATTTAAGTAGTGCTGCTCCAAGAAAAGCATCAGAAATTGAAGCTTTAATGGCGCAACCAAGTCCATTAGACGCCTTTAATTTGCCACATTTAGATTAACAATGTTTATTTTAGAAACTTAATAGAGGTTTCTTTAAATAAGTTTGTAATGTAGCTTACATTAAAATATCTTCGTATTTCTTAAAATTATACTATGAAACTGTTTTCTAAAGAACAAATATATAAAGGTAACGCATATTCTGCCGAATCTCAAAAAATTTCATCAACAGAACTAATGGAACGCGCAGGAATCCAAATTTTTAATTGGTTACACATTAGAATGCAAGGTGCGCAAGTTCCAATTCACGTTTTTTGTGGAATTGGTGATAATGGTGGAAATGGTTTGGTAGTTGCAAGACAATTAATTACTCACGGATATAACGTTAAAACGTATATAGTAAACCATAGTAAAACGAGATCTAAAGATTTTTTAGAAAATTACGATCGTATTAAAAACACATCTAAAGACTGGCCAACTTTATTGGATAACAATTCTACTTTTCCAGAAATGCATCCAAATGATATTATTGTAGATGCTATTTTTGGTACAGGATTAAATAGAGCTGTAGATGGCTGGATTGTAAATTTATTTAATCATTTTAGAGCTCAAAAAGCGTTTACATTATCTATAGATATTCCATCTGGTTTAAGTACAGATAAAGCGCCAACAAATCCAGAAGCTGTTGTTAATGCAGGTTATACCTTAAGTTTTCAGTCGCCTAAATTAGTTTTCTTTTTACCAGAAACAGCTAAATACACAGTACAATGGGAAGCTTTAGATATTGGAATAGATGCACAATATTTATTAGAAACAGAGGCAAATGTTGAGCTTATTGGTAAAAACGAGATGTTACCATTATATAAACCAAGAGAAAAGTTTTCTAACAAAGGAAATTTTGGACATGCATATATAATTGGTGGTAGTTTTGGTAAAATGGGCGCAGTTACTTTGGCAAGTAAAGCAGCATTAATTAGTGGTGCAGGAAAGGTATCTGCATATATTCCAAAATGTGGTTATGCTATTTTACAAACTTCTTTTCCTGAAGCTATGGTAGAATGCGATAACAACGAAACTATACTAACCAATATTGCATTAGAGACTTTACCAACAGCAATTGGTTTAGGTGTTGGTTTGGGACTTAAAGACGAAACAGTAAAAGCAGTAAAAACATTCTTAAAAGAAAATAAATTGCCTTTAGTTATAGATGCAGATGCTATTTCTATTTTAGGAAAAGATAAAGATTTATTAGGACTACTTCCTGAGTCTACTGTATTTACACCACATCCAAAAGAATTAGAATATTTAATAGGTAAGTGGTCTGACGATTTTGATAAAATAGCTAAAACAAAAGCTTTTTGTGAAGCCTATAAAGCAATTGTAGTTATTAAAGGTTTTAATACTATAACGGTTTATAATAATAAGTTATTTATAAATACAACAGGTAATCCAGGTCTAGCAACTGCAGGAACAGGAGATGTTTTAACAGGTTTAATTACTGGATTAATAGCACAAAGTTATAACCCATTAGAGGCTGCGTTATTTGGTACATATTTACACGGTAAATCTGGAGATATTATGGTAGAAGATACCGGTTATCAAAGTTTAATTGCAAGTCACGTTATTGAAGGAATACCTTTAGCTTATTTAGATATGTTTAAACAACCGGATAAACCAGAAGTTGAAGAAGTAGAGAACGAAGACGAAGATTAATTAAATATGAATTAAAAAAAAAGCGACCATTTGGTCGCTTTTTTTTTTGATTTTAGTTTGGTTATATATCTAAACTATCAAAGATTTCTCTAATTTTTTTACTTGAAGGTCTTGGAGCATCAAGGTTTACTATTTTTCCATTTGGATCAATTAATAAGAAACGAGGAATTCCATTTATTTTATAGTCTAAAATAAATTGACTTTTCCATCCTTTAGGCGCCATAATTTGAATTCCACCTAATTCTTTATCAGCAACCATTGCTCTCCAATCTTCTTTTGCTTTATCCCAAGAACCTTTGTGAGTTCTATCGTCGTCAATAGATAGGCTTACAAAGTTTATTTTCTTACCAGAATAATCGTGCTCTAATACTTTTAAGGCAGGAATTTCTGCTTTACAAGGTGCACACCAAGTTGCCCAAACATCTATGTAAGTATATTTTCCTTTTAAATCTTTTAAAGACGTTGTTCCACCTTTGTAGTTTACGTAATCTGTAAATTCAGGAGAATCAGATCCAATAGGTAAATCACGTTTTAAAGCAATTTGACCTAATGCTGCACCTTTATAGTAATTAAGCATTGGCTTAATAGACTTTTTTAATTCATCAGTAATAGATGTATCCACATCTTTATTAGCATTGTAAAATTCTGTTAATTTAGTTTCATAAGTTGCCATTTTAGCAACTAAACCTAAAGAATCTAGCTGGCTTAAGGCATCCATGTCTAGCATTTCTTCTTGCATTAAAGCGTTTTTTGCTAAGAAGTTACTATGTTCAGAACCATTTCCTGTAAATTTAATAGTTTCATCAAACATTTTTGTATTTAGAGACATGTCTAAATCAAACCCATTTCTTAGGTAAATATTTGTGCTTTCAGAACCATCATAAAGGTTAAAAACTCCAGCATCTACTTTTAAAGTATCACTAAAAGTACCATTTTCTGCTACTTTAATTGTTTTAGTAAAAGTTCTTGATCTTACAACAAGAGAATCGCTACTTTGGTTTTCAATTTTACCAGATAGTGTTACGTAATCTTTAACAGGTTCTGGAGTTTGTTTACAGCTAAATACTGCTGCAATAGATAAGCAAGTAATTAATTTTTTCATTTTAAATACATTTAGTTTTCTCAAATTTAAGATTTATATTGTTTAATGTTATACATATTTTGATAATTATTAACAAAACCTTGCATATACAATTAAGTATTCTCATTTTTGATGTAAATATTTTTTGTTTTTATGAGTAACGTACATATAATTAGTTCTAATTTGTTAGAATTTGGAACTATTTCTTCAATTATAAACTTAAATAAATCTTTAGAACTTTCTAAAGCATCAGTAGTTGCAATAGAAAATTGTAGAGCCTATTTGGATAATAAACTTAAAACCAATTCGAAACCTATTTATGGTATTAATACAGGATTTGGTTCTTTATACGATGTAGAAATATCAAAAAAAGATTTAACTAAGTTACAGGAAAATTTAGTGATGTCTCACGCTTGTGGTACAGGAAATAAAGTTCCTAATAGCATTGTTAAATTAATGTTGCTTTTAAAAATACAAGCCTTAAGTTATGGGCATTCTGGAGTGCAATTAGTTACTGTAGAACGATTAATAGCGTTTTATAATAACGATATTTTTCCTGTAATATACACTCAAGGCTCTTTAGGAGCTTCAGGAGATTTAGGACCTTTAGCACATTTAGCTTTGCCATTAATTGGGAAAGGAAAAGTTGTTTTTAATGGTGAAGAAATTTCTGGCGCACAACTTTTAGATAAAATGAATTGGAAACCTATAGAGTTACAAGCAAAAGAAGGCTTGGCTTTATTAAATGGAACTCAGTTTATGAGTGCTTATGGCGTTTATCAAATACTTAAAGCGCAAAAATTATCTTATTTAGCAGATTTAATTGGAAGTGTTTCTTTAGATGCTTTTGATGGTAGAATAGAACCTTTTAATGATTTAATTCATAAAATAAGACCACATAAAGGTCAGAGAGAGACTGCTAAGCAAATTTCTGGTTTTTTAAAAGGTAGCCAAATTATTACGCAAAAAAAACAGCACGTTCAAGATCCGTATTCGTTTAGATGTATGCCACAAGTTCATGGTGCAACTAAAGATACTATAGATTTTGTAAGTCAAACTTTTTTAACCGAAATAAATTCTGTTACCGATAATCCAAATGTGTTTGTAGATGAAGATGAGATTATTTCTGGAGGAAATTTTCATGGACAAACGTTAGCTTTAGCTTTTGATTATCTTAAAATTGCTATGGCAGAATTAGGAAATATATCTGAAAGACGTATTTTTAAACTTATTTCTGGACAAAGACAATTACCAAACTTTTTAGTAAACAATCCTGGATTAAACTCCGGATTTATGATTCCGCAATATACAGCAGCAAGTATTGTTAGTGCAAATAAGCAGTTAGCAACTCCGGCAAGTATAGATAGTATTGTGTCTAGTAACGGACAAGAAGATCATGTTTCTATGGGTGCAAATGCAGCTACTCAAGCACACGATTTGTTAGAAAATGTAGAACGTGTGTTAGCTATTGAGTTAATGAACGCATCTCAAGCTTTAGAATTTAGAAAACCTTTAAAATCGTCTAAAATTATAGAAGACTTTATTGCTGATTATAGAAAAGTAGTACCTTTTATTATAGAAGATCAAGTTCTACATGACGATATTCAAGCTTCAATAAATTTTGTTAAGAAATTTGTTGTTTAAGTTACTTTCTAAATGTTTAAATCTAATTTATATTTAAAAAAAACCTCCAAAACATATAGTATGCTGGAGGTTTTTTTAGTTGTAAACTAAAGGATATTATTCTTCTTTGGTTTCTTCGGATTTTTTACCTTTTACAATAGAAATTATAATCTCGTCTGTAGTTTCGTTTAGGTCTAATACAATAGTATCACCTTCATGAATTTTAGACGTAATAATTTCTTCGGCTAAAGCATCTTCAACATATTTTTGAATTGCTCTTTTTAATGGTCTTGCTCCATATTCTTTATCGAATCCTTTTGTTGCAATGTAATTTTTAGCTTTTTCTTTAATTTCAATAGTATAACCTAAGTCGTTAATACGTTTATATAACTTGGTTAATTCGATATCAATAATTTTATTAATGTCTTCTTTCTCTAATGGATTAAATACAACAACATCGTCTATTCTGTTTAAGAATTCTGGTGCGAAAGATTTTTTTAATGCATTTTGAATTACGCTACGTGCATTAGCATCTTTCTGAGAATTCTGAGAAGAAGTTCCAAAACCAATTCCTGTTCCAAAGTCCTTAAGTTTTCTAGCACCAATGTTAGAAGTCATTATAATAATGGTATTTCTAAAATCAATTTTACGACCTAAAGAATCTGTTAAAAATCCATCGTCTAAAACTTGTAATAACATATTAAATACATCTGGATGCGCTTTTTCAATTTCATCTAAAAGCACAACAGAATAGGGTTTTCTACGTACTTTTTCTGTTAATTGTCCGCCTTCTTCGTAACCAACGTAACCTGGAGGCGCACCAACTAAGCGAGATATGGCAAATTTCTCCATATATTCACTCATGTCTATACGAATCATAGATTCTTCGCTATCAAACAATTCTTTAGATAATACTTTGGCCAACTGTGTTTTACCAACACCAGTTTGTCCTAAAAATATAAACGACCCAATTGGTTTGTTAGGATCTTTTAGCCCAGCACGGTTTCTCTGTATAGCTTTACAGACTTTTTCTACAGCTTCTTTTTGACCAATAACTTTGTTGCCAATTAATTCTGGCAACTCTGCTAATTTGTTACTTTCTGTTTGTGCAATTCTATTTACAGGAATTCCTGTCATCATAGAAATAACATCGGCAACATTATCTTCGTCTACAATAATACGGTTAAGTTTTGTTTCTTCTTCCCATTGTTCTTGAGCAATAGCAAGTTCTTTTTCTGTACGTTTTTCGTCGTCTCTTAAGCGTGCAGCTTCTTCGTATTTTTGTTTTTTAACAACTTCGGTCTTAAGTGTTTTAATGACTTCTAACTTCTTTTCTAATTCAAGAATTTTTTTAGGAACTTCTATGTTTGTAATATGAACACGAGAGCCAGCTTCGTCTAAAGCATCAATAGCTTTGTCCGGAAGAAAACGCTCTGTCATGTAACGACTAGTTAGTTTTACACAAGCCTCAATGGCTTCATCTGTGTATTGTACATTGTGATGATCTTCATATTTAATTTTAATATTGTTTAAAATCTCGATGGTTTGTTCTACTGTAGTTGGTTCTACAACAACTTTTTGAAAACGACGTTCTAAAGCGCCATCTTTTTCTATGTATTGTCTGTATTCGTCTAAAGTAGTGGCTCCAACACATTGAATTTCTCCTCTTGCTAAAGCAGGTTTAAACATATTTGAAGCATCTAAGCTTCCTGTAGCGCCACCAGCGCCAACTATGGTGTGAATTTCGTCAATAAAAAGAATAACATCGTCGTTTTTTTCAAGCTCGTTCATAATAGCTTTCATACGTTCTTCAAACTGACCTCTGTATTTTGTACCTGCAACTAAACTTGCCAGATCTAAAGAAACAATTCTTTTATCGAAAAGAATGCGTGATACTTTTCTGTTTACAATTCGCAATGCAAGTCCTTCAGCAATGGCAGATTTACCAACACCAGGTTCTCCAATTAACATTGGGTTATTTTTCTTACGTCTACTCAAAATTTGAGAAACACGTTCTATTTCTTTATGACGACCAACAACAGGGTCTAATTTCCCGTTTTCGGCTAAAAAAGTTAAGTCTCTACCAAAATTATCTAATACAGGTGTTTTAGATTTTTTATTGGGTTTGCTTTTTTGTGATTGATCATAAGGGTTGGGTTTCTCTGAAGCAAATTCGTTGTCATCAGAAGGTGTTTCTGAAATTGGGCTAACGGGTAAATCATCATCAGTAGAATCTGTATGCAGTTCTTTATACAAAGCTTTTGCTTGATCGTAATCTACATCGTATTTATTTAATAATTTTGTTGATGGATCATTTTCGTTTCTTAAGATACACAGTAGCAAATGAGCTGTATCTATAGCATCACTTTGATATAATTTGGCTTCTAGAAAGGTTGTTTTTAACGCTTTTTCTGCCTGTCTAGTTAAGTGAAGGCTCTTTTTCTTATTTCCGTCAATAATAGTTGGGGCTGCAGGGTTTAATAGTTCAAGTTTTCTTCGCACCAACTCTAAATCTATTTGAAAAGCTACAAGAATTTCAATAGCTTTTCCGTCTCCTTTTCTTATTAAGCCAAGCAATAAGTGTTCAGTTCCTATAAAATCATGGCCTAATCTTAGTGCTTCCTCTTTACTAAAAGTTATCACATCTCTTACTTTGGGTGAAAAATTATCGTCCATATTTTAGGTTTTCTATTTGTAAATTTAATTCTTTTTTGGATAAAAAAGAGCAAAAAGAATGCCATCCATGATAAACTGTCATTTTGACCCTAAAAACACAGTCAGAAAGGCTTGTAAATCAAGGGGGTAAATCAACTGAAAAATTTATCAATAAATGTTAATAACTATAGGCTTTTAGGGCGCTATTATGTTGCTTAAAAATAGGAAATATACTATCTTGCTTGTTATTAAAAAATCAGTAAAAAATAAACAATAAACTTAAGGTATGGCAGAGGGAGAAAAGTTGATTCCTATTAACATAGAAGAGCAGATGAAATCTGCATACATTGATTATTCAATGTCTGTAATTGTTTCTAGAGCATTACCCGATGTAAGGGATGGTTTAAAACCAGTTCATAGGAGAGTTTTGTATGGGATGCACGAGTTAGGTATTAAGGCTACTGGATCTTATAAAAAGTCTGCAAGAATTGTTGGAGAGGTGTTAGGAAAGTATCACCCACACGGAGATACATCTGTGTATGATTCAATGGTTCGTATGGCACAGGAATGGAGTCAGCGATATATGATGGTTGATGGACAAGGTAACTTTGGTTCTGTTGATGGAGATAGCCCCGCAGCAATGCGTTATACGGAGGTTAGAATGCAGAAAATATCAGAAGACATGTTGTCTGATATTGAGAAAGATACGGTAGATCATCGATTAAATTTTGATGATACTTTAGAAGAGCCTACTGTGTTACCAACTAGAATTCCAAATCTTTTAGTAAATGGAGCTTCAGGTATTGCCGTTGGTATGGCAACTAATATGGCACCTCACAACTTAACTGAAGTTGTGAATGGGACCTTAGCTTATATTGAAAATAGAGATATTGACATAGACGAGTTAATGCAGCACATAAAAGCACCAGATTTTCCAACAGGAGGAATCATTTATGGTTACGATGGTGTAAAAGATGCTTTTCATACCGGTAGAGGACGTATTGTAATGCGTGCAAAAGCAGTTATTGAAGAGGTAAAAGGACGCGAGTGTATTATCGTCACTGAAATTCCTTATCAGGTTAATAAAGCAGAAATGATTAAAAAAACTGCTGAATTAGTAAATGATAAGAAATTGGATGGGATTTCTAATATTAGAGACGAGTCTGATAGAAATGGAATGCGAGTTGTTTACATCTTGAAAAGAGATGCAATTCCTAATATTGTTTTAAATAAATTATACAAGTATACAGGTCTTCAAACATCATTTAGTGTCAATAATATTGCACTTGTAAATGGTCGTCCAGAACAATTAAACCTAAAACAATTAATTCATTATTTTGTTGAACATAGGCACGAGGTAGTTGTAAGAAGAACAAAATACGAATTAAAGAAAGCAGAGGCAAGAGCTCATATTTTAGAAGGGTTAATAATTGCTTCTGATAATATTGATGAGGTAATAAAAATTATTAGAGCTTCTAATAATGCAGATCTAGCTCGTGAAAGTTTAATTACAAGATTTGAATTATCTGAAATTCAAGCCAAGGCAATTGTTGAAATGCGTTTGCGTCAATTAACCGGTCTAGAACAAGACAAGTTAAGAGCAGAATTTGATGAAATTATGAAAACCATCATTGATTTGAAAGATATCCTAGACAATGAGCCTAGACGTTATCAAATTATTACAGATGAATTAATTCATGTAAGAGATAAGTATGGTGATGATCGTCGTTCAGTAATTGAATATGCTGGCGGAGACATGAGTATTGAAGATATGATTCCAGATACTAAGGTTGTGGTTACCATTTCTAATGCAGGATATTTAAAAAGAACAAATCTAGACGAATACAAAGTTCAAAATAGAGGAGGTAGAGGGCAAAAAGGTGTGGCTACTAGAAATGAAGATTTCTTAGAGCATTTGTTTGTTGGAACTAACCACCAATATATGTTGTTCTTTACCCAGAAAGGTAAAGTGTTTTGGATGCGTGTGTACGAAATTCCAGAAGGAGGCAAAAACTCTAAAGGAAGAGCTATGCAAAATCTAATTAATATAGAACAAGACGATAAGGTTAAAGCATTTTTAGTTACTCAAGATTTAAAAGACGAAGAATATATTAACAACCATTATGTTATAATGGCAACTAAGAAAGGACAGGTAAAGAAAACTTCTTTAGAACAATATTCTAGACCTAGAACAAATGGTATTAACGCAATTACTATTCGTGAAGGTGATGAGTTGCTAGAAGCTAAATTAACATCAGGAGATAGTCAAGTAATGTTGGCTTTAAAATCTGGTAAATCTATTCGTTTTGAGGAAGCTAAAACAAGACCAATGGGAAGAACAGCCTCTGGTGTGAGAGGAATTACTCTTGCTCATGAAAACGATGAGGTAATAGGTATGGTTGCTGTAAATGATATGGAGAGCAACATTCTTGTAGTTTCTGAAAGAGGCTACGGAAAACGATCTAAATTAGAAGATTATAGAATTACAAATAGAGGTGGTAAAGGTGTTAAAACATTAAACATTTCAGAAAAAACAGGTAATTTAGTAGCCATTAAAAATGTAGATGATTCTAATGATTTAATGATTATTAATAAGTCAGGAATAACCATTAGAATGGCTGTAGAAGACTTACGTGTGATGGGAAGAGCTACACAAGGAGTTAAGCTAATTAATATTAAAGACTCAGATAGTATTGCCGCTGTGGCCAAGGTAATGCATGAAGAAGAAGAGGAAGAAGAGATTACAGAAGAGACTTCTGAAGAAGGTGAAGACACCTCTGAAACTGAGAATAATACAAACGAGAACCAAGAATAACTATTATAGAATTAAATTTAACTTAAGATGAAAACCAAGGTATTTGCACTAGTATTGGGATTAATAACTTTTTCCACTTTTGCACAAAAAAACGAATTAAAAACAGCAGATAAAGCTATTAAAATTCAAGATTATTCTGCAGCAATGACGGCCGTTACAGCCGCTGAATCTTTACTTTCTAAGATGGATGATAAATCTAAAGCAAAGTTTTACTTTTTAAAAGCACAGGCTTATTTTGGAAAGAAAGATTATCAAACAGCTGCTAATACTTTTGAAAAGTTATTTAATCTAGAGAATGAAACAGGAAAAATAAGATATACAGAATTAGCTACTACTATTCAAAATCAAATGGTGCAAGACGT
>CALJFB010000063.1 GCA_938073895.1 uncultured Flavobacteriaceae bacterium
ACATTCAATGATTGCATTGGGTTCATGTACGATGAAATTGAATGCTGCATCAGAATTATTTGCATTGAGCTGGCCTGAATTTAACAACATTCATCCATTTGTTCCATTAGATCAAGCACAGGGATACACTGAAATGCTTGATAATTTGGAACGTTATTTATCAGAAATTACTGGTTTTGCTAAAACGTCACTTCAACCTAACTCAGGTGCGCAGGGAGAATATGCAGGTTTAATGGTTATTAGAGCTTATCATCACGACAGAGGAGACCTTCAACGGAATATTGCTTTAATACCTTCGTCTGCTCATGGCACAAACCCTGCCTCTGCAGTAATGGCAGGTATGAAAGTAGTAGTGGTTAAGTGCGATGAAAGAGGTAATATTGATGTTGCCGATCTAAAAGCTAAGGCTGAGCAGCACTCCAATGAGCTTTCTTGTTTAATGATCACGTATCCTTCTACTCATGGAGTTTTCGAAAGTTCAGTAAAAGAAATTACGACTATTATTCACCAACACGGTGGACAAGTATATATGGATGGGGCGAATATGAATGCTCAAGTTGGATTAACAAATCCTGGAAACATTGGCGCAGATGTTTGTCACTTAAACCTACATAAAACGTTTGCTATACCTCATGGTGGTGGCGGACCTGGCGTTGGACCAATTTGTGTTGCTAAACAATTAGTACCATTTTTACCAACTAACCCATTAATTCCAACTGGTGGAGAAAAAGCAATTACTGCCATTTCTGCGGCACCTTTTGGTTCTGCATTAGCTTGTTTAATCTCTTACGGTTACATTAAAATGTTGGGCGGTTATGGATTAAAAAAATCGACTGAAATAGCTATTTTAAATGCTAACTATATTAAAGCTAGGTTAGATGGTGCTTATCCAACACTATATTCTGGTGAAATGGGAAGAGCTGCACACGAGATGATAATTGATTGTCGTGATTTTAAAGCTAACGGAATTGAAGTTGTAGATATTGCAAAGCGTTTAATGGATTATGGCTTCCATGCGCCAACAGTATCTTTTCCTGTTGCAGGAACAATGATGATTGAACCTACAGAAAGTGAAAGTAAACAAGAAATGGATCGTTTTTGTGATGCTATGATATCTATCCGTAAAGAAATAGATATTGCAACTAAAGAAGACGATAATAATCCATTAAAAAATGCACCACATACACAAGCAATGGTAACAAGCGATGAGTGGATTTTTCCTTACTCACGTAAAACTGCTGCTTTTCCATTAGACTATATAAGCGATAACAAATTTTGGCCATCTGTTCGTCGTGTAGACGATGCTTATGGAGATAGAAACCTAATTTGTACATGTGCTCCAATAGAATCTTATATGGAAGCATAGATAAAAAATAGAAAAATAGAAAAAAGCACTCATTAATAGAGTGCTTTTTTTTTTCGCAAAAAAAAGGGTTCAATTTTGTTGAATTCACAAATTATTGTAATTTATAGGCAAAACCGAACATACAATCGATTTTATAGTTAATTTAGTATTATAATAGAGTTTACAGTAAAACTATGTCAGTAAAAATAATAGGAGTCGGAAGCTATATTCCAACAGAAATAGAAAAGAATGATGCATTTCACAACCATCAATTTTTAAATGCAGATGGTACTCAAATTAACAATTCGAATGCAGTTATTGTTGAAAAATTTGAAGAAATTACTGGAATTCAAGAACGCAGATATGCTAAACCAGAAATATCCACTTCAGACATGTCTTTTTACGCCGCTGAAAAAGCTATAGAAAATGCAGGAATAGACAAGGAAGAATTAGACTACATTATTTTAGCACACAATTTTGGAGATGTAAAACATGGCACAAACCAAACAGATATGGTGCCTTGTATTGCCGCAAGAGTAAAACACAATTTACGTATTAAAAACCCTAAATGTGTTGCTTACGATTTAATTTTTGGTTGTCCAGGTTGGCTAGAAGGAGTTATCCAAGCCAATGCTTTTATAAAAGCTGGAATAGCTAAAAAAATACTTGTAATTGGATCGGAAATGTTATCTCGTGTAGTAGACAAACACGATAGAGATTCTATGATATTCTCCGATGGTGCTGGAGCTACAGTAATTGAAGCGTCTAGTACAGACAAAGATGGTATTTTAGCTCACGAAACAGCTAGTTTTACCTTAGAAGAAGCGCATTACTTAAATTATGGTAAATCTTTTAATAAAGACATAAAAGACGATACGCGCTATATTAAAATGAATGGTAGAAAAATCTACGAATTTGCTTTAACCGAAGTACCAAGCGCTATGAAAGTATGTTTAGAAAAATCTGGTGAAAACATAGATAATCTAAAGAAAATAATTATTCACCAGGCTAACGAAAAAATGGATGAAGCTATTATTAAACGGTTTTATAGACTTTACAAAAAACAGGTTCCAAAAGGTGTTATGCCAATGAGTATTCATAAACTTGGAAATAGCTCTGTTGCTACAATACCAACTTTATACGACTTAATTCTTCAACATAAATTAGAAGGTCACGAAATTAATAAAGGCGACGTAATTATGTTTGCCAGTGTTGGTGCTGGTATGAATATTAATGCACTAGTATATAAGGTGTAAATACATATTGCCTTAAAACTAGTTAATATTATGACTCCAAAAACGTACTATTCTAAACTATCATATATTTTATTAATTGTTGTTTTTATAGTATTCTTTGCACCAATTATAGTGCTTTTTACATCTAATAAAATAAATACAGAACTAATTTTAACAGGATTGTTTTTAATTATAATCTTTGCGTTAATTGTACATATGTTTTACAATACTACATATACTATTACAAAAACAGAGCTTAAAATTAAATGTGGATTTATTAGTTATAAACCTATTAGTATTAATAGTATAAAAAAAATAGAACGTTCTAATAATATAATTTCTTCTCCTGCAGCGTCATTTGATAGAATTGAAATAAAATATAGTAAGTTTGAAGAAATTATTATTTCACCTAAAAACAAAGTTCAATTTGCAAAAGATTTAGTCAATCAAAATCCTGCAATAGAAAACAAAGTAACCTAATAATATAGTAAAGTAAAAAAACACAAATTAAATAATGTACGAAAATACGTTTCCACATAAACGCTTTAAACTTACTTTTGAATTTCTTCAAAAACACATTTCTACTTCAGAAACTATTTTAGATTTAGGCGTAGAAAATCCGTTTTCAAAATTAATGGTTTCTCGTGGCTTTAACGTTGAAAATACAAAAGGTGAAGATCTAGATTTAGACACATCTAGCATTAAAAACTCTAAAGCTAAAGTCGTTACTGCTTTTGAAATTTGCGAACATTTAATTAGTCCGCTAACCAGCTTAAGCGCTATAAAAGGAAACAAATTAGTAGCAAGTGTGCCATTAAAATTATGGTTTAGCAATGCTTACCAAAGTAAAACCGATAAATGGGACAGACATTATCATGAATTTGAAGATTGGCAATTCGATTGGCTTTTAGAAAAAGCTGGATGGAAAGTTCTAGATCGTCAAAAATTTACGCATCCCACAAAAAAAATAGGTTTTAGACCAATTTTAAGATGGTTTACTCCACGTTATTACTTGGTTTATGCAGAAAAAATTTAAGTTTTAAAACGTTATAAACGTCAATAAAAAATAATCCACACTAAATAAGTTGGATTTCAATACTATTATAGTGAGATTTACAGTGTGAAATTTTCAATTATTATACCTGCACATAATGAAGTAGATGTTATTGGTTTAACATTAGAGTCTTTAATTAATCAAACGCTTTTACCAAAGCAGATTATAGTGGTTAATGACAATTCTTCAGATACAACCTCTAAACTAGTTTCAGAATTTACACGTAAACATGATTGGATTACTTTAGTTGAAAACAAATCTAACAACCAACATTTACCAGGCACAAAAATTATAAATGCCTTTTACAAAGGCTATTCACTTTTAGATAAAGATTTTGATGTGATTTGTAAATTTGATGCCGATTTAATTTTTCCAAATAACTACTTAGAAACTTTAGCCAACAAATTTAACGCTAATCCTAAACTTGGGATGGCTGCAGGTTTTTGCGACATTAAAGTAAATGGAGAATGGCAATTAGAAAACCTAACTAGTAAAGATCATATTCGTGGCGCGCTAAAAACCTATACAAAATCGTGTTTTGAAGCTATTGGACAATTAAAACCATCTATGGGTTGGGATACTATAGATGAATTGTTAGCCAAATACTTCGGCTTTGAAATTCTAACTATTAATGATTTACGTGTAAAACATTTAAAACCAACTGGTGCAAGTTATAATAAAGGTGCAAAACATTTACAAGGTGAAGCCATGTATAAAATGCGCTACGGAATTGTATTAACGTTTTTATCTGCGCTTAAAATGAGCTTAAAAAAACGAAGCTTACCTTATTTTATAAATTATCTTATTGGCTATACAAAAGCAATTATTAGTAAGCCAGAACGCTTAGTTAATAAAGCTCAAGGAAAATTTATTCGAGACATTAGATGGAAAGGTGTTTTGACAAAACTGTTTTAAAATCGCCAGTTTTTATAATTATCCGAAGCCTCAATTTTAGATTCAATAGCATCATCTAATTCTGGAAAAAAATCAATTCCAGTTAAAGCCTCAACACTATTTACAGATACCACATAATTATATAAAGGTTCTTTAGAGTCTTTATGAGGTGTTAAAAAGGCAATTACTTTTGGCGCACCATTATTATAATCTAAAATTATTTTATAAAACTGATTTGGAACTGCAACAGCTTCGTCTCCAATAGTTTTCATCTTACCTTTTAATACGCCACCTGTAACCACAAAAACGCCATTATATCTGCCAGCCCAATAACGTGTTTTCTGTTCTATTCTATTCCAAAGTCCAGCATTAAATTTGTGTTCTTGAGGCGATATGTTAGAGGTTAAAAATGTTTCGTTGTGCGCTGCTTTAGAATAGCGTCTATCTCCAGCAGGACATAAATGGCCTTTATCGTAACCAGATTTTTTATAATTACGCCAATTTGCAGCATTTGTTTTTACAGCTTTATCAATTTCAAAATACGGTCGTTTAAAATTTTTTTTAGACAAATGCTCTTTTTTAAGTTCGTAAGCAACCCATTCTGCTTGCTCAAATTCTTCGTTATAACTTAACGAATAGCCATTATGATGTATAATTTGACCTGTTGTACTTGTTGGCAAAAAGAACGTTTTAGTGGTTTCTTTAGTTGTAGCACCAACCGTAACAGCTTTATCTTGAATTTCTTTATCCTGATAGAAATTAACACCATATACTATTATTAAAATAAGTGCTGATAGAATAGAATATTTTGTTTTTTTAGTCATTTAAAATCATATGAATTATAAAACTGTAAGATACACAATAGTAAATTTTGAGCATAAAAAAAGTCCTTTCAATGTAAAAGGACTTTTTTTTTTAATCTGTAAATATTATTTCAGACTTGCTAAACTTGATTTTAAAGTTTCAATATTAGCTAAAGCATCTGCTTCTTTTTTGCGTTCGTTAGCTATAACTTGTTCTGGTGCGCCAGCTACAAAACGCTCGTTAGATAATTTCTTTTGAACCGATTTTAAAAAGCCTTCTGTATATTTTAATTCTTCGGTTAGTTTAATAATCTCGGCTTCTACATCTATACTTCCTTCCATTGGAATAAAGTATTCGTTAGATTTTACTCTAAAGGTTAATGCGCCTTCTACAGGTTCTGATACGTAATTTACAGCTTCTAAATTTCCTAATTTTGCTATTACAGCATCAAACTTAGTATTTGTTTCTTCATTATTAATAACCGAAAAACTAATAGCATCTTTAAATGCAATATTCTTCTGTTTTCTAATGGTTCTAATTCCAGAAATTACATCTTGAGTAAACTCAAAAGATTTAATTAAATCGCCATTAATAATTTCTTTTTCTGGCCATTTAGATACAATTAGTGCTTCTTCTGGGGTTCTTTCTGATATTAAATGCCAAATCTCTTCGGTTAAAAATGGCATAAATGGATGTAATAATTTTAAATTATCTTCTAAAATTCCAATTACAGCTTTATACGTTTTAGCATCTATAGGTTGTTGGTATGCTGGTTTAATCATTTCTAATAACCAAGAACAGAAATCGTCCCAGATTAACTTATACGTACTCATTAAAGCATCGCTAAGTCTGTATTTACTAAAGTGGTCTTCAATATCTACAAGTGTTTCGTGAAATTTAGCGTTATACCATTCTAATGCTATTGCACTAGATTCTGGTTGCTCTAAATCTGCTTTAACTTCCCAACCTTTTATTAATTTAAAGGCATTCCATATTTTATTTCCAAATCCTTTTCCTTGTTGGCAAAGCGACTCGTCGAACATTAAATCGTTTCCTGCTGCACTACTTAAAAGTAATCCTACACGAACGCCATCTGCACTATAATCGCCAATTAATTTTAAAGCATCTGGTGAATTCCCTAATGATTTAGACATTTTTCGACGTTGCTTATCGCGAACTAATCCTGTAAGATATACGTTTTCGAATGGTTTTTGATCTTTATATTCGTATCCAGCAACTATCATACGTGCAACCCAAAAGAATAAAATATCTGGACCTGTTACTAAATCGTTGGTTGGATAATAGTACTTTATTTCTTCGTTTTCTGGGTTTCTAATCCCATCAAAAACAGACATTGGCCATAACCAAGAACTAAACCACGTATCTAAGGCATCTGTTTCTTGTGTTAAATCTTCTACCTTTAGTTTTGTATTTCCTGTTTTTTCAATAGCTTTAATTAATGCTGTTTCTATAGTTTCTGCAACTACAAAATCTTCTTTTCCATCGCCATAATAAAATGCAGGAATTTGTTGTCCCCATAATAATTGACGAGAAATATTCCAATCGCGAATATTCTCCATCCAATGTCTGTAAGTATTCTCAAACTTTTTAGGATAAAGATTAACATCTGGGTTGTCTCCTAAAACAGCTTCAATTGCTGGTTTAGCTAATTCTTCCATTTTTAAGAACCATTGGTCGCTTAATCTTGGTTCTATAATAGCTTTTGTACGTTCTGAAGTTCCTACTTTGTTTATATGACTTTCGGTTTTAACTAAAACACCAGCTTCTTCTAATTCTTTAGAAACCGCTTTTCGTACCACAAAACGATCTTGACCTTCGTAATGTAATCCAAAACTATTTAAAGTGGCATCTTCGTTAAAGATATCTATAACTTCTAATTTATGTTTTTCGCCTAAAAATTTATCGTTTTCATCGTGAGCTGGAGTTACTTTTAAACAACCGGTTCCGAATTCTAAATCGACATATTCGTCTTCAATTATAGGAATTACTCGTCCAGAAATTGGTACAATAGCCTTTTTGCCTTTAAGATGCGTAAAACGCTCGTCGTTTGGATTAATACAAATTGCTGTATCTCCAAATATAGTTTCTGGTCTTGTTGTAGCAATGGTTAAAACGTCTTGAGTTCCTTCAATTTTATAATTTATGTAATATAATAATCCTTGTTTTTCAACGTGAATTACTTCTTCATCAGACAATGTTGTTTTAGCTTCAGGATCCCAATTCACCATTCTAAAACCGCGATAAATTAAGCCTTTTTCGTATAAATCAACAAAAACTTTAATTACAGCTTCAGACATATCGTCGTCCATTGTAAACTTAGTTCTATCCCAATCGCAAGAACAACCTAGTTTCTTTAACTGCTCTAGGATAACACCACCATATTCGTCGGTCCATTCCCAAGCGTGCTTTAAAAACTCATCTCTTGATAAATCGTTTTTATCTATTCCTTGTTCTTTTAAACGTGCAACAACTTTTGCTTCTGTAGCAATAGATGCGTGATCTGTTCCAGGAACCCAACATGCATTTTTACCTAATAAACGTGCTCTACGAATTAATACATCCTGAATGGTGTTATTTAGCATATGCCCCATGTGTAATATTCCAGTTACGTTTGGTGGTGGAATTACAATAGTATACGGTTCGCGATCGTCTGGTGTTGAATGAAAGTAATTGTTTTTCATCCAGTAGTCGTACCACTTATTTTCTATGTCTTGTGCTTGGTATTTATCTGGCATTTGCATACTTTGGAATAGTTTTTGAATGTAATATAGCAAAAGTAATTATATTATTTTTTATGCAAAATATATGAGGCACTTATTACCACTTAATGGTTAATTAAAGTTGAAATATTTTGCATCACATTAAAATTAAACTAAATTTACAATCAATTAAATAATTAAAACAATGAAACATTTATTTACATTTCTATTTATTGGGCTATTAAGCTTAACAACTAACGCACAAGATAAAGTAGCTAAAATTGAATTTAAAGAAACAACGATAGACTACGGAACTATTGATAAAGGAGCCAATGGCGCAAGAACTTTTGAGTTTACAAATACTGGAGATGCACCATTAATTATTACTAAAGTAACTGCTAGTTGCGGTTGTACAATTCCACAAAAACCAAAAGACCCTATTATGCCAGGTGCAACAGGTAAAATTGGCGTAAAATATGATACTAACCGTGTGATGCCTTTTAGAAAAACAATTACAGTAGAATCTAATTCTACAACACCAAAAATGTCTATTAAAATAAAAGGAACTGTTGTTGATCCAAGTAAAACAAGCGTTCTTAACAAAAAAGAAAAAAGTGTAATGGCACAATAAGCTATTTAAATCCTACATAAATTTAAAAGCCAGAACTTAAGTTCTAGCTTTTTTTATGGCATAAACTAAGGCTTAAAAAATTAGTTATTAGACTAAGATTATAGGTTTGAATATATGCTCTTAATACTGCGGTAAGGGATTTAATTAAGTTTGGATGTTTTGATTTTACACCTTTAGATTACACAAAATCTTATTCTAAATTATATAGTTTAATGATTTGACTACCATTAAACTGAAAATAGTAATTATCTTTTACAAAGTAAAAAAATAACCATTGTAAAAAAGCTACTAAATTTGGTTTAGAGAAACAGATCTTTAAATGTATTTATAACACATTAGGACTTATTTGAAGAATAATCTATTTAAAATTTAAAAAAAGCACTTTTAAACAAAAAACCTCTTGAAAATCATAAGATTAACAAGAGGTTTAGTACTGAAGACGGGACTTGAACCCGTACGTCCTAATGGACATTGGATTTTAAGTCCACTCATACAGGCACCAAATAAACCAAAACCAACTCATTACCAAATAGTTAATGTGTTTTTAATTTTACTTGACATTAATTAATATCAAGTAAAACCAACAAATGTTGTACCTATGTTGTACCTGTAATTGGCAATAAAATCATTATATTTACTATTATAAATAGCAAAATGTTGTACCTATTTTTCCTTCATCATCATTTTTTAATGAAATTATTGAAATATGACCTCAAATGCAAAAATAGTTTTAAGAAAAAAACAGAATAAAGAAGGCTTATATCCTTTAGCAATTCGAATTACGAAAAATAGACGCTCTACCTATCACTATCTAGGTCATTACATAGATTTAAAATATTGGAATGAAAAAGATATTCGTGTAAAGAAATCACACCCAAATGCAGCGAATCTTAATAATCTGTTGGTAAAAAAATTATCTGAAGCGAATAAGATGCTTATGGATTTACAAGCTGAAAAACAAGATTTATCAGCAAATCGTATTAAGGATAAATTATACAAAGACTCAAAGACCTC
>CALJFB010000064.1 GCA_938073895.1 uncultured Flavobacteriaceae bacterium
GTGTAAGGGCAATCTGCAGGAATCATACCTTTTAAACCACGTTGTGCTAAGTTACCATGTCCAACTTCTCTACGAGATGTTCCTCTTAATGGTCTAGCTTCACCTGTACAAAATGGTGGAAAGTTATAATGTAAATAGAAGTTTTCTTCACCTTCGTAAGATGGCATATCTATTTTCATTGCATCTCTAGAAGTCCCTAAAGTTACTGTAGCTAATGCTTGAGTTTCTCCACGAGTAAATACAGAAGATCCGTGTGTAGATGGTAAGTAATCTACTTCACACCAAATTGGTCTAATCTCGTCAGTCTTACGACCATCTAAACGTAAACCTTCATTTAATGTTAGGTTTCTAATAGCCGATTTTTCAGCCTTATTATAATATTTAGAAATTAAGTCTCCTAGGTCTTCTAATTCTTCCTCAGAATAAGTTGCTTTAATATCTTCTTTAATTTGTACAAATGCAGCAGTACGTTCTTGTTTAGAAGATCCGTTTTTTGCTATTGCATAAACTTTATCGTAGGCTAAATTGTAAACTACTTTTTCTAAATCTGCATCTTCTCTTTCTGGAGCGTACTCACGTGTTGCTTTTTTACCAAAAGCTTCTGCTAATTTTACTTGAGCAGCACATTGTACTTTAATAGCTTCGTGAGCAAATTTAATTGCGTCTGCCATTTCTTCTTCAGAAATTTCATCCATTTCACCTTCAACCATCATTACAGAATCAGCACTTGCTCCAATCATCATATCGATGTCAGATTCTGCTAATTGCGCTCTAGTTGGGTTAATTACAAATTCGCCGTTTACACGAGCTACTCTTGCTTCAGAAATAGGGCATTCAAAAGGGAAATCAGATAATTGTATCGCAGCAGATGCCGCTAATCCAGCCATAGCATCTGGCATAACGTTTTCGTCATGAGACATTAACTGAATCATTACTTGCGTTTCTGCGTGATAATCTTTTGGAAATAATGGACGTAAAACACGGTCTACTAAACGCATCGTTAAAACTTCGCCATCACTTGGTCTTGCTTCTCTTTTAAAGAATCCTCCTGGATAACGTCCAGCAGCAGCAAATTTTTCGCGATAATCTACCGTTAAAGGTAAAAAATCAACGTCGCTTTGTTTGTAATTAGATACTACTGTACATAGCATCATACATTTTCCAGAAGTTACAACAACAGATCCATGTGCCTGCTTTGCTAACTTTCCAGTCTCGATAGAGATTTCTCTTCCATCTCCAAGGTCTATAACCTCTTTAAATACTTTTGGAATCATAAAAGTGTTTTTTATTTTAATTAAACAATGGTCGTTGTGTTGTTGTAATGTAGTTGTTGTTTGCCTTAGTTAGGGGCTGTGACCAATGAAAAACTATATATTCTGATTTTATTTCAGAATCTGCTTATTCAGTTTTTACAATTTTTAGACTCTTTCGTTTGAGTTGTTTTTTTACGTTACCTAAAGGTCGGGCTATATGCTATATCTTTTTTTGCCATTTATGCCAGCAAAAAAAGGATGCCGCTTTTATCCCTAACGCTAGAATTGTATAAAAAAAAACCACGCTAAAAAGCGTGGTTTTATTAATAAGATTATTTTCTTAAACCTAATTCTTTAACAATTGCACGATATCTTAAGATGTCTTTCTTAGTTAAATAGTCTAATAAACTTCTACGCTTACCAACTAACATTACTAAAGAACGCTCTGTGTTATAATCTTTATGGTTTTTCTTTAAGTGCTTTGTTAAGTGCTCTATTCTTTGTGTGAAAATTGCAATTTGTCCTTCTGCAGAACCTGTGTCTGTTGCCGATTTTCCGTGTTTTGCGAAAAGTTTAGCTTTTTCTTCTTTAGTTAAATACATTCTAATATTGTTGTAAATAGTTGTTATGTAATCGAAAGTTTATCTTTCAAGCTGCAAATATAATATATTTATAGGTAATTTCTATATAATTATATTCTATATTTTACAGATCCAAAAATATACCTTGGTAAACGCTTACTTGTAAACTGATAACTGCTGTAATCATTAACATTTACCATATAAAAAGTATTTTGATTAAATAGATTATTTAGCTTAAATAGATAAGAAAACCTTGAGTCTTTTGGATTGTAATCCATTTTAAAGTTTATAAATCTATACAAGCATTTGAACAAGAAATGAATGTTATAAAAAGCGCAGCATAAAAACGCTTATCTAATTGTCTATTTTTTTATTGCAAGTCCAACTAATGAGTGTTTTTATTTTAGCACAAAAAAAAACTCATTCAAATTAAATTTGAATGAGTTTTTTACTGTAATACTAAATCGTTTACTTAAGCTCTAATAGGCGAGTTGCTTATTAAATCTATATATTGATTTACTTTGTTTTTTAATTCTTGACGAACCATAATAAAATCCAAGAAACCATGGTCTAATAAGAATTCTGAGGTTTGAAAACCTTCTGGTAATTCTTGACCTGTAGTATCTCTTACAACTCTTGGTCCTGCAAATCCTATTAAAGCTCCAGGTTCTGCAATATTAATATCTCCTAACATTGCAAAAGAAGCTGTAGTTCCACCAGTTGTTGGATCTGTACATAAAGATATATACGGAATTTGTGCGTCTGCTAATTGTGCTAATCTTGCAGATGTTTTTGCTAATTGCATTAAAGATATTGCAGCTTCCATCATACGTGCGCCTCCAGATTTTGAAATAATCATGAAAGGAATTTTATTGTCTAAAGAGTATTTTGCAGCTCTAGCAATTTTTTCTCCTACAACAGATCCCATAGATCCACCAATAAAAGAAAAGTCCATTGCAGCAACAACTAAATCTTTTCCTTTAGATTTTCCAACAGCTGTTCTAACCGCATCTTTTAGATTGGTCTTTTCTTGTGCTGCTTTTAAGCGGTCTGGATATTTTTTAGTGTCTTCGAATTTTAAAGGATCTTTAGAAGTTAAATCCTTATTTAACTCTGTAAATTTGTTGTCGTCAAACAAGATTTCGAAATATTCTTTACTTCCTATTCTAACGTGATATCCGTCTTCTGGACTAACGTAAAAATTTTTCTCTAGTTCTTTTGTGTCTACAATTTTACCTGTAGGTGATTTGTACCAAAGTCCTTTTGGTGTATCTTTTTTTTGCTCCGTAGAGGTGTGAATTCCTTTTCCTGTTCTTTTAAACCAAGACATACATTTATTTTTTAAACATTACTGTCTCTGTGAGAGTAACGTTGATTTTGTTATTGTTAGTGGTATTTATTTTAGCTCTTATTTTTAATTCATTAAAAACGTAAAGTAACTACCAATAGCTCGTCATTAAAATTGTTTTTATTTTAATGTTACGTTCCAATTTTATTATAATGTATTAATGTTATTTAAATCTTTGAAAGATTTTTCTAAACGATCTACAAATGTTAATTCTCCTTTGCGTAACCAAGCTCTTGGATCGTAATGTTTTTTGTTTGGTATTTCTGGTCCATCTGGGTTACCAATCTGAGATTGTACGTAAGCTGTTTTTTCTGCAAAGTAATCTCTTACTCCTGTTGTAAATGCATATTGCATATCTGTATCAATATTCATTTTTACTACACCATATCCAATAGATTCTTTTATTTCTTCTGTTGTAGAACCTGATCCTCCGTGAAAAACAAAACTGATATGATTATGCGGTACGTTAAATTTATTAGAAATAAATTCTTGAGAATTCTTTAATATTTTTGGCGTTAATTTTACATTTCCTGGTTTATATACGCCATGCACGTTTCCAAATGCTGCAGCTATTGTAAATTGGTCGCTTACTTTGCTTAACTCTTCGTAAGCATATGCAACTTCTTCTGGTTGTGTATATAATTTAGATTCGTCTACATTGCTATTATCTACGCCATCTTCTTCTCCACCGGTAATACCTAATTCAATTTCTAAGGTCATTCCAATTTTAGACATACGTTCTAAATAGGTTTTACAAATTGAAATGTTTTCTTCTAAAGGCTCTTCACTTAAATCAATCATGTGCGAGCTGTAAAGTGATTTACCTGTTTCTTTATAAAATTGCTCACTTGCATCTAGTAAACCGTCAATCCAAGGTAGTAATTTTTTTGCAGCATGATCTGTATGTAAAATTACTGGTACACCATATAATTCTGCCATTATGTGTACATGTTTAGCTCCTGCAACACAACCTGCAATTGCTGCTTTATGATTATCGTTATTAGCACTTTTTCCTGCATTAAAAATTCCTCCACCATTAGAAAATTGAACAATTACTGGTGCATTTAATTTTGCTGCAGTTTCTAACACTGCATTTATAGAGCTAGATCCTGAAACATTTACAGCTGGTAATGCAAAGCCTTTTTCTTTAGCTAATTTAAATATAGCTTGAACTTCTTTACCTGTAGCAACTCCTGGTTTGATGTTGTGTAACATTGTAAATTTAATTTAGTTTTAATTTGATGTGCCAAATGTAATGATTTTTTGATAAATAGTTTTAGCTATTATTCTTAAAACGGATAGTTTATACCAATGTTATAAACAGCTTTTGAGAAGTTATAATCGTTAAACCATCTATTTTTATCTTGATAGGATGGATCATAGGTTTTAAATCCAACGTCTAATCTTAGTACAAAGAAATTAAAATCGTAACGTAAGCCAAACCCAGAGCCAATTGCAATATCTTTTAAGGATTTAATGCTGGTAAATGTTGCTTTGTCTTGGTTTACATCGTCTAGTACATTCCAAATATTTCCAGCATCAATAAATACAGCACCATTTAATGGGCCAAAAAGATTGAAACGTTGTTCTGCACTTAGGGTTAACTTTAAATTTGCTTCGTTAAATTCGTTATTAGAGTTTAAACTTCCTGGACCTAAATTAAATGCTGTCCAAGCTCTATTATCATTTGCGCCACCAGCAAAAAAACTTTTAGAAAATGGTATGCTGGATGCATTCCCAAATGGTATTGCTATACCAAAGAAACTTCTTATAGCTAAAGTGTTTTTATCTCCTAAATCCCAATATTTTATATAATCTATCTCTGTTTTTACGTATTGAGAAAATCCAACTTTAAATAGGTTGTAATTATTATTGGTGTTCTTTTTTAGATCTAACGGTTTTGCTAATAAAGAGGCTAAATTACCTGCTGTTTCTACTTTAAATCTAAGAATTGAAAAGTTATTGTCTGTTATAGATTCTCTTTTATCTTTTACAAAGTTAAAGTTAGAAGCAATAATTAGATTGTCTTCTGTTAGACGTTCTTTACGCTCGTCTATACCATTTATAGTGATAAAATCTGAATTGTTAACTGGGAAATTCCCAGAAGTAACTTCTGCTAAAAATTGATTAGCTTGTGTTGGTATTTCTAAAGTTGAATTGTTTTGTATATAGCCATTGTTTTGTGCTATGCTATTAAGTGTATCAAAAGAATTCTGATATACATTAAAATAATTAGAGGTGTTTAGGTTTTTTACATATTGAATATTAAATACATCCAATCTATTTGTTACAGTTTTGTTTGGATACCATGTGTAATTAAAAACGCCACTAAAAGTCTGTTTATCTAAACCAACATTAGTTTGACTGGTAGTTGCTAAAGATATTTTGGTAGCAGGAAACATGCTTTTTGGTATTATTCGTTCTGTGTTAAAAGGAAATAAAAACCTAGGTATACTTAATTTAAGGTTAACACCAATTTCATTTATATCAAAAAACTCATCTCTAGTATTAGCTGCGTCTTTAGATGCACCAATTGATGTAAATCCCGAAAGTTCTAGTGTTTCCGCGCCTTTAAATAAATTTCTAACTTTTACGCTTGGTATTAAAGAAAACCCAACGGTTTGTATGTTACTTTGTGTAGCTTCGGCACTAAACCCAAAATTCCACTTCTTGTAAGGATTTAAGTATAAGTTAGTAGTTAGTGTTGTGTCTTTATTTTCTATATACTCTATTCTTGGGTATCTAAAAGTTTTTAGATTACTAATTACTCTAGATGTTAATGGTCTATCTTTGTCTTTAAAAAGGCTATTTGGTGTTATAAAAACAGCGTTTGTAAGTGTTTTAGGTTTGTATTTTAGTTTGCCTTGGCTGTATATTTTAAAGCCGTTATAATATGTTGTGTCTGTATATATTTCGTTTCTGGAATCAAAAGCACTATTTGTGTAAATGTTTACATCTTTAACTTTGTAAACTTTAAAGGGTTTTGTAATTGTAGAATCGCCACTTCTTTTAGAGCGATTGGCAATTTTCATATCTATATTAATATGGCTATTACTACCAATAGTATCCATTTCGAAAAGGAAATAATCTTGCGAAAAATGGAAGACTCCATTATTTCTCATTAAATCTGTAATTCTCTTTTTTTCTTCTAAAATATTGGCAGTTTTATATTGTTGCCCTTTTTTTAAAAGTGATTTAGTTTTGTGTGCGTTATAAATAGAATCTACAACATTGGTTTTTATATCAGCATTTAAAGTATTTATAACAAAAGGTTTACCAGTAGTTACTTTATAAGTTGTTTTTGCGCGCTGATTAGAATCTTTTGCAGTTTTATAATCTAGTTTAACATTAAACCAACCGTTATTCCAATAATAGCTTTCTATTCGCTTTAAGGATTTTAAGGATAACGAGTCGTTAACAATAGTTGGTGCTTCTCCAGTTTTTTTTAGCCAAGCATTAAAACCGCGTTTGGAATCTGCTAATTTGTCGACTTGCTTTCTTGATAATAATTTTATTTTACGTTCTAGCTTTTTTGGATTATTGTAGGTATTGGCATTTATAATAGAATCAATATTTGGTCTTGCCAAATTGTAAATAAAAAGTCTTAACGGAAATTTTAGAAGATTTTTATTTGGTTTTTGGTAAATTAAATTAGTTAAAGTTTCATTTTTAACCAATGTGTCGTTAACCAAAATATTATTTTTAGTTAATAAATGTTCGCTTTTAGCAACACGTTTTAGTGTGTTACAAGAACTTAGTAAGAAAACGATACAGATTGCTATGTAAAATGTAGGTTTTAACGCCAAATGATTTAATTTTGAATATATTATTAAATCAAAAATACATTAATTATTTTGCTTGACGCTTTTTTTAAATAATAAGCTTTTATTTAACTAAAGATTTTTCTTTTCTTTATAAAAAATATATCAAAATGCTAACTAAAAACGATATCAAATTAATAACCCGTTTAAAACAAAAAAAATATCGTAATCAAGATGGTTTGTTTGTTGTTGAGGGTTTAAAAACTATAAAAGAGTTTTTAGCATCTTCGTTTAAGTTAAGTCAGTTGTATACAACAGAAACTTTTGATTTATCTAATGATTTAGAAACTATTATTTCTGAAAAAGATTTAAAAAAGATTAGCTTTTTCACTAATCCTAATACTGCTTTAGCGCTTTTTAAACTTCCAGAGGCTAAAATTATTAACGAAAATAAAGGGTTAATTGTAGCGTTAGATGCTGTAAACGATCCAGGAAATTTAGGAACAATTATTAGATTGTGCGATTGGTTTGGTGTTTCTAAATTGGTTTGCAGTACAGATACTGTAGATTGTTACAATCCAAAAGTAGTGCAGTCTACAATGGGATCTTTAACGCGAGTAGAAATTGTGTACACAGATTTAGAAACATATTTAAGTCAATCTAAATTGCCAGTTTATGGGACTTTTATGGATGGTAAAAACGTATATAAAACCAATGCCTTAGCAAAAGATGCTGTATTAGTTATGGGAAATGAAGCTAATGGTATTTCTAAACCTATTGAAAACTTGGTGTCTAAAAGATTAGCAATACCTAGATTTGGTGCTTTACAAGCTACAGAAAGCCTAAATGTATCTACAGCAACAGCAATTTTATTAAGTGAATTTAAGAGAGGTTTTTAAGTTGTAATTATTGAATTACAAAGTTTATAAATATACCTCTAGATTGCATGCGTTCTAAGTTTCCAGTCCAAGGAGAATTTGGGTCGTTATCTCTAACAAGTTCATCATTTAAAGCAAAAACACCTTTTATAGTTGGCGAGAATTTAAAATATTGAAAGTAAAAATCTATACCAACGCCTAGTTCGTAAAAAGTTACATTAGATTTAGTTCTAAATGTACCGTTACTATTGTCGTCTGGATTTTTTTCGTTACTAGATAAATTTAAAGCTGTAGCTATTCCAACTTGTACAAATGGTCTTAAATTGTTAATTCTTGTTGTAGAAAACTTAAGACTTAGAGGTAAATAAACATAAGTAGCTTTAAGTTCTCTAAATAAATCCGATGGTTTAAGATCGTCTGGTGGAACATTAGAAAAATAGCTATCGTCAAATAATATTTTCCTGTTAGTAATAACTAAACCTGGCTCTATACGTAAATCTATATGCTCTGTAATACGCAAGTTACCAAGTAAGCCAACATTAAAACCTCCAGATTTCTCTGTAATAATATCTTTTGAAATGTTTGTGTAATCAAATTTAAAATCTAAACTATTATAGCCTAAATAATAACCCCAACTTAGTAGTTTTTTATCTACGTTAGGTTTGTGCTGTAACTTTTCTCTAGAAAACATTTGAGCACTTGCCGATTGGCAATATATAAAGAGACTAAATATAATAATGATTTTTTTCATATAATTACTTTGATGCTTTGTATATGGTTGCAACACCAAATGTTTGCGGCATATCTGTAACATCTATAAACCCAACTTTTCTTAAAATATTGTTTAAAGCTTCGCCATAAGGAAAAACATTTGCAGAATCACTTAAATACGTGTAGGCTGTTTTGTCTTTAGAAAATAATTTTCCAACTGTTGGTAAAATTACTTTAGAATGAAACGCATAACCTTGCTTAAACGGAAATTTTGTTGGGACAGATGTTTCTAGAATTACAAAAGTTCCGTTTGGCTTTAAAACCCTTAAAATATCTGCTAGACCTTTTTCTAAAGTCTCAAAATTTCTAACACCAAAAGCTACAGTAATAGCATCAAATGTGTTATCATCAAAAGGTAGGTTTTCAGAGTCGCCAATAATCATATCAATTTTAGCGTCTAGATTTTTAGCCTTTATTTTTTCTTTTCCAACATTTAGCATTCCTGGACTAATATCTAATCCAATAATTTTTTCAGCATTAGTTTCGGCCAAGCTAATAGCTAAATCTCCAGTTCCAGTTGCAATATCTAAAACGTTTTTTGGATTGGTAGCTTTAACAATGGCAACCACTTTGTTTCGCCATTTAATATCTATTCCAAAAGATATTACACGATTTAAATTGTCATATTCGCCAGAAATGGTGTCAAACATTTTAGTAACTTGTTCTTTTTTGCTAGAATTGCTGTCTTTGTAAGGTGTAACTTTTGCCAAAATTTTTTTTTACAAAATTAATGGTTTTTTAATAATTAGTCATCTCATTTGCCGATTATTATAAGATAGATGTTTCAGTTTTACTACTTTTTAAAGATTTACTAAAACATAAAAAAATCGTACATTTGCACTCTTACTCTATATAAACTATGAAAATAATAATTGCAGGTGCTGGTGAGGTTGGATTTCATTTAGCAAAATTATTATCTTACGAATCTCAGGAAATTACGCTAATAGATACAGATCGCGAAAGTTTATCTTACGCAGACAATCATTTAGATATTAAAGTTTTAAAAGGAGACGCAACATCTATTGTTATTCTAAAAGATGCACGAGTAGAAAATTGCGATTTGGTTATTGGCGTAACCGCTTCAGAAACTACAAATATTACCGTTTGCGCAATAGCCAAACAATTAGGAGCAAAAAGAACTATTGCACGTATTACAAACACAGAATTTATTACGCATAAAGACGAAGTTGGTTTTACACGTTTTGGTATAGACGAATTAATTTCTCCAGAAAGTTTAGCCGCATCAGAGATTGAATTACTTTTAAATCAATCTGCCTTTAAAGATAGTTACGAGTTTGAAGATGGCGCGCTTACAATGGTAAGTTTAAGCTTATCTAGAACGGCATCTTTTGTTGGCAAAACAGTAAAAGAAGCCGCGCAACAGTTTTCAGAATTTCATTTTGTACCAATTGCTATTCAGCGTTTTGGAACTCAATATACTATAATTCCACGTGGAGATACAGAGTTTAGAGATGGCGACAATGTTGTCTTTATTACTTGCGAAGGTGGCGGAGAAGAATTGTGTAAAATGACAGGTAAGGTTAATGCTCCTGTAAAAAATGTTATGATTCTTGGTGGAAGTAAAATAGGTTACAAAACATCAAGAGATTTAAGTCTTCATAATTTTAATGTGAAGCTTATAGAAAAAAATAAAGACGTCGCTTTCGATTTAGCAGACCAATTAGACAAAGTATTAGTTATTAATGGCGATGGGAGAAATGTCGAGCTTTTAGAGGAAGAAAGCGTAAGTAATATGGATGCTTTTATTGCTGTTACCGGGAACTCAGAAACCAATATAATGTCTTGTTTAGTTGCAAAATCTAAAGGCGTTAAGAAAACAATTGCCTTAGTAGAAAATATGGATTATTTCGAGTTATCGCAATCCATAGGAATAGATACTTTAATAAATAAAAAACTATTAGCAGCAAATAATATTTTTAGATACATTAGAAAAGGTGAAGTTGTTGCAATGACTAAGCTAAATAACATGAATGCCGAGCTTTTAGAATTTAAAGTTCAAGCAAGTTCTAAGGTTTGTAATAAAGTAATAAAAGATATTAATTTCCCACGATCTGCTATTATTGGTGGTGTTATTAGAGATGGAAAAGGATTTATAGCTTTGGGCGATTTTAAAATGCAACAAGGCGATTTTATGGTGGTGTGTTGTCTGCCAAAAGCCATTAAATCTGTTGAAAAATTATTTCTTTAATTTATGCCGAAATCTATAAAACTTAATTATAAAATTATCTTTCATTTTTTAGGATTATTACTCCTTTTTAATGGTGGATTTATGTTTATATCTGCATTAATTAGTTTAATTTATTCCGATGGTGTTACCTGGCAATTATGTGCTGCAGGATTTGTAACACTTGCTATTGGTAGCGTTGCTATGCTCTTAACTAAAGATCATAAAAAAGTAATGAATAAACGCGATGGTTATATTGTTGTAACCTTTGGTTGGATTGCAATGACGCTTTCTGGAACGCTGCCTTATTTGTTTACAGATAGTATTCCCAGTTTTACCAATGCGTTTTTTGAAACTATGTCTGGCTATACAACTACTGGAGCATCCATTTTAGACGATATTGAAGCCGTTCCATATGGTGTTTTATTTTGGAGAAGTTTAACCCATTGGATTGGTGGAATGGGAATTATTGTACTTGCAGTTGCTATTTTACCATTATTAGGAATTGGAGGAATGCAGCTTTTTGCTGCAGAAGCGCCAGGTCCAAGTGCAGATAAATTACATCCAAGAATTACAGATACAGCCAAACGTTTATGGCTAATTTATTTTGGATATACAGCTGCAGAAACCCTATTGTTACAGTTAGCAGGAATGAGCTTTTTTGATGCCATAAATCATGCTATGTGTACATTGTCTACTGGTGGTTTTTCAACTAAAAACACAAGTGTAGCTTTTTGGAACGACAATCCATTAATACAATATATTATTATATTTTTTATGTTTTTAGCAGGTACTAACTTTGTATTAAGTTATTATATGTTTAAAGGGAAATTTTCAAAAATTATAAAGGATGATGAGTTTAAATTATACAGTTATTTTATTTTAATATTTACTATAATTGCAGCAATTTTAATTTATTTTAAAGCAGATGTAAACTTATCTTCCATACATCATCCAATGGTTTTTGGTGAAGCCGAAAGTGCATTTAGACACGCGTTATTTCAAGTAATATCTGTAATAACAACTACAGGTTTTGTTACTGCAGATTTTACGCTTTGGACGCCATTTTTAGTGGTATTCTTTTTTGGTTTAATGTTTCTTGGTGGTTCTGCAGGTAGTACTTCTGGAGGTATTAAAGTGGTAAGGCACTTAATTACTATTAAAAATGGCTTTTTAGAATTTAAACGTGCATTACATCCAAATGCAGTTTTACCTGTTCGTTACAATAAGCGTTCGGTTTCTGGAGATATTGTATTTAATATTTTAGGATTCTTTGTCTTGTATTTTATCTCTTTTATAATTGGTTCTTTAGGGTTTTCTATGATGCAGTTAGATTTTGAATCTTCTATAGGAATAGCAGCTTCTAGCTTAGGAAATGTTGGTCCAGCTTTAGGCGATTTTAGTCCAGTTAACAATTATGCAGCTTTACCGCCAATAGGAAAATGGTGGTCTGCATTTTTAATGTTTATTGGTCGTTTAGAATTGTTTACGGTACTTGTTATTATGACGCCTTTTTTCTGGCGAAATAGATAAGTAAACAATTTGTTTTAGATGATAATCTTACTACTAACTATTATCTTCTTGCAAGATTTCTAAAATCTTATAGGTATTATTTCTATTCTAATTATTCTCTCATTTTAGCAGTATTGAATATCTCTTGACAATTAAGTGTTTAAATTCCATTATCCTGAAAGGTTTCTAAAAGCTTGTAGGTATTAAAATTCTACTTACATTTTTATCATCCACAAAATATTTCAACTATAAACTGTAACAATTTTACAAAACTAACTACTCATATTGTATAATTAAACACTATAATTATGGGTGGAGAAGGCGCAATGATGGCTGCAAACCAGTCGTTAAAATCAAACAGAAGTCAATTAAGTAAAGGCAAACGCAGTTTTGGCGGATTAGCCCATAACCAAAGTGGTATAAAAACCGAATATAATTTTCCAGAAGCTACCAAACACGATATTATAAAACTACGTAATAAACTTCAAAAAGAGCATGTAAAAAGACATACTAAGCAAGTTGTTTTACTTAGTGTTATTTATGATTCTTATTATTTCGACTTTAATATATTTCGCATAAAAAAAACGAGTTACATTTTTATAAATGTAACTCGTTTTTTAAAATATAGTAATTAATTAAAACTAACTTAAAGCTGTTTTAATTCTTTTAATAGCTTCAATAATTTGATCTTGGCTTGCTGCGTAAGAAATACGTAAACAATCTGGATTTCCAAAAGCATCTCCAGAAACCGTTGCAACTAATGCTTCTTCTAATAAATACATAGAGAAATCTGTAGCGTTTTTTATGGTTTTTCCTTTAAATGTTTTTCCGAAGAAAGCAGATACATCTGGGAATACGTAAAAAGCACCTTGAGGTATATTAGTCTTAAATCCTTCAATATTATTTAAAAGATCTAAAATTAAATCTCTTCGAATTTTAAATTCATCTATCATATACTTCACCTTACTTGGCGAAGCATTTAAAGCTGTTATTACTGCACGTTGTGCAATACAGTTTGTTCCACTTGTAATTTGACCTTGCATTTTGTTACATGCACGTGCAATCCAATCTGGAGCACCAATATAACCAATACGCCAACCTGTCATTGCAAATGCTTTAGAAACACCATTTACTGTAATAGTATTGTTAAACATACCATCTATTCCAGCCATACTTGCATGTGCTACACCAGTATAATTAATATGTTCGTAAATTTCGTCCGATACCACAAATATGTTTGGATGTTGCCTTAACACAACGGCTAATGCTTCTAATTCTTCTTTAGTGTAAGATGATCCACTTGGATTACATGGCGAGCTAAACCAAACCATTTTAGTTTTAGGTGTAATAGCAGCTTCTAACTGCGCAGGTGTCATTTTAAAATCTGTTTTTATTGAGGTTTTTACCTCTACAGGAACACCTTCAGCAAGTTTTACAATATCTGAATAACTTACCCAGTAAGGACAAGGTAAAATAACTTCGTCTCCTTGGTTTAACATTACTAAAGCTACATTGGCTAAAGATTGTTTTGCACCAGTAGAAACCACTACTTGAGGTAATGTATATTCTAAATTATTATCGCGTTTAAACTTTGTAATTACTGCTTTTTTTAAATCAACATAACCATCTACTGGTGTGTAACCATTATAGTTTTCGTTAATAGCATTAATAGCAGCTTCTTTAATAAAATCTGGCGTATTAAAGTCTGGTTCTCCAAGACTTAAGCCAATAATATCTTTGCCTTCTTCCCTTAATTCTCTAGCTTTTGCAGCCATTGCTAATGTGGCAGAAGTTGCCATATTTAAAATACGTTCTGATAAGTGATTAGAATTCATTTGTGTAAATTAAGCTTGTTGTAAAGCAGGATTTGTTCCCATTTGTTTTAAGTGACTAAAATGAGCAATAATTGCCTTACGTGTAGTTTTATATTCGTTGTATGGTAAGTTAAATTCTTGTGCTGTTTTTTTTACTATTTCTCCAATTTTATTATAATGTACGTGACTAATATTTGGGAAAATATGATGTTCTACTTGGTGATTTAATCCTCCAGTATACCAATTAATAATTTTACTTTTTGCGCCAAAATTAACCGTAGTTTTTAATTGGTGAATAGCCCAAGTGTTTTTCATTTTTCCATCTTCAGATGGTAGAGGCATTTCAGCTTCATCCATAACATGTGCTAATTGAAAAACAACACTTAAAATAAGTCCAGCTACATAATGCATTATGAAAAAGCCTAATAAAATAGCCCACCAAGATAAGTCTGTAAATGTTATTGGAATAACAATCCAGATAGCAACATATAATATTTTAGAAATTACTAATTTACTCCAGTTTACAAATGGATTAGGGAATTTTCCGTAAGATAATTTACGTTTCATATAACGTCTCATCTGTTGAAAATCTGTCGTTATAGCCCAGTTTATAGTTAATAATCCATATAATAAAACAGAATAATAATGTTGAAATTTATGATGTTTTTGCCAGTCAGAATGTTTAGAGAAACGTAAAATGCGTCCTGCTTCTAAATCTTCATCATGTCCGTGTATGTTTGTGTAAGTATGGTGCAAAACATTGTGTTGTACTTGCCAGTTGTATACATTTCCTGCTAAAATGTAAATACTACTTCCCATTAAGCGGTTAATCCAAGGTTTGTTAGAAAAGGCACCGTGATTTCCATCGTGCATAACATTCATACCAATACCTGCCATGGCAATTCCCATTAAAACGGTAAGTAATAAATGCGCCCAAACTGGAACATCTAACGTTAATATTAACACGTAAGGCGTTACAAAAAGCGTAAACATAATAATGGTTTTTAGCCATATACGCCAATCTCCGGTGCGTTTAATATTGTTTTCTTTGAAATATGAATTTACTCTGCTATTAAGTGTTTTAAAGAATTTAGCCGAGTCTATTCTTGAAAAAGTAAGGGTTTGTTTTGTCATAATAATTTAAATAAACGATTGCAAGTCATTCGATTTTTAACAAATATAATTAATAAAGATAGCTTTTAAATCAATATTCAAGGTTAAAATGATATTTTTGCAGAAATTAACATAATATTTAGTATGGAACTGATTTTAAAATATTTTCCGAATTTAACCGAAGACCAAATTGAGAAATTCTCAAAACTGGAAGCCTTGTATAAAGATTGGAACCTTAAAATTAATGTGGTTTCTAGAAAAGATATTGATGAATTGTACTTGCGTCACGTTTTACATTCTTTAGCAATTGCAAAAGTAATACAGTTTAAAGATGGCTCTAATTTAATGGATGTTGGTACTGGTGGAGGATTTCCAGGAATTCCGTTAGCTATTCTATTTCCAGAATGTCAATTTCATTTAGTAGATAGTATTAATAAAAAATTAAACGTAGTAAGAGAAGTTGTTGCGGGTTGTAATTTGCAAAACGTAAAGGTAACACATACTAGAGTAGAAGAAGTTAAAGAAAATTACGATTTTATTTTAAGTCGCGCTGTTGCAGCAATGCCAACGTTTGTGCATTGGGTAAAAGGTAAAATTGCTAAAGATAATAAGCACGATTTACGTAACGGAATTTTGTATTTAAAAGGTGGCGATTTATCTGAAGAGCTTAAAGATTACCAAACCACAACCATTTACGATATTACTAAATTCTACGATGAAGATTTCTTTGAAACTAAAAAAGTAGTGCATTTACCTATGAAATATAAGGTGAAGTAAAGTGTTTTTAAGAGGTTCGTTTGGTGTATGGTTAGTTGCATGTTTAAGCAATTAATTACAGACGTTGTCACCACATGTTTTATTTTACCTTTTTATAAGTTAATGTATTTCCTCTCGGAAAGTATATTAGATTTAAAAATTCTTCATTGTATCCAAGTAATTCATATTTCAGAGTATCTGATTTATTTGTCAATATTAAAAACTCTCCAGGTTTTAATTTAGTATCAGCATATTCTGATATTTTATTAGTTATTCTGAAGTCATAGATATCGTTTGAGTCAGTTTCCATTCCTTTATAAAACATTATCCATTTACGATTTTTAATTTCAATTCCAGCGAGTGAATCTTTTTCGTCAATCCAAATTCCGTTTTTAAAATATGTAGTATTCTCTTTAATTGAGTTTCGAAAATCCGCATCGTATTTCCTATTGCTATTTACAATTTGCATATAAACGAAAAAAAAAGTTACGGGAATTAATCCAATAATTATTTGCCAAAACTTATAATTCTTTAGTTGTTTAGTCGGTTTGTTAAGGAATAAAAAGAGTATTCCGATAATTATTGAAATAAAGAATAAATATGTTGGCCACATTTGTCCTGTAAACATCCTAATATTCATTACAGTTCCGTAAATCAAATACGAAATAGCAAACAGTCCGAGAGGTGTTTTTAGGTTTGTCATTCTTGAATTTAGTTTTTTTTCAAATGTGAGTTAACTTTTTTGATGTTATAAATCCGTTTTCAATGTTTTCTACCAGAAGTTAAACTAAGTTAGTTTAAAAAAAAACGACTAAAGTCAAATAATATGTATTCTTTAAAATCTAAGCTGTTGTGCTTTTTGTCTGACTAGAAGAACCTCTTGGTCCATCTCTTTTTTGTAGTATTTTATCGGAATGTAAAAGTGCTACAGTTTCTGCAGAACCTTTTACTTTAGAAGCACTTCTAATTAACATTTCTGTTTCAAACTTATCTAATACGCTTTCTTGAATGCCTTTTTCTCTCCATTTAGAATCTTGTCTGCAGCCATTGTGTATTTCTCTAGCCAATGCTAATGCATCTAATATAGCTTGATTTGCGCCTTGACCTTTAAAAGGACTCATTGGATGCGCTGCATCTCCAATTAAAGTAGTTTTGGTGCTTTTTCTTAACTGTTCTGGCTTAAGTGTTTCCCTATCGTAAACTGGATAGCCAGAAACGTGAGATTCTAAAGTTGCCTTTAATATTTGCGGAACTGGATCGTGCCATTGCGTTCTTTTACAAGCTTCTTCTTTAAGTGCTTTAGAACCTTTTTTACTTAATGCTTTAGCTTCATCTAGTGGCATAAAAAAACTAAGTTGCCACATAATTGTATCTTTAGAATATGGCATCATGTAAATGCGTTCTTTACCATTTGCAGTTTGAAAAACGGTTGAAGAATCTAATAATTCACATTCGGAAATACCTTTAATATCTTTTAAAGGACAAATACCTAAAATAACAATACAGCCTAAGTAACGCAAAGGTGCATCGTTTTTAATAACTAACTTTCTAACGGTACTTCTAATACCATCTGCGCCAACAATTAAATCTGCTTTTGTGGTTTTAGGTTCACCATTTACAAGAAAATTAAGTGTTACACCATTTTTTTTATCTTCTTTAAAATCTATTAATTGATGATTCCATTCTATGGCATTATCTTTTTTTAGCTGATTTAAAAAGTTTAATCGTAACGATTGTCTGGCTATATGTATGTTGGTGTTTTTTGTAGAATCTTGTGCATTAGGATTTCTCCATTTTCTAAAACCCCATTCACCAATAACTTCGCCATCTGTTTTGTGCACTAAATGTCTTGTAGAGAACACGCCTTCTTTTAAAGAGAATAACCCCAATCCTTTTATAGCTTTGCTTGCTTGTTGTAAAGTTAAGCCGTAACCTTGAGATCTGGAGTTAAAACTGCTATCGCGTTCAAAAAGTGTAAACGGAATACCTCTATGCAAAAAAGCAACTGCTAAAGCAATACCGCCAATACCGCCACCAATAATAGCAACATTTGGATAGTTTTTGGTATCTATTTCTGTGACAGTTGTAGTTTTAATTAATCCAGAGCCTAGACATTCTAAGCAATCGTATAAATGTCCTATTGGTTTTTTAGGAATAGAACCTGTTTGGTCTGATTTTTCGAATTCATCTAAGGCTATTTGGTAATTTAAGCGAACTCTTTTATGAACTTTCATATTTTTTTTGCCTCGACCTTTACATTCTTGACAAATTTTCCAATTGTTCTTTTCGTTTTCCACTTTTTAAACCCTTTTTTAGCTGATATAATTACTTTTCAAATAAAAATAGTTATCACTAAGTTTATATTGCTATTATGTTAAAATTTATAGCAAAGCGAAATTAGTCGAAAATTCTTTTAAAGTCAAATTGAAGTAAAATAAAAAAGGACTTCTAAAAAATAGAAATCCTTTAAAGCATATAATAATACTTTATGAGCTAATTAGAAGTTCTTACTTTTTAGCGGCTTTTTTTAATCTTTTTTCTTCTTTTTTCTCTTTAGGAGTTTTTGTTGCTTCTTTTTTTACGCTCTTTTTTGCATCTTGTCCTTTTCCCTTACTATTTTATAATTAATTAATTTTTACGATTAGTTCCTAAAACGTAATCTTAGGTTAAATTATTTAGGTTGTAAAACGAAGTTAATTTAAAAATCCACACAAGAACTATTATTTAAGAATAAAAAAAGGATTTCTAAATTAATAGAAATCCTTTTAATTGTATAATTAGTTTGGTTTTTATATTCCAAAAGCTTCTTTAACAGTATCTACAAAATCTAATTTCTCCCAAGTAAATGTTTCAATTGTTTCTGTAATTTCTTCGCCTATTGGGTTCTTAAAAGTTACTGTTTTTATTTCTGGAGTTCTTCCCATATGTCCGTAGGCAGCAGTTTCAGAATAAATAGGAGCTCTTAGTTTTAAGCGTTGTTCTATAAAGTAAGGACGCATATCAAAAATAGATTCTACAATCTTACTAATTTCACCGTCAGTTTTAGTAACAGTTGCAGTGCCATAAGTTTCTACATTAATACTTGTTGGTTTTGCTACACCAATGGCATAACTAACTTGTACTAAAACTTCTTTACATAAACCTGCTGCAACTAAGTTTTTTGCAATATGTCTTGTAGCATAAGCACCAGATCTGTCTACTTTACTTGGGTCTTTTCCAGAAAAAGCACCGCCACCATGCGCACCTTTTCCGCCATAGGTATCTACAATAATTTTACGACCTGTTAATCCTGTATCGCCATGAGGTCCACCAATTACAAAAACACCTGTTGGGTTAATGTGGTAAGTTATTTTATCTGTAAATAATTTCTGAATATGTGCTGGTAATTTTGCTACAACTCTTGGAATTAAAATGTTAACAATATCAGCTTTTATTTTAGCTAACATTACCTCATCATTTGTGTTAAAATCGTCGTGTTGTGTAGATAGTACAATTGCATCTATACGTTGTGGCACGTTATCGTCGCTATACTCAATAGTAACCTGAGATTTTGCATCTGGTCTTAAGTAAGTAATATCTTTGTTTTCGCGTCGTATTTCTGCTAATTCTTTTAGAAGTCTATGCGAAAGTTCTAAAGCTAATGGCATATAGTTTTCGGTTTCGTCTGTTGCGTAACCAAACATCATTCCTTGATCTCCAGCACCTTGATCTTCAGGGTTTATTTTGTCAACACCTTGATTAATATCTGGAGATTGCTCATGTATTGCAGATAAAACACCGCAAGAACTTCCATCAAACATATATTCACTTTTAGTATAACCAATTTTATTGATTACATCTCGTGCAATTTGTTGCACATCTAAATATGTGTTAGATTTTACTTCTCCAGCCAAAATTACTTGACCAGTAGTAACTAATGTTTCGCAAGCAACTTTAGATTGCTTGTCGAATGCTAAAAAATTATCGATTAGAGCATCACTAATTTGATCAGCTATTTTATCTGGATGACCTTCAGAAACACTTTCGGATGTAAATAAATAAGACATAACTGTACACTTAAATTTTTTGAATTAATAAAATATTTAAGATTGCAATTGCTAAAAAGAAGTAGATTGAATTTTACTGCTTTAGCAATTTTTTATAGAGGTCGCAATCAGACAAATCATTCCTCTTTGTATGCTGCAAATATAGAGTTTTATTTTTGAGATTAATAAATAGTCAATGTTAATTTTTATGTTAAATGAGTTTTAATTAATTTATTACATTAATAAAGTTTCCAGTATATAATTTTAAAGCATTAATAATTGGTTAATATCCAATTTTTTTTTTCGGCGAATAGAAATTAGTAGCTTTTGCTTTATAGCTTAAATGAAACATTTTTTTTACCATTATTTAGCTTGCTACAAAATTAGATGCATTGGAACTTGGACATAGAAAAGAATGCTATTAAATTTGGTAGATCAAGTAATTATCAAATAAAAAAATAGGTGTTTTTACAATTGGTGCTGTAAATACTTATAAAAATAAATTAAAATTAATACTTTGCGGTTTCCACAAAAAAGTTAAAATGTACAAACGTATTTTTAGACGTATTGTTCCAGTTAAAAATATGTTGTAACACACATAAAATTCTGGTGTTTAAGGTTTTTTGGAGCTAAATAAAATTACTTAAAACGGTTATAGAAAAGCTATTGTACAAGTTGTTATGGAAGATGTTACTATATTTATTACAGATCGAGATGGTGTAAAACACGAAGTTCAAGCTCCAACAGATATGGCTATGAATCTTATGGAAGTTGTACGTTCTTATGAACTTGCTCCCGAAGGTACAATTGGTATTTGTGGTGGAATGGCTATGTGTGCTTCTTGCCAATGTTATATAGAAAATGATATTGAAATAAATCCAATGGAAGACGATGAAGATGCTATGTTATCTGAAGCTTTTAATGTAAAAGATAATAGTCGTTTAAGTTGCCAAATTCCAATAACAGACGCATTACATAACTTAGAAGTTACACTAGCACCAGAATCTTAAGAGATTTTACATAAATAAATTTCCTTTTTTTATTCATAAAACCTTATTGTTTGTAGCTTAATTCTGTGTAATAAATTAGTCTAAAGAGTTTGTTTTAGCCTAGTTTATTAGTTTAGATAAGAATAAATTTAATATTTTTTTTTTTTTTGGAAACGTAAATTATCTAAAATTTATATGTTTGCACTACTTTAAATTACTTGTTTTTAGTCCTTTATTTAACTTCTAAGGTATAAATAGTAGTCGTGTTACTTTATTGTAAAATGGGTTTCTTCGTCTTAATTAGATTTAGAACTCAACTAAAAGAATTACTTTAGCGAACTAAAAAACAACTATGAAGTCGCTGTTTTATTGTTTATTATTTTTTATCACTTTGTGTGTTTCAGCCCAAGAAACTCAGCAGTTTCCCTCAAAAAGTTATACTTCAGAATTAGAGATTAATTATTTCTACGGAAGTATTTTATTACACAATCCAGATATTTCTCACTTAATAACAGGTCATCCTACAGGATTTATAGCCGCATTTAATAAAAAAACGTATGGTTTTAACGCCTGGGAAAGCAGATTTAATTACCCAGATTATGGCGGTTCTTTTATATATCAAGATTTAAAAAATGAATTTTTAGGAGATACTTACAGTGTTTACGGTCATTATAATTTTTACTTTTTAAAAAGAAACTTACAATTTAGAATTGGTCAAGGAATTGCATTAGCCACTAATCCTTATAACAGAGAAACCAATTATAGAAACAATGCATTTGGTACAAAAATATTAAGTTCTACCTTTTTTATGCTTAATTATACCAAACCTAATTTATATAAAGGCTTTGGTTTAAAAGCAGGAGTTTCTGTAATTCATTATTCTAATGCAAATGTAAAAGCGCCTAATACGTCTACAAATACCTTTGCTTTTAGTGTAGGAGCAACGTATAATTTACATTACAACGACATTCCAGAATATCAAGCATCTACAGAAGAAAAAAAGTTTAAAGAACCTATTAAATTTAATATAGCTTTTAGATCTGGTATAAACGAAAGCGATGTGGTTGGAACAGGACAATTTCCTTTCTATATTATTTCTGCTTATGCAGATAAACGTTTAAATCGAAAATCTTCAATTCAATTAGGTACAGATGTTTTCTTTTCAAAATTTTTAGAAGAACATATAAAATATACCTCTATAGCATTCCCAAATCTAAACGTTTCTGGTAACGAAGATTATAAACGTGTAGGTGTTTTTGTGGGTCACGAGCTATTTATTAATAAAATGTCTATTATAACTCAGTTAGGTTATTATGTCTATTATCCATTCGATTTTGAAGGTCGCGTTTATAACAGAATTGGTTTAAAACGTTACTTTGGAAAAAAACTATTTGCTGCAGCAACTTTAAAATCTCACAGTGCAAAAGCCGAAGCAGTAGAATTTGGAATTGGTATTAGACTTTAAATTATTAAAAATGAAAAAACTATTATACATATTTGCCTTAATTTTATTAGCGTCTTGTAATGGTGATAACGTACCAGATTGTTTTAAGAACTCTGGAGATATTATGACTAAAGAATTTGCAATAACACCATTTACTAAAATAACTGTTTTTGAAAACGTAGAAATGGTAATTACCGAAGCACCAGATTTTAAAGTTACAGTTTCTACAGGCGAATATTTAATGGATAATGTTGAAGTAAAAGTAGAAGGCAACCGACTAAAATTATACGATAATAATGGTTGTAATTTAACCAGAGATTATGGCTTAACCAAAATTTATGTTGAAGCGCCAAATGTAACCGAAATTAGAAGTAGTACAGGATTAACAATTAGTAGTAATGGCGTACTTAACTATCCATTGTTACATTTAATATCTGAAGACGATTCTGGCGATTTTACAAGATCTGGAAACTTCAATATAGAAGTTGCTAATACTAATATATCTGTTACTGTAAACGCATTGTCAACTTCTTTTATTTCGGGAACAACAGATAAATTAACTATTTTTTACGCGTCAGGAGATTCAAGATTTGAAGGCAGAAATTTAATAGCGCAAGAAGTGAGTATTTTCCATAGAGGAACAAACGATATTACAGTAAATCCACAAGTTAAATTAACAGCTAACTTGGTAAGTACAGGAAATGTTATTTCTGTAAATACGCCAGCAGATTTAGATATTCAGGAACAGTATATTGGTCGCGTAATTTTTGAGTAAGCCAAATAAATTCTTGATAAGGCATCTGTTTTATATAAAAAAAGCATAATTACATTAGAGTAAGTAACTTAAAAGCGCACTATAAAAGATTTCAAATAAATTTGTATTGTCGTAGTTTTTCAATTTAAAAGTAAAGCTGTTGTTTTTATAGATTTAGTGTTTTAATCTATAAATCATTTATTTTTTTTCGCGAATAATTTTTTAAATTCTTTTGTTACTTTTCTATTAGAATAATACTTAAATGGATTTGGTTCTTTTTGTCTTGTAAATGAAACACAATTTATTAAAATGTCATTTCCATTATATATTACAATAATTTGTTTGTTGTGTCTATTTAATGTTTTTGTAAATGGAATTTCTAAAATATCTAATTGATTATTTGAAGATTGAATATCCCAATTGTTTTCAGAAACTATTTCTTTAACTAATCTTGAGTTTTGGATTTCAGATATGCCAATTATTTTGTCAAGCGAGTAGGTTTTGGTTAGTGTAATAAGATATAATATACAAATTGTTATTATTAATAGAAATATTGGAAGAGATATTTTATAGGATTGACCTCTAATTATGTCATCGTAAAAATAAACGGATGTAACATATAGGAAAAAGATTAAACTTAAAGGAATTAAGAAATTTTCCAATATTTTATTTACAATAGACCTATTAAAGCATAATTCTCGATGCTTTATAGATTTTGGTATGTCAATATTTAATTCATTCATAAACTTAATTCGTTAACGCTCTAAACATACTTTCTAAACTCGCATTTTTCTGATTTAGTTGAAGAATTTTCAACTCATTATCATGTGCAAAATCAAATACATAACTACGCATATCTTTTTGTGTATTAAAGGTAATTTCGTAAATAAAATCGTGTGTGTTTTTTACTTTAGTTACATTTGGTAGCTTCAATAAAAAAGCATCTTCAACACGATAATCAAACTCTACAATAACCACTTGGTCTTGGCCTTTTCTTAAAGCGTCTAAACTTTTGTTGGCTACAATTTCGCCTTTATTAATAATTATAACACGATCGCACATTGCTTCAACTTCTTGCATAATATGTGTGCTTAAAAAAACCGTTTTCTCTTTTCCAATGGTTTTAATTAAGTTTCTAATATCAATTAATTGGTTAGGATCTAAACCTGTAGTTGGTTCGTCTAAAATTAAAACATCTGGATTATGTAGTAACGCATTTGCTAAACCAACACGTTGGCGGTAACCTTTAGATAATTGCCCAATTTTTTTATGACATTCTGGTGTTAATCCAGTTAACTCTATAACTTCGTTAATTCTATTTTTGTCCACATTATAAATAGATGCATTGTAGGCTAAATATTCTTTAACGTATAATTCTAAATGTAGCGGATTGTGTTCTGGTAAGTAACCAATACTTGTTTGTACCAATTTTTCTTGAGTAATAACATTAAAATCATTTACAGTAGCATTTCCAGAAGTTGCAGGAATATAAGTAGTTAAAATCTTCATCATTGTCGATTTTCCTGCACCATTTGGACCTAAAAAACCAACTATTTCAGGCTTTTTAACTTCAAAAGAAATGTTATTCAACGCTTTTTGCGAACCGTACATTTTTGTAATATTTTCTACAACAATAGACATAAACTAGGTTTTTATCAAAAATAGAGCTTTTTATATAGTATTGAAACGAAAAAAAATAAAATAAATGATTTCAGTTCTAAATTTTTTTATAATTTAGCTTAATAGTTATGATAATAAACACAAAATTCTATTCAAGCTGGTATTACTTCTTTAATAAAAGAAGCGAGGTTTTATATATGTAATTCAGATATAAATTTAAAAGCCAAGTCTCGTGTTTACGAGGCTTTTTTTATGTGTAAAAGCATGGCAATTAAACATATTTTGTGTCCTTATTATCATATGGTAAGCAATGCTTATTTTGTTATAAAGACATGTATAAATAAAAGTTTAAGTTTAGATGTTTTGGCGTAAAATTTAATTAATAGTAAAAGTGATTTTACAGTAAAGGCATTAAAAAATCTACAGTTGGATTTATAATTTCTAATTTGCCATAATAGATGTCAATGCATTTAATAAAGTAGGTAAATATTATTTAGATCATTTTTTATCAGTTTATGTTATTTCCAGGGCAAGCAATACAGAATATTAAATACGTTCATTCTTATCCAATGGCAACACGTTATAAGTTATTAGGAATTTACAAAAAAGCAATGTTATGATAGAAGTAGCAAACCGATTAAAACACGTTGAAGAATACTACTTTTCTAAGAAATTAAAAGAAGTTGCACAGCTTAAAGCTGAAGGAAAACCTATAATAAACCTAGGCATTGGAAGTCCAGATTTGCCACCAAATGTATTGGTAATAGAAGCTATGTTACATAGTTTAAACGACGATAATGCGCACCAATACCAAAGTTATGCTGGTTTGCCTAAGTTGCGTTTGGCTCTATCTCAATTTTACAATAAACATTTTAAAGTTAAAGTAAATCCAGAAACCGAAATTCTTCCACTTATGGGAAGTAAAGAAGGAATTATGCATATTTCTATGGCTTTTTTAAATAAAGGCGATGCGGTTTTAATTCCAAATCCAGGTTATCCAACTTACAATGCAGTTACTAAATTAGTTGAAGCCAAAGCTATAACCTATAATTTAACCGAATCTAATAATTGGTTTCCAAACCTTAAAGAATTAGAGCAGCAAGATTTAACAAAAGTAAAAATATTGTGGCTTAATTATCCAAATATGCCAACTGGTGCGCAAGCAACAAAAACACAATTGGAACAATTAGTTGCTTTTGCATTAAAGCATAATATTTTATTGGTTAACGATAATCCATATAGTTTTATTTTAAATAGTAATAAGCTAAGTTTGTTAAGTATTAAAAATGCAGATAAATGTTGCTTAGAACTTAATTCTTTAAGTAAAACGTTTAATTTATCTGGTTGGCGCGTTGGTTTTGTTTTAGGAAACCAAACATTAATAAAAGCCATTTTAAAAGTAAAATCTAATATGGATTCTGGAATGTTTTACGGAATTCAAAAAGGTGCAATAGCAGCATTAAGTGCGCCAACAGATTGGTTAGATGTTTTAAACGAAATTTATAAAAAGCGTCGTGAGTTAGTTTGGCAAATAGCAGATAAATTAAACTGCACCTACACAAAAGAAAGCGCAGGACTATTTGTTTGGGCCAAATTACCAAAAGACCAAAAAAGCGAAGAATTTACAGATAACTTACTTTATAAAAAAAACCTGTTTATAACTCCAGGAACTGTTTTTGGAACAAATGGCGAAGGTTACATAAGATTGTCATTATGTGTAAATCAAACCCAATTAAAAGAAATTTTAAATAGAATATAATAATAGATTTAAGGTTATTTGGTAAAAGTTTAGCTTTTGGTAAAAAAAAACATATTTTAAGTCGTGTAGATATTTAGTTTACTTTTTTAAGTTAAAAGTAAAGTGTTTTTTTTTTTTTTAGATTTTAATAAAACAGCTACTGTTGTAATTTTAAAAGCAAGAAATACCGCCACAACAGTTTTACTAAACCTATTAGATGTGCTTTAATAATTAACAAATAGTATTTAAGTTTCTAAGTTAATTTCTAAGAAAAATTTTGAAGCTATTAATGGCACAAATTACATCAATCAAGTATTAAAAGACATTAATTAACGAAAAATTAAGCCAAAATATAAACCGAATGAAAATTCAATGTTTATTTTTGTAGCATTATAATTACTATGGAAAATAATAAAGAATTAGGAACTTGGTTAAATAAATTCGGATTAAATCATCCGTTAGTTATTGCTGGTCCATGTAGCGCAGAAACAGAAGAACAGGTTTTAAAAATTGCACATCAATTAAAAGATACAGATACAAATGTTTTAAGAGCTGGAATATGGAAGCCAAGAACACGACCTGGAAATTTTGAAGGTGTTGGCGCTTTAGGGTTAAAATGGTTGCAAAAAGCAAAAGAAGAAACAGGTTTGTTAACAACAACAGAAGTTGCTAATGCAAATCACGTAGAATTAGCTTTAAAACACGATGTAGATATTTTATGGATTGGAGCCAGAACAACGGTAAGTCCTTTTATTGTTCAAGATATTGCAGATGCTTTAAAAGGCACCAATAAAACAGTTTTAATAAAGAATCCAGTTAATCCAGATTTAGCATTGTGGCTTGGAGCTGTAGAGCGTTTCTATACACAAGATGTTAAGAATCTTGGCGTAATACATCGTGGTTTTTCAACATACGAGAAAACGCGTTATAGAAATAATCCAGAATGGCAAATTGCAGTAGATTTACAAAATGAATTTCCTGATTTACCTCTAATTTTAGATCCATCGCATATTGCAGGCAGACGCGATATTATTTTCGATCTTTGTCAAACTGCTTTAGACTTAAATTACGATGGTTTAATGGTAGAAACTCATTTTGATCCAGATAATGCTTGGAGTGATGCTGCACAGCAAATTACACCAGCAGCTTTAGATCAAATTACTAGAGATTTACGCATAAGAAAAACATCAAGTAACGAAAGCGAGTTTAATAATAAATTAAATACATTACGTACTAAAATAGATGTTGTAGATCATCAAATTATAGATCAAATAGGTAAAAGAATGGCTATTGCAGATCAAATAGGTATTCTTAAAAAAGATAATAACGTCTCAATTTTACAAGCCAAACGTTGGAACGAAATTCTAGGTAAAATGATTCTTCAAGGTGAAGAAAAAAACTTAAGCGAAGAGTTTGTCTTAAAAGTATTCAAGGCAATTCATCAAGAGTCAATTCAGCATCAAAAAAACGTTGCTAAATAATTAAAAAAAGACTGCCTTAAAACGCAGTCTTTTTTTTGTTGTGTAACACACTAATAATTTACATCTTTGTAAGATATGACAGGACGCATTTATAAATCTACAGGAAGTTGGTATACCGTAAAAACCACATTAGGTAAGAATTACCAATGCAGAATAAAAGGGAAATTTAGACTTCAAGGTATAAAAAGTACCAATCCTATTGCGGTAGGAGATTTTGTGGATTTTGAGTTAGACACAAATAGCGACGAGGAAACTGGTGTAATTAATAATATTCACGATAGAACAAATTACATTGTACGTAAATCGGTTAATTTATCTAAGCAAACCCATATTATTGCGTCCAATATAGATTTGGTTTTTTTACTAATTACTATAGATAACCCACCAACATTTACCAGTTTTATAGATCGTTTTTTAGCTTCGGCAGAAGCTTATGGAATTAAAGCCGTATTGTTGTTTAATAAAATTGAAACCTACTCAGACGATACTTTAGATGAGGTTAAATATTTAGCGCATGTTTATAGAACTATTGGTTACGAGTGTATTGGTATATCGGCAATTACTGGAAAGAATTTAGATCAAGTAAAAGACTTAATGCGTGGTAAAGTAACAATGTTTACGGGTCATTCTGGTGTAGGAAAATCTACTTTAGTAAACGCAATAGAACCAAGTTTAGACCTAAAAACAAAAGCTATTTCTACACAGCATATGCAAGGTCAGCATACCACAACATTTGCCGAAATGTTCGATTTAAGTTTCGATGCTAAAATTATAGATACACCAGGAATTAAAGGTTTTGGTGTTGTAGATATGGAAAAAGAAGAAGTTGGCGATTATTTCCCCGAATTCTTCGCCTTAAAACAAGACTGTAAATTTAATAATTGTTTGCATATAGAAGAACCAAAATGTGCCGTAAAAGACGCATTAGAAAAAAACGAAATAGCTGCATCGCGTTATCGTAGTTACGTTCAAATTATAGAAGGAGACGACGAGCATTACAGAACAGATTATTGGGATCAAGAAAAATAAACTAATTAAAGCCTTTTCTTCAAAATGAAAGTTGTTATTCAACGCGTAAGTCAAGCAAGTGTAACTATAAATCAAATTAAGGTAGCTGCAATAAAAAACGGCTTACTGGTTTTGGTTGGCATAGTTGCAGAAGATACTCAAGAAGATATTAATTGGTTGTCTAAAAAAGTAGCAAATCTCAGGATTTTCTCGGATCAAGATGGATTAATGAATCAATCTGTGCAAGACATAAATGGAGAAATTATAGTAGTAAGTCAGTTTACTTTGCAAGCCAGTACAAAAAAAGGCAATAGACCAAGTTACATAAAAGCAGCCAAACCAGATATTGCAATTCCGTTGTATAAGAATTTTGTAAAACAATTGGAATTAGAAATTCAAAAACCAATTCAAACCGGAGAATTTGGCGCAGATATGCAGGTGGAATTACTAAATAACGGACCCGTAACTATGGTTATGGATAGTAAGAATAAAGAATAGAATGAGATACCTTTTAACAGTATTAGTAACTTTTATAACCTTACAACTTTCTTCTCAAAATTATTTAGTATCTGCTATTCCAAAAGATTTATTGGAAAATGCTAATGCTGTAATTAGAAGTGAAACTAAAATGGTTTTTATTAGTAGTTTTGATAAGGTAATTGTAAGAGATGAATTGGTCGTTACTATATTAAATAAAAAAGGATCTATTTACGAATCTACTTACACTAATTATGATAAAAGTAAAATAATTAAAAAATTAGAAGCTTACTATTATAATAAAGAAGGTTTAGAAGTAAAGAAGATTAAGAAAAAAGATTTCATAGATGTAAATTCAGTCGATGGTTTTTCTTTATATACTGATGATAGAGTTTTGTATTCTCCACATACAATGCACAAATATCCTTATACGGTTAAATTTATTGAAGAATATGAGTCTGATTTTACTGTTTTTCTTCCCGCTTGGAATCCTATTAAGGGTTTTAATTTAAGTGTAGAGAAATCTACCTATAATTTCATTAATAATTCAGATGTAGATATAAAAATTAAAGAGAATAATTTTGAAGCTTTTAACGTCAATTCAGAACCAGTAAAGAACTATTATAGTTTAATTAATACAGCAGCCATTAATAAAGAAATATTAGCACCTTTAATATCTAGTTTTACACCTACATTAAAAATAGCCTTAAAAAAATTCCAAATAAAAGGTGTTACTGGTTATAATAACAATTGGCAGGATTTTGGAAAATGGATGAATGATGAGTTGTTGTTAGGAACACAAGACTTGCCAGATTTAGTTAAAACCGAAATAAAACAACTTACAGATTTAGCAGTAACAGATTTAGAGAAAGCTAAAATTGTATATGATTACGTACAGCGTAAAACAAGGTATATTAGTGTGCAAGTAGGAATTGGTGGATGGAAACCTATGCAAGCTTCAGATGTAGATAGATTGGGTTATGGAGATTGTAAAGCTTTAACAAATTATACTAAAGCTCTATTAGATGTTATTGGTGTTAAATCTTATTATACAATTGTTTATGGTGGTTCTAAGAAAATAGATTTAGATAAGGGTTTTTCGTCATTACAAGGAAATCACGTTATTCTTACCTTAGATAATAAAAACAATTACAAGTGGTTAGAGTGTACAAGTCAGACCTCACCATTTGCTTTTACGGCGAACTTTACAGATGATAGAAATGTGTTATTAATAAAACCTAATGGAGGAGAAATTTTTAGGACAAAAGATTATTCTAAAGAAAATTTAAAGAAAACAATAATTGATATTAATTTAAATGAAGATTTAAGTGTTACAGGTCATTTAAAAATAAATAGTAGTGGAATATTTTATTCTAAAAGAGGCTTTTTAAATAGACTTACAAAAGATAAGAAAACTACATATTATAAGAATGATTATAAAAAAATAAATAATTTTAATATTATAAATCAAGCTATTATTAACAATAAAGAACCTGTAAGTTTAGTAGAGACTATTTCTTTTAGTGTCGATAGGTTTGCAAGAAAAGCATCTAACTTTGTTTTGTTTGAGTTTAATAGGTTTGATAAGATAAAACTAGATGTAGTAAAAAATAATAATAGAGTTTTGCCCTTTGTTATTGATAGAAGCTATTTAGATAGTATTAGCTATAATTATAAAATGCCTTTAAATTATACAATTGAAGAGTTACCTGAAAATATAGAGATTATAACAAAATATGGCTCTTATACCAGATTTGTTACAGTAAACAAAAATATAATTAATATTGTGAGAAGCTTAAAAATTAATTCAGGTAGTTTTTCTTCAAAGGAATATGAAACTTATTACGAATTTTGTACAAAAATAAATAAAGAAGAATCTTCTAAAATTATATTTAATACTCCATTATAATGAATAAAAAAACCATAATAGTACTATTATTTTCTTTCTTTATATCGCATAGTTTTTCGCAAAACATAAAATTTGGAAAAGTAAAATTAGAAGAATTAAAGCAAGAACAAAGTAAAATAGATTCATTAGCATCTGCAGAATATTTATACAAAGAGAAAAAGATATATTTTGAATATAGGCAACAAGATGGCTTAGTCTTGATTACTGAGGTTTACGATAAAATTAAAGTATACAATGCAGAAGGATATTCTAATGCTATTCAGAAAATACGATTATACAAAAATCCCACAAAACCAGAGGAATTATTAGGTTTTAAGGCTGTAACCTATAATGCTGTAAATGGTAAAGTTGTTAAAGATAAAATTAGAAAAGAGGCTGTTTTTGAAGAAAAACTAAATGGTTATTGGGAGAATTTTAAATTTACAATGCCTAATGTTCAAAAGTTCTGTATTATAGAATACAAGTACAAGATTGAATCACGATATTTTACTAATATAGATCCTTTTTATTTTCAATACTCAATTCCTGTAGTAAAACTTAACTATAGGTTAGATCATCCAGAATCTTTGCATTTTAAGGTTCATTCTAGAGGTATAAACTCAATAGAATCAGAAAAATTTTCTCGAGAAGAGACCATGTCTTACGTTAAAAGGTCTTACAAAAGTTTTATGGATGGCTCAACAGGTGATAAAGTTTCATTTGTAATGAAATTTGATGCAGACCAATTTAATGAAGAAAATATTCTCCCTATAGCTAAAGAAAACTATATTGATAATATTAATAATTATAGAGATTCAAAAAAGTATGAACTAGAATATGTAGAAAATCAAGATGGAACTTCAGACTTTGTTAGTCAAAATTGGGGAGATGTTGTTGGCGAGTTAATGGAAAGCGATGACTTTGGTATGCAATTAGGTAAGTCTAAATTTTTTGAAGATGATTTCTTAAGTTTCTTTAAAAATACCTCTCAAGATAATTATATTAAAATCTATGAACTCTTAAAATCAAAAGTTAAATGGAATGGAAAAAATAGTGTTTTACTAGACTCTAAATTAAAAAGTGTTTATGCAGAAGGAAAAGGAAGTTCATCCGAAATTAATTTAATGTTAGTTAATATACTTAGAAAGGCAAATTATAAAGCATATCCAATAGTCCTAAGTTCAAAAAAACATGGTATTCCTATATCTGCTACGCTAGATGGATTTAATCATGTAATTTGTGGTTTAAAAATAAAAGATAAAATTGTTTTTTTAGACGCAACTTTAGGGAATGCACCTGCCAATATTATTTCAGATAATTACCAAAATGGAAATGGATTAATTATTTACAACAACAAAGAGTTTGACTTAATTCCTTTAAATAAAAACTTTAGAGATAGAGAAACAACATTAGCGCAATTTAATTTAAATTTAGATGGTAGTTTTAATATCAAGTCTAGAAAGATGATAACAAATAATCAAGCTCTAGAATTTAGGTCCACTTTTTTAGATTTAGAAAATTTAAAAAGTAATTATCAAATAAAAAATCCAGGAATAGAGCTTATAGATTTAAAAACTTTTAACGTTAACGATTTATACAAGCCTATTAGATTAGATATTGAGGCCAAAGCAAATGGTTATTTAGATATGGTAAGTAATAAAATTATTTTTAAACCAATGATGCATTATTTAACAACTGAAAACAAGTTTAAAGCAGATAAGCGTAATTATCCAATAGATTTTAGAACTAAATATTCTAATATTTATAGAATAACAATTAAGCTTCCAGAAGGTTATAAAGTTCTGGAGTTGCCAGAAAACAGAGTTATTACTTTAGGTTCCGATTTAGCTAAATACAGTTATACCATTAAAGAACAATCTGGGAATATTATTTTAAATGTTAGTGAGAGTATAAATTCTTCTATGTTTTCTGTAAATTATTTTGATAATTTGAAAGCTTTTTATGAGAATATTATTACACAAGAAAATGAAAGCGTTATCCTAGAAAAATTATAATATTATGAGCATAAAACAATCACAACAAGACGTAGATAATTGGATTAAAAATCATGGCGTACGTTATTTTAACGAGCTAACTAATATGGCACAACTTACCGAAGAAGTTGGCGAAGTAGCCAGGATAATAGCAAGACGTTACGGCGAACAAAGCGAAAAAGAAAGCGATAAAAATAAAGACTTAGGCGAAGAATTAGCAGACGTAATGTTTGTAGTATTATGTTTAGCAAACCAAACCGGCATAGATTTGCAAGAAGCATTCAATAAGAAATTAGATATTAAAACCAAGCGCGATCACGATAGACATCACGCAAATAAAAAATTGAAGTAATAAAATTATATGGCACAAAAAAATATACTAACGCATCCAAAGAAAAAACACGTTTTACTTTTTACATTGGTAATAAGTATTGGTTTTACATTAAATACTATAGCGTTAACCAATGCATTTACAGAGCCTTTTTTTCAAAAGAAAGGCATAGCAATTTATTTGTTAATGTTTGGGTCGTTAATTTTTCTATTTATAATGTGGATGAATTATTTTAAAAATAAAACAGAACCAAAAAAGTAAGTAAATTCTGTACATTATGCTATAATTTTTTTAAACCTTGTTAGCATAAAACTATTCAGAAACTATTAAATAGTAATTCAAAAAAATGAATATCAAACTTCATAAATCAGAATTAAAAAAACAATCTAATTTAACTATTACAGGTTCTAAAAGCGAATCTAATAGATTGTTAGTATTGCAAGCTTTACATCCAGAATTAGAGATAAACAATGTGTCTAATTCAGACGATTCTGTTTTAATGCAAAAAGCTTTAGCATCTAAAGAAAATGTTATAGATATACAACATGCAGGAACCGCAATGCGATTCTTAACCGCCTATTTTGCAATGCAAACCAATACAGAAATTGTTCTTACAGGTTCTGCCAGAATGAAAGAACGACCAATTTCTATTTTAGTAGAAGCTTTGCAACAACTTGGCGCCAATATTACTTATTTAGAAAACTTTGGTTTTCCTCCTTTAAAAATAAAAGGACAACACATTTTAAAAGATAAAATTACTTTAAAAGCTAATGTAAGTAGTCAATTTATTTCGGCATTATTGCTTATTGCATCAAGATTAGAAAACGGATTAGAATTAACCTTAGACGGACAAATTACGTCTATTCCGTATATAAAAATGACGTTAGCTTTACTAAACACAATTGGTGTAAAAACTACTTTTGTAGGGCAAGTTATAACAGTTAAGCCAAATTTAGAAGTTAAAAAGCAAGCGTTAATTGTAGAGTCAGATTGGTCATCGGCATCCTATTTTTATAGTGCTATTGCATTATCTAAAGTTGGAACAGAAATAGAATTAACATCATATAACAAAAATAGTCTTCAAGGCGATTCTGTTTTAGAAGATATTTATAAATCATTTGGTGTAGAAACTACTTTTAAAACCACTATAATTAAGCTTAAAAAAATAGCAGAAAGCAATTCATCTAAATTAGAAATCAATTTAATAAACTCGCCAGATATAGCACAAACTATTGCAGTAACCGCTTTTGGGTTAGGAATAGAATGTTATTTAACCGGATTACATACTTTAAAAATTAAAGAAACAGATAGATTGGTTGCCCTAAAAACCGAATTAGAAAAATTAGGAGCAACTGTAATTCTTACAGACAAAACTTTACATTTAAAAGCATCAAACCAAATAAACCAAGATATAGCAATAAATACCTATCACGATCATAGAATGGCTATGGCATTTGCGCCTTTAGCCCTAAAAAAAGCACTTATAATTAACAACGCAGAAGTCGTGTCAAAATCGTTCCCAACCTTTTGGCAAGATTTAAAAAACATAGGTTTTTTAACAGAAAATAATAATAATTAGCAAAACACTTGACAACGCCTATCTCGAGATTGTATATTTGCAACTCTAATACAATAGAAATTATATGAAATTATCGCAATTTGATTTTGAATTACCAGAAGAATTATTAGCCGAATATCCTGCAGAACACAGAGATGAGTCTCGTTTAATGGTGCTTCACAGAGATACTGGTAAAATAGAACACAGACAATTTAAAGACATTATCGAGTATTTTGATGAGAATGATGTGATGATTCTTAATAACACAAAAGTGTTTCCAGCACGTTTATTTGGTAACAAAGAGAAAACTGGCGCACGTATTGAAGTGTTCTTATTAAGAGAATTAAACGAAGAACAACGTTTATGGGATGTATTAGTAGATCCAGCACGTAAAATCCGTATTGGAAATAAATTATATTTCGGAGACGACGAAACCTTAGTAGCAGAAGTTATAGATAACACAACCTCTAGAGGTAGAACATTACGTTTTCTATACGATGGTTCTTACGAAGCTTTCCGTAAAAAATTAACAGAATTAGGAGAAACACCTTTACCAAAATACATTAAAAGAGAAGTAGAAGCAGAAGACGAAGAACGTTACCAAACCATATTTGCCAAAAACGAAGGCGCAGTAGCAGCACCAACAGCAGGAATGCACTTTTCTAAACACTTATTAAAGCGTTTAGAAATAAAAGGCGTAGACTTTGCAGAAGTAACTTTACACGTTGGATTAGGAACTTTTAACTCTGTAGAGGTAGAAGATTTGTCTAAGCACAAAATGGATAGCGAAGAAGTTAAAATAGGACCAAAAACAGTAAAACAAATTAACAATGCCTTAAAAGAAAAGCGTCGTATTTGTGCCGTTGGAACAACCGCAATGCGTGCAGTAGAAAGTGCAGTATCTACAAGCCTAAACTTAAACGAAATAGATGGTTGGACAAATAAATTTATTTTTCCTCCACACGATTTTAGTATAGCAAACTGTATGATAACTAATTTTCATACACCAAAATCTACCTTATTAATGATGGCCGCAGCATTTGCAGGACACGATTTTATTTTCGAAGCATACAAAGAAGCCATTAAAGAAGGCTACAAGTTTTACAGCTACGGAGATGCCATGTTAATTCTATAAACAAAACAAATTTGTTTTAAAATCAATTTATATAAAAGCCTTAACGAAAGTTAAGGCTTTATTGTTTCAGTGCATTTCCCTACACAAAGTTTCGGGTCGCGTTTTCCGCAGTCGCTTTTATTTTTTCATAAATCAAAAAAAAATAAAGAGCTCCAATAATGCTTCAACCGCTAATGCCTATTTAGCAATAGCAGTTTTATAAATTAAATCTATTCTGTTTAAAAGTAACCCGTAAATAGTATAGCCAAGTCTTGATTCTTATATAAAAAAGCGTAATTCAAAAAACCTTTCACTATTTTTGCAAACTTATGGCAGATACTAAAAAAGATATACGAGCACTAACTAAAGATCAAATTCGTGAGTTCTTTGTCGCAAATGGAGATAAAGCCTTTAGAGGAAATCAAGTTTACGAATGGTTATGGCAAAAAGGCGCGCATTCTTTTGAGGACATGACAAATATTTCCAAAGAAACACGCCAAATGATGGAAACTCACTTTGTGATAAATCACATAAAAGTAGACCAAATGCAACGTAGTAGCGATGGAACCATAAAAAATGCCATAAAACTACACGATAATTTAATAGTAGAATCCGTTTTAATACCAACAGCAACCAGAACAACCGCTTGTGTCTCTAGTCAGGTTGGTTGTAGTTTAGATTGTAAGTTTTGCGCTACATCGCGTTTAAAACGAATGCGAAACCTTAATCCAGACGAAATTTACGACCAAGTAGTCGTAATAGACAACGAAAGTAGATTATATCACAACAGACCTTTAAGTAACATAGTATTTATGGGAATGGGAGAACCATTAATGAACTATAACAATGTTCTTAAAGCCATTGATAAAATAACAAGTCCAGAAGGATTAGGCATGTCGCCAAGACGTATTGTAGTATCAACATCTGGAGTGCCAAAAATGATAAAAAAAATGGCAGACGATGAGGTTAAGTTTAAACTTGCCGTTTCTCTACATTCTGCAATAGATGAGGTTAGAGATACCATTATGCCATTTAATAAAACCTTTCCGTTAAAAGATTTAAGAGAATCTTTAGTCTATTGGTACGAGAAAACCAAAAACCGTATTACCTACGAATACGTAGTTTGGGAAGGCATTAACGACAAACGTAAAGATGTAGATGCATTAGTGCAATTCTGCAAGTTTGCACCAAGTAAAGTTAATATAATAGAATATAACCCTATAGACGATGGAATGTTTCAACAAGCACATTCAGACGCTATAAATATGTACAGAGAAGTTTTAGAAGCTAATAACATAACTGTAACTATTAGACGAAGTAGAGGAAAAGATATAGATGCAGCTTGTGGACAATTAGCCAATAAAGAAGCTTAAATTATAGATGTAAAGTCCATAATAAGTATTCTAGTCAATAATTTATAGATTATGTGAAATGTTACGCTAATTAGGTGTTATTTAAAAATAAATAGTAACTTGCTACTGTATTAATCTATTTTTTAAAATGAAAAAATTACTCTTATTAGTATGCTTAACTTTTTTTACATTAATCAGTTGTTCAACAGATAATGATATTACACCAGAAACAACAAACACGACAACAAAAGAGGCATTAATAGCAGATTTTAAATTTGAAAACATTGTTGTTAACGAAGGCAATAGTTTAAATATAGAAAACTTATCTAAAGGTTACACAAATTATATTTGGGACTTTGGAAATCAAAATATATATACTAATACAACACCAGACTTTAAGTTTTTATCTCACGGATTTTACAATGTAACTCTAACAGTAAAAAACAATTTAAACGAAGAAGCCTCAATTACAAAGCAAATAGAAGTCTTATGTAATTTTGGAGGCGGAATTCATACCGTAGATACCACCGAAATATAAAACAAACCTATTATAATTTTAAAAAAGCAGGAATATATCTATTCCTGCCTTCTTATTTATAAGCCTTTTTACTTACTTTTGTTATAAGTGAAAATAACAGAACAAATAAAACAGCCTATTGCTTATGAAATGGAACTTTTCGAGAAAAAGTTTCGCTTGGCAATGTCTTCTAAAGTAGCGTTACTTAATCGCATAACTCATTATATTGTAAACCGAAAAGGAAAGCAAATGCGACCAATGTTTGTGTTTTTGGTAGCTAAAATGGTTAATAATGGCGAATTAAACGAGCGTGCTTATCGCGGTGCATCGGTTATTGAGTTAATACATACCGCAACGCTAGTTCATGACGATGTGGTAGACGATAGTAATATGCGCAGAGGCTTTTTCTCTATAAATGCACTTTGGAAAAATAAAATAGCAGTTCTTATTGGCGATTTTTTGTTATCTAAAGGATTACTACTTTCTATAGATAATAATGATTTTGATTTACTTAAAATCATTTCAATCGCCGTACGAGAAATGAGTGAGGGCGAATTACTTCAAATTGAAAAAGCACGTAAATTAGATATTACTGAAGATATTTACTATGAAATTATTCGTCAAAAAACAGCAACGTTAATAGCGGCTTGTTGTAGTTTGGGCGCAGCTTCAGTTAAACCAGAATCATTGCATGTTGAGTCTATGCGTAAGTTTGGAGAGTTAATTGGTATGGCATTTCAAATAAAAGATGATTTGTTTGATTATGGTGATGCCCAAATAGGAAAGCCAACTGGGATAGATATTAAAGAGCAAAAAATGACATTGCCTTTAATTCACGTATTAAATCAAGCGTCGAAAAAAGACAAGAAGTGGCTTATTAATTCTGTTAAAAATCATAACAAAGACACCAAGCGAGTTAAAGAAGTTATTGCTTTCGTTAAAGATAATGGTGGTTTAGATTATGCCGTAAATAAAATGAAATCCTTTCAAGAAGAAGCCCTGCAATTACTTAAAACGTATCCTGATTCTGATTATAAAAATTCACTAGAACTGATGGTGAATTATGTGATTGATAGAAAGAAGTAAATAAAATTTACTTTAATTAACAAGCTATGTTTAATAATGTACTAAAAAAGCCGAAAAATGATTTTCGGCTTTTTTGTTTTTAAACTAATTATTATTTCTACAAGCTTTCCTCTGCCATTCGTACCATTTGCCAATATGGCGGCAAGTATTTATTTTCTTCTTTAAAAGATTTTATTTTGGATTCTGTTGAGGTTTTACATATGTTAAAGCGGTACACAAAATTATTGTTTTTCAATGCAGTTTGGGCATCCATACCTTCAGGGATAATACCATCTTTCCCAATTAAATTAAGGAAAAACGAATAGGCTTTAATGGTTCGAGCAATCGGGAGCAACCAATTATTGTAATCTAAATTTTCGCCTTCATTGGCACGACTTATCAAGGCATCCATAACAGCAT
>CALJFB010000065.1 GCA_938073895.1 uncultured Flavobacteriaceae bacterium
CAACCAACAATAATCCCAAAACCTCACTCATTTTTTTAAAAATATTTTTCAGACGGTATTGACCCCCATTATAATATCACCGTTTTACCACTATATAAGGGGGGATGTGGGAGGTAGTCCTGCAGGAACCCCATCCCGGGGGGATGAATATATATAGATGAACCACATTACCAGAGTCAATTCTGATGTTTCTGTGCCGATAACAATTGAAGAGATCAGATCACTGCAGGTGAGATCCTGTTCATAAATGTTATCTGCACAACGAATATCATTTTTAGACTACACCTATCTGGATACCAGAGGTTTATAGCGTGAACCACAGTAGAAGCGTTATATTTGTACCAGTATTAATTGATAATACCCCCACCTATAAATTGGTATAACAATGAAAGTATTATACACCCGTGTTTCGACCACAGAACAGAACGTAGATCGACAGATAATTAACAAGGATAACTACGACTACGTCCTCGTAGATAAGTGTAGCGGATCCATTCCTCTGTTTGAGAGACCCAATGGTTCTGAGATAGAAAAACTCATTGCGTGGGGAAAACTCAAAGAACTACACGTACATAGTATAGATAGACTTGGGAGGAACACCATTGATGTATTATCAACTTGGAAGGAGTTAACTGAGAAAGGAGTACGTATTATATGTAAGAATCCCTCACTCCAAAATATTGATGAGAATGGTAAGGAAGATAAGTTCTCCGAACTAATGATCTCCATTCTAAGTACCCTATCCAAGTTCGAGAGGGATCAGATCAGAGAGAGACAAATGGAGGGTATTCGTATTAGAAAGGAGAAAGGATTATACCGGGGGAGAAGAATCAATACAAGAGATACTCCAACTCAACTACTCAAGAAACCTAAGTCAAAGAAGATCTTGGAGTACATAGACAAAGGGTACACCTACGAAAATATCTCCAAGATTATTCCTTGTAGTAGAACAACAATAGTTAAGGTCAAAAAGACCAGGGAAGACCTACAAATGGTTCATTCTTGAGGGAAGTAGTCAATGAGATCCAACTTCACATCGGTAATCACAGGGTCAAAGACCCTACTGAACCGTTGGATGGACTTCTTCTTCTTCGTATAGATACTCCAAACGATGGATTGGGTTAAATCCTTACCGCGAGTGGATTTATAACCCTTAGAAATAAGATAATTACAAATCTCAACGAAGTTCATACCCTGTTCTTCGTGTTGGGATCTAATAATATTAAATAACTCCTGTTGGTATGAGGAGTATGGGGAGACCCAAAGGTTGGGAGATTTAAAGAGTATATTGATGATAAGAAAAACACTACCCGTTGGAGAGAAATCTGTTACGGTAGAGTAGTTAACTTCTTATACTAATAGTTATTAAAAAGACATATTCGAAATCGAATATGTCTTTTTTTGTTAAATTTTATTAAGTATACATAAGTTTTTTTAAGAAAATGTTAAAGTACTTTAACAAAAAACGTATATTGGACTCTAAATAATTTAACTAACACAATAATATGAAATCAATTTTTTCTATTTTATTGTTGTTGTGCTTTGGTGTAACCCTTGCACAAACAACAGTTTCTGGTACTGTTCTAGATGATAGTAATCAGCCTATTCCTTCAGCCAACGTAATTATTGTTGGTACATCTAGTGGTGTAGTAACAGACTTTGATGGTAATTTTAAATTAACCACAGATTTAAATCCACCTTTTACTATTCAAATAAGTAGTATTGGTTTTACATCAGTAGACCAAGAAATTATATCAAATAAGCAAATTGTTAATGCGGTTTTAGCAGAAGGTTCTTCTTTAGACGAAGTTGTAATTTCGGCATCTAGAACTCCAGAGCGTATTTTCGAATCTCCAGTAACAGTAGAGCGTTTTGGATTAAAGCAAATAAAAAATACAGCTTCTGCTGATTTTTATGGCGGTTTAGAAAACCTTAAAGGTGTAGATATTAATACAAATAGTTTAACATTTAAGTCTATTAACACTAGAGGTTTTGCAACTTTTGCAAATACTCGTTTTATGCAGTTAGTAGACGGAATGGATAATTCTGCTCCAGCTTTAAACTTCCCTTTAGGAAATTTATTAGGAATGACAGAAACAGATGTTCAAAGTGTAGAGTTACTTCCAGGAGCATCGTCTGCTTTATATGGAGCAAATGCGTTTAATGGTATCTTGTTTATGAGAAGTAAAAGTGCATTTGATCATCAAGGAATTAGTGCATATGTTAAAAAAGGAGTTACTCAACAAGAAGCTTCAGGAGAAAACGCATACACAGATCTAGGAGTTAGAATGGCTTATAAGTTTTCTGATAAATTTGCGGCAAAAGTAAATTTTGGATACCTAAAAGGAACAGATTGGGCTGCAACTAATACAACCGATAAGACTGTAGCAGGTAGAACAAGAAATAATATTGATTATGATGGAATTAACGTTTATGGAGATGAGGTTTCTACAAATATTAGAGCAGCATCTGGATTAGGAATTATTCCAAATGTTAATGTGAGTAGAACTGGTTATAATGAAAGCGATTTAACTAACTATAACGCAGAAAGTGTAAAGGCAGATTGGGGTTTATACTTTAGACCTATTACCGATAGCGATTTTGAAATCTCTTATGTAGGTAAAGTTGGATCAGGTAATACTATTTACCAAGGTGCAAATAGATATAATATTAGAAATTTCTTTTTACAACAACATAAAATCGAAGTAAAAAATAAAAATTACTTTGTAAGAGCATACGTTACTGAAGATAAGGCAGGAGATTCTTACGATATGGTTTTTACAGGTATTAACATTAACAGAGCTTGGAAAAGTGATACACAATGGTTTCAAGAATATATTCAAACTTTTGCTGGTTTAACACTATCTAATCCACTATTAACAGATGCTCAAAAGCATGCTTCTTCTAGAACTGTTGCAGATACAGGTAGATATTTACCTGGATCTCCTGAATTTAAAAATGCGTTTAATAAAACAATTAACGATCCAAATTTAGCAACAGGATCTAAGTTTCAAGATAACTCTAAAATTTATCACGCAGATGGAAATTATAACTTTGGAGATATGATTAAATTTGCCGAAGTTCAAGTTGGTGGATCATACAGACGTTATAGATTAAACTCATTAGGAACAATTTATACAGATGTTAATGGACCAATAAATTATTCTGAAATTGGTTTTTATACACAATTACAAAAAGAAATTGCTGTTAAAGAAAATGTTGATTTAAAATTAACAGCTTCTTTAAGATATGATAAATCAGAATTATTTGATGGATTCTTTTCACCTAGATTATCTGCAGGTTTTACTGTAAACAAGAATCATAACATTAGAGCTTCTTTTCAAACAGGATTTAGAAATCCAACAACCCAAGATTTATATATTGGTTTAGATGTTGGTAGAGCAATTTTAGTTGGTGGAGCTGTCGGAAATGGCGCGCGTTACCAAAGAAATTACGACGTAAGTACTGAAGGACAAAACTTTGACTCATCAATACCTGCAACGGTAGCTCTAGATGGAAGTGCAGCTTACCAGTTAAACTATTCTCAAAGTTCTGTAACAGCTTACGAGCAAAGTATTTTAAATGGTGCGCCAGATACAAGTTTATTAAAAACTATACAATCTAATTTAGCTGCACCAGAACAAGTTACAGCATTCGAATTAGGCTATAGAGGTAAAGTAAAGTCTTACATTATTGATGCAAGTGTCTATTTTAACTCTTATAAAGACTTCTTATCTAATGAAAACGTTGTTACTACATATTATGGAAGTCCAAACGACAATAACTTCTCTTTAGAGGCAATTAAAAATGGGGATTATAATACATACCAAACTTACACAAATTCTGATGCTAAAGTAAATTCTTATGGAGCAGCTGTTGGAGTTACTACTAAGATTTTAAAAGGGTTTGATTTTGGATTTAATTATACTTATGCTAAATTAGATTTCGATCAAGAAGCTAATCCAGATTTTAGAACAAACTTTAATACGCCTGAGCACAAGGTAAAAGCAAGTTTTGGAAAAGAAAAACTAATTAAAAACTTAGGCTTTAACTTAGCATGGCGTTGGAGTGACGATTATGAGTGGCAAGCATCTTTTGGAGATGGAGCTGTTCCAGCTTATCACACAGTAGATGCACAGATAAATTATACAATTCCAAGTTTAAAATCATCAATAAAAGTTGGAGCAACTAACTTATTAGGAGATGAGTATTTTACAGCATTTGGTACTGGGTTTATTGGCTCAATGTATTACGCATCAATTACAATTAATAACTTATAAAACGAGACTATGAAAACTAAATATATATGGCTTTTAGCAGGTTTAATTGGATTCTCTGCTTGTCAAAGTGATGACGATTCATCTACGGCAGCAAAGGTTTTTCCGGCTGCAACTTCAGGAACAGCAGACTTTTCTAAATTTGTTTCTGTTGGAGCTTCCTTTAGTGCTGGTTATACGGATGGAGCATTATTTAAAGCAGCTCAAGAAAAATCTTTTCCTAAACTTTTATCAGAGAAATTTTCTCTAGTTGGTGGAGGCGCTTTTACTCAGCCTTTAATGAATGACAATACAGGAGGATTACTAGTTGGTGGAGTTCCTGTGGCAGAATACAGACTAATTTTTAATGGTTCTGGGCCACAAAGACTAAACGATTTTTTAACAGGTTTAGGTGCACCTGTTCCACCTATAACTACAGATGCAGCAGTAAACTTAATGAGTACTTTTAATAACTATGCTGTTCCAGGCGCTAAAAGTTTCCATATTACATTACCTGGATACGGCGCATTAAACCCTTATTTTGGTAGAATGGCTTCTAGCGGCTCTGCTTCTATGTTAGGAGATGCAGCTGCACAGGTGCCAACATTTTTTACTTTTTCTGAAATTGGAGGAAACGATGTTTTAGGATATGCAACTTCTGGAGGAATTGGTGTAGATCAAACAGGAAACTTTAATCCAGCAAGTTATGGTCCAAACGATATTACAGATCCAACTGTATTTAAAAACGTTGTAGATGGTGCGTTAGCTGTATTAACATCTAATGGTACTGGAGCAAAAGGTGTTGTAGCAAACGTTCCTTATGTGTCATCTTTACCATATTTTACAACAGTTCCACATAACCCAGTACCTTTAGATGCGGCAACAGCAGCACAATTAAATGCAGGTTATGCGGCTTATAATGGTGGACTTCAATTTGCTTTAGGTAATTCTTTACTTACACAAGCAGAGGTAGAGAAAAGAACAGTTGTATTCTCTGAAAGTCAGACTAATGCATTAGTTTTAGTAGATGAAGATCTAACTGATTTAACAGCATTTGGAATTCCAAATTATAGACAAGCAACTGAAGCAGATTTATTAGTTTTACCTCTATCTTCATTAATACCACAAGGTTACGGAACTCAAATACAATTAGAAGATCAATGGGTTTTAACACCAGAAGAGCAATTAGCTATCAAAACAGCTACAGACGCTTATAATCAACATTTACAAGACGCTGTAGATTTATATGGACTTGCTTTAGTTGATTTTAAAAGCATATTAGAGCAAGCGTCTACAACAGGTGTATTATCTGGTCAGTACCTTTTAACAACAGATTTAGTTACTGGTGGATTAGTTAGTTTAGATGGTGTACACTTAACAACTAGAGGTTACGCAGTACTTGCTAATGAAATGATGAAAGTTATAGATACAACTTATGGTTCTAACTTTGAAGCATCAGGTAATATGTTTGATCCAGCAGATTTCCCTGTTGTTTATTCACCATCATTGCAATAAATTATCAATTTTTACTAAAAAAAAACCATTTTCAGTTTGAAGATGGTTTTTTAGTTTTAAAAAAGCTGCGAATTGAACTTTTTTATTAAATTAAAACTACTATCTTTGCAGCCGAAAACGGAAGTGTTTTCAAATCAATTGAATACCATAATATTAAATAAATAAGTAATGTCAAAAGTTACAGGTAAAGTTGCACAAATTATTGGACCAGTTATCGATGTAGAATTCGCAGCAGGTTCAGAATTGCCAAAAATTTACGATTCATTAGAAATTAATAAAGCTGATGGTTCTAAATTAGTATTAGAAGTTCAGTCTCACATTGGTGAGGATTCTGTACGTACTATTGCTATGGACTCGTCAGATGGTTTAAGTAGAGGAACAGAAGTTGTTGCAACTGGTGCTCCAATACAAATGCCTGTTGGAGAAAATGTTTACGGACGTTTATTCAATGTAATTGGAGATGCTATTGACGGTTTAGGTGATTTACCTAAGGCTGGAGATGCTGGTTTGCCAATTCACAGAAGTGCACCAAAGTTTGAAGACTTATCAACTTCTACAGAAGTATTATTTACTGGTATTAAGGTAATTGATTTAATTGAGCCTTATGCAAAAGGAGGTAAAATTGGGTTATTTGGTGGAGCTGGAGTAGGTAAAACCGTATTAATTCAAGAATTAATTAACAACATTGCAAAAGGTCATGGTGGTCTTTCTGTATTCGCAGGAGTAGGAGAAAGAACACGTGAAGGAAACGATTTACTTCGTGAAATGTTAGAGTCAGGAATTATCAAGTATGGTGATGACTTTATGCATTCTATGGAAGAAGGCGGTTGGGATCTTCAAAAAGTAGACAAGTCTGCTATGAAAGATTCTAAAGCAACTTTTGTTTTTGGACAAATGAATGAGCCACCTGGAGCTCGTGCTCGTGTAGCACTTTCAGGATTAACCATTGCAGAATATTTCCGTGATGGTGCAGGTGAAGGACAAGGAAAAGATGTATTATTTTTTGTAGATAATATTTTCCGTTTTACACAAGCAGGATCAGAAGTATCAGCATTATTAGGTCGTATGCCATCTGCAGTAGGTTACCAACCTACATTAGCTACCGAAATGGGAGCAATGCAAGAACGTATTACATCTACTAAAAGAGGTTCTATTACATCTGTACAAGCGGTTTACGTACCTGCAGATGATTTAACAGATCCAGCACCAGCAACAACGTTTGCTCACTTAGATGCAACAACAGTATTATCTCGTAAAATTGCAGAATTAGGTATTTACCCAGCGGTAGATCCATTAGATTCTACATCAAGAATTTTAGCTGCAGATATTTTAGGTAATGATCATTACGATTGTGCAACTCGTGTAAAAGAATTATTACAACGTTATAAAGAATTACAAGATATTATTGCTATTCTAGGAATGGAAGAATTATCTGAAGAAGATAAAATGGCTGTAGGTAGAGCAAGACGTGTACAACGTTTCTTATCTCAACCTTTCCATGTAGCTGAACAATTTACAGGTTTAAAAGGTTGTTTAGTTGATATTAAAGATACTATTAAAGGATTTAACATGATTATGGATGGTGAATTAGATCACTTACCAGAAGCTGCGTTTAACCTTAAAGGTTCTATTGAAGATGCTATTGAAGCAGGTGAAAAAATGTTAGCTGAAGCGTAATTGATTAATAGCTTATAGTTGTTGGTTTCCCAATAATTATTAGCTAATAACAAACAACTATAAGAATATGTATTTAGAAATTGTATCACCAGAAGCAACACTTTTTAATAGTGAAGTAGATTCTGTAATTGTACCAGGAGTAAATGGTTCTTTCCAAATGTTGGATAATCACGCGCCAATAGTCTCAATTTTAACAGCTGGAACTATTAAAATTCATACGCATACAAAATCGCATTTAGTTTTTGATGAACTTCACGCTACTATTGTACCACATTTAGACGATGATAAAATATTAACAGTTAATATTAATTCTGGTACTATAGAAATGAAAGATAATAAAGTAATTATTTTAGCTGACTAAGTTAAATACTTATTATAAATTATATTAAAAACGCAAAGCATTGGCTTTGCGTTTTTTTGTTTTAGCACTTTTTTAATGTAATGTCTATATGTAATATTTGTTATCTAATAAACTAAATAGATTCTGTTACAACACGTATTTAATATTATTTAGTAACTATTAAAATTAGTATTAATACAGATCCCAATTACCTTGTTGGTAATAAATGTAAAGTTTAGGACTAAAAATAGTATTTACCTCTATGCCTGTTGTATCTACTAATGGTTTTCCAAACCCAGATAAGGCAGGAAAAGCATCTTTACTAAGCCATTTTAGTTTTAAGTTTTTTAAATTTATGCTTTCTAAAGCTGTTTTTGTAATAGGTTCTTTTTTACCTATTACCCAACTCCATTCGCCTAAAGTTAAAACCTGATTATGTAGTGGTAATGTTTCAAATCCTGCTGCTTTTAAGGTCTTATCTACACAATAAAATGCTTTTGTAGCATAGTAAGGACTTCCAGATTGGGTTATAAATGTTCCATTTTGTGTTAAATTAAAATAGCAAAGCTTGTAGAACTCTTTTGTGTAAAGTTTGTTTAAATCAACGTTATTAGGATCTGGTAAATCTACCAAAATAACATCGTATTTTTTTGTAGAGGTTTCTAAATAGGTAAACGCATCTGCTGTAAATGTGTTTACTATAGAATTATTTAACGCATTATTATTTAAACGCGTAAATATTGAATTGTTTTTTCCTAGTTCTAACATTTTAGCGTCTAAGTCTACTAAATCTATGTTTTTAATAGTTGGATACTTTAAAAGTTCTCTAACTATACAGCCATCGCCACCACCAAGAACTAAAATATTTTGTTTTTGTTTGGTTAATCCTAGAGCAGAATGCACCATTGGTTCGTGATATAGAAACTCGTCGAATGATGATAATTGCTGATTTCCGTTAATATATAACGAGTTCCATTCTTTCCATTTTGTAATCACAATTTTTTGATATTTAGTTTGTTCACTAAACACAATTTTGTCTTTGTATTTAGATTGTTCTCCAAATAAAACCAAAGGTTTTGCAAAAATGCAACCAAATAAAATGGTAAGAAATACAATAATATAAGCTATAAATAGACCTTTTTGTAAGCGTTTAGAAATAACATCTTTTAAAACAAAAAATAACCAAAACGATATTATTAAATTTATAAAGCCTAAAACAAATGGCGTATAAGTTAAGCCCAGGTATGGCAAACCAACAAAAGCAAAAAATAAACCACCAACTAAACTACCAAAATAATCTTTTTCTAGTATGTTAGAAATATTAAGCCTTAGTTCTTCGTAATCATTATTAATACGTGTGGCAAAAGGAATTTCTAAACCAATTAGTAGACCTATAGCTATAGATAATAAGTAAATTACAATCCAAGAATTGTTAGTTATTCCAAAAGCAATATAAGAGGCAATTGCAGAAAAGGATACTAAAATAGATAAGGTTAGTTCTATAATTACAAACCAAAAAATAATATTTTTATTAAACGATTTACTTAATCTACTACCTAATCCCATTGCAAAAAGCATTATGGAAACTATTAGTGTAAATTGTAAAATAGCGTTACCTATAAAGTATGATGCTAATGTGGATAAGACATATTCTGCCACAATACCACTAAATCCTGTAGCAAATAAAGCAATTTTAAGTGCTAAGGACTTTTGTTTGTTAGTTGTTTTCAAATGAATTTATTTTCCTGTTCCACCAGATCTTGAGCGTGTACTTGATGCGCTTTTATAACGCGATGAACTTCTACTTTTTTTAGATGATGAAAAAGATTTCCAAGAATTACTTTTTGTTCTTCTACTAAAAAATGATGCTCTTTTTGTTTTTTGATATGTACTATTTGTACCATAAGTACTTGTTCCGTTAGGTTTTGTTCCGTAATATGGTTTTCCAGAAGCTCTATATGCATTATTGGCTCTATAATTACTTTGGTATGCTGGTCTGCGTAACATCCAATACCAAAACAGCATACTAGGTCCGTGAGAACGCCAAACACGTCTATTATTTTGTGTTGTAGATGTTGCGTTGGTTGTTGTGCTTGTAGTTGTACTTATTCCAGAGTTGTTAACTGTTTTTTCGTCTACCCATTCTCCATATTTTGGATTTCCAATTGCCCAGCCAAAGCCTACAGGTTGAGCTATTCTAGAGAGTTTGTTGTTGTGATGTGATACGATTTCCATTCCTAAATCATTTTCGTGTTTCTCGAAAAATGTCTGATTTACAGTTTTCCATCCTAAAGAATCTACAACTAAAGAATCTTTTTCTACCTTTAAAATGTGATATTTATGTTGAAATTCTCGCTTTTCGCCTTTTTCAAGAATATTCATATCGTTTAAAACAATGGAATAGTCTTCAAATTTTAAATCTCTAATAATTTCTTCCGATGGTTCTTGTGTTACTTTTACACTTTCTTTACTAGAGCTTCCGCATGAAGAAACTATTAATAATACTAAGATGCTTAGGTTGTTTATAAAACGTTTCATATTAAATAGTAGTTATATTTTTAATTTTTTTAGCTGAAACTTCTTGTCCGTAAAAAGCTTCAAATGTATGGTCTTGCCATTTTTCTATGGTTAGCATTTCATCATCTTCAGAATAAAAAATGAAGCTTTCTAAATGTTCCCAACTAGATTGGCTTGTTAAATTCTTGTAGGAGCCGCTATAGGTTTCATCTAACTTAAAGACATTATCTAAATAAATAATGTTTTTAGATATTATGGCGTCTTGCAGTAAGGCATTGTCTATATTAATAGCTTTACTAAAACAAATTTCGTAGTCGCCTTTAGTAAATTCGACTTCAAGATACGCTTTTTCTGCGGCATTGGAGCTAATGGTGTATTCTATGCTTCGTCCATCGCCACGCCAATCGTATTCTCCAATTGCGGTAATGGTCCACGTGGTTTTAAATAGTTTAAAAGTGTTATCTATTTTTAATTTATCTAATCTTACAGGTTCTTTTTTACCAAACATAAATTAGTCTATTATTTTTGTGCCACAATTTGGACAGGTACAGGTTTTCTTTTGTTTTTGAACTTCTTCAATATATGCAGAACTAATAATTCCGGTTGGTAGTGCTACTATTCCAATACCTAATAAGGCAATAATTCCACTTAAAAATTTACCTAAACCTGTTATAGGATAAATATCTCCATAGCCTACAGTTGTTAATGTTGCAATAGCCCACCATAAGGCTTGGCCAATGTTTTCGAAAGCTTCTGGTTGTGCATCGTTTTCTATGCTGTACATTAAAGTAGATGCTAAAATTAATAAGATAAATACCATAAAAATGGTAACTAAAATATCTGACTTTGTGTTTTTTAGTACTTTGCCAATAACTTTAAGCGATTTGGAATGTCTATTTAGTTTTAAAAGTCTTAATAAACGTAGTAATCTTAAAATTCTAACAACTCGTAAATCTATTTTAAAGAAGTATGGTAGGTAGAATGGTAATATTGATGCTAAATCTATTAGTCCTAAAAACGAAAATATATATTTTAAGCGTGCTTTTGTTGGGCTTAGTTTAGGGAAATTTAAATCTGCTATCCAAATACGTATTAGGTATTCTATGGAAAATATAGCAATAGAAAAAGCCTCGAAAGTATAAAATAAGTCTTTGTATTCTGCTTTAATACTTTTGTACGATTCTAAAAATATACAAACAATGTTTAGTAAAATTAATGTAGAGATAAAATACTCAACAAAAACATCTCCTTTTTTATTGCCTTTTTCTTCGTCAAATAGTAAAAAAACGTTTTTTTTAAAGCTCATTTTTTTTGGATTCTTTTTATTACAGTGATTGATTTAATTTTTTAAGCTTTTTATAAGTTGCTATTTCTTTTAAACTTCCTCGTTTTATGTCTGCTGTGGTAAAGTTTTCGGCTTTAAATTGTTCTTGTAGCCAGTTAATGCCTTCAGATAAATTAAAAGAGTTGTTACAGGTAAAAAAGTCTATAGCAACGTAATTATGTTCTGGCCAAGTATGGATTGCAATATGGCTTTCTTCTATAACTATTACACCACTTACACCAATTGGAGAGAACTTGTGTATTGTTGTGTTTACTACGGTTAATCCAATAATTTTAGCAGCTTTTAAAAGTGTTTGTTCTATAAAACTACAGGAGTTAATTTGTGTGTTTTTGCAATTATAGAAGTCTATAGTGGTTTGATGTCCTAGAAAAGTACTCATACTATTTTCTTATACTTTTTTAATTACATTGGTTACAATACCCCAAATTAGAAAGTTATTGTCTTTTGTAATTTTTATAATAGGATAATTTGGATTTTCTGGTTGTAACCAAACGTCTTCTTTATCTACGCGTAAGCGTTTTACAGTAAATTCGCCGTCTAAAAAACAAACCGCTATTTTATTGTTTACAGGTTCTAAACTTCGGTCTATAACTAGTAAATCGTTATCGTCTAAACCAGCACCAATCATAGATTGGCCGCTAACTCTTGCATAAAAAGTGGCTTCTTTGTTTTTTACTAACTCGTCGTCTAAAGATAATCTGTTTTCTGTAAAATCTTCGGCAGGCGAAGGAAATCCAGCAGAAATTCCGGTATCAAAAAACTGGCCAGCTGCGCCATCTATAGTTTCGGGCGTAAAAAAAGTTAAATTTCCAGATTTATGTGCTATCATTTTACAACAATTATATCGTTAATGTTTGTGGTGTATTTAGGCGATAAACGTTCTTGTTTCATTTTCCAAGTGCGTTGTAAATCTTGATTTCCTAATTTAATTTTCAATATACCATATTTTTTGTTCAAATTATCTATACAGTCCATTAAAGGAATATGTTTACTGTTATCTTTTTCGAATAAATTAAATTGGTAACTATTGCTTGGTACAATTCCCGTTACTATTACACCTGCTTTTTTGTATAAAATACCTTTCTTAATCATTTGTGCAACTACGGTTACTGCAGCTTTACTAATAATTAGAGAGGAATTTGTTGGTGCTGCTAAATTTATAACGCGACTTTCCCGATGTTGTCTGCCATTTTTATCGAATTTATTGCTGCGTAATGTTACAATTATGCTGTGGCAGTTGGATTTTTGTTTTCGTAATTTTTGAGCGCAATGACTTGCAAATGTGGATACGCGTTCTTTAATATCGCTTGGGTTTTTTAATGTGCCTTCAAAACTTCGTGTTGTAGCAATCATTTTTTTGTCTTGATGGTTGTCTTCTAATTTTAAGGTTTCAATACCATTTAAATCGCGGTGTAATCTTGCTTCGACTACAGAAAATTCTTTTTTAATAATAACTTCTGGGATTTGTGTAAAATCGAAAGCTGTAACACAACCTTTTAATTTTAAACGTTTAGCTAATCTGTTTCCAATTCCCCAAACAGATTCTATTTTAATCCATTTTAGGGCTTTAATGCGTTTTTCGTCTGTATCCATAACACAAACGCCAGATTTACTTTTTCGAGCAATTTTATTAGCAATTTTAGAAAGACCTTTGGTTGGTGCAATACCTACAGAAGTAGGAATACCTGTCCATTTTAATACACGATTTCTTATTTGTGTGCCATAATCTGTTAAGTTATAGTTTTCAAAGCCTTTAAGTTCTAGAAAAGATTCGTCTATACTATAGATTTCTATATCTGGTGTAAATTGTTTTAGAATAGACATTACTCTATGACTCATGTCTCCATACAACGCGTAGTTAGAAGATAAAATTTCTACATTATGACTTTTACAGAAATGTTCCCATTTAAAAATAGGTGCGCCCATTGGTAAATTTAATGCTTTAGCCTCATCGCTTCTTGCAATAACGCAACCATCGTTATTACTAAGTATAGCAACGGGTTTGCCCATTAAATTTGGGTTAAAAACACGTTCGCACGAGGCGTAAAAATTATTACAATCTACTAAAGCATACATAAGTTAGCAAAGGTAGTTTAAAAGTTAATTAAGATTTTAGATGTTAATAACTTGAGGTGTTAAATTTTTAAAAGTTAGTATTACCAAAAAAACAGTGCCACTAATTATTGTTTTAATACTAATTCTTGTAGTAATAATTACGTAAGGAACAAGTTATACAGGTATTTAATAAAAAATGGATTTTAAGATTTGGTGCTACTAAAGTAGACGTAACCTTAAATGCAAGGTTATTATTAGGATTTACTATAGAGTAATTCTTTATGTTTTTTTATAAATTCAATCCATCAACTTTAAACAAGGTTGTGAGATGTCTTATTTTTGAAGTATCTTTACCGCTATAAATTTAAACAAATGACTTTTACTCAAAAAGCAAATGCTATTTTTAAAGACGTTATCTCAACGTATCACGTTATAAATACCGTAGACCAAGGTTTTACCAACAAATATGATAAATCAGACGATTTAATTGCTCATTTATTATACAGAAAGTGTTGGATAGATACAGTGCAATGGCATTATGAAGATATTATTAGAGATCCACAAATAAATCCTGTAGCAGCTATTACTTTAAAAAGACAAATTGATGCCTCTAACCAAGATAGAACTGATATGGTAGAGTTTATTGACAGTTACTTTTTAGAACAATATAAAGATGTTACTCCAAAAGCATCTGCTAAAATTAATTCTGAAAGTCCTGCTTGGGCCATAGATAGATTATCTATACTAGCCTTAAAAGTATACCATATGAATGAAGAAGTTGAGCGTAAAGATGCTTCGGCTTCGCATGTTGCTGCTTGTCAGACAAAATTAGATGTTTTATTAGAACAACGCGTAGATTTAAGTACTGCTATTGAAGACTTAATTACAGATATTGAATCTGGAGACAAGTACATGAAAGTTTACAAGCAAATGAAAATGTATAATGACGATGAACTTAATCCTGTATTAAGAGGTCAGAAATAACGCTTTCCAAAATCATTTTTATTACATGAAGTAAAATTAATTAAAATGATTATGATTGTAAGTTGAAATCTAAAACTACTACAATCGAAGTCTATTTATTATGCCAAAACAAAAACATATATTAGTTATACGTCTCTCAGCTATGGGAGACGTTGCTATTTCTGTGCCTGTTTTACGTGCGTTTATAGCGCAAAACCCTAGTGTAAAACTTACAATATTAACGCGCCCATTTTTTGCGCCATTATTTAATGAGTTGCCAAATGTGTCTATTTTTAATATCGATTTAAAAAATAAGCATAAAGGTTTTTTCGGGCTTTATAAATTATCTAAAGAATTAAAACATTTAGGAATTACCGAAGTTGCAGATTTACATAATGTATTACGAACCAATATATTAAAGTTTTTTTTATCAGTAAAAACGTTTAAACAAATTGATAAAGGTAGAAAAGAGAAAAAAGCGTTAGTATTAGGAAAAGAGTTTAAGCAGCTTAAAACATCTTATCAACGTTACGCAGATGTTTTTGTAAAGTTAGGTTATACGTTAGATCTACATAATCCAACTTTTCCAAAACCCTTAACTTTTCCCACTTTTAGTCCTTTAAAAGAAAAGGAATTATCTAAACCCTTAATAGGAATTGCACCTTTTGCTCAATACGAGTCTAAAATGTATCCTTTAGATAAAATGGCAGAAGTAATTAAGTATCTAAGTCAAGATTATAATGTTTTATTATTTGGTGGTGGCCTTAAAGAAGAAGAACAATTAAATGTATTTGAGATTGAAAACACCAACGTTTATAACATGGCTGGTAAAGTAAGTTTTGAAGATGAATTAGCGCTTATTTCAAATTTAAAATTAATGATAAGCATGGATTCTGGTAATGGTCATTTAGCAGCAATGTTTGGTGTTAAAGTAATTACTATTTGGGGAAATACACATCCATATGCCGGTTTTGTTCCTTTTAACCAACCCATAGAAAATCAATTGGTGCCTAATAAAAAAGATTTCCCATTATTGCCAACAAGTATTTACGGAAATAAAACGCCAGAAAACTACAAAACTGTTGCCGGAACAATTAGTCCAACAGTGGTTACAACATTAATTAACCAAGTACTCAAGTAATTTTCTTTTTCTAGTATCTATGTCTAATTTAGATGTTGTACTGCCAGCCTAAAATCTATTTTGTAAAAAAAATAAGTTATTATAATGATTTTTAGCTAACTACTATATTGCTTTTTTAATTAAATTACAATAAATCTCATTAAATTCTAATATTCTGTTTTACGTAAAAATGAAACAAAAAAATACGCTAAATATAAATTTAGCGCATTTAAGAATAGGTTAATAAGTTTTTTAATTCTCGTTATATGTTTCTAAACATCATCATAGTCAATTGTTATAGTTTCGCTAGTTGGATGTGCTTGGCATGTAATAATTAAACCTTCGGCAACTTCTGCATCGGTTAAAATAGAATTTTGGGTCATTTCTGCTGTTCCTTCTTTAACACGTGCAATACAACTGCTACAAATTCCACCTTGGCAAGAATATGGAGCATCTAAATCTTTGTCAATAGCCGCTTCTAAAATGGTGTCTTTTTTAGACATTGTAAAGGTTTCCGCGTCATCGTCTACAATTACTGTAATTTGTGTTTCTCCTGTTGTTATTACTTTGTTTTTAGGTGCGTTTTTTGCAGCTTTAAATAGCTCAAAGTGAATATTAGCTTCAGCTATATTATTTGCTTTCAAAACATCGGTTACGTTATTAATCATTCCTTCAGGTCCGCAAAGGTAAAAGTCATTAAATGCAACGTGTTTAAATTTATCTTTCAGTATTAAGTTAACTGTACTTTCTTCAATTCGACCAAAAATAGCGTTGTCTTCATTACTTTGACTGTATAAAAACTGAATATGAAGGCGCGATGTATAGTTGTGTTGTAAGTCTAATAATTCTTGCAAAAACATTGTATCCTTAAGGCTTTTGTTTCCGTAAACTAAAACAAATTCGCTATTTGGTTCTTCTTCTAAAATAGATTTTGCAATACTTAGAACTGGTGTAATTCCACTACCAGCAACAAATGCTGCTATATGTCTAGATTTATTAGCATCTGGCTCAAACTTAAAACGTCCTTGTGGTGTAGAAACCTCTAGAATATCGCCTGTTTCTAGTTTAGCATTAGCATAATTTGAGAATATACCATTTTCTACAGCTTTAACAGCCACTTTTAATTCGCCACTTTTAGGCGATGAGCATAACGAATAGTCACGTCTTATTTCTTGGCCATTAATAGTAGTTTTAAGCGTAATATATTGACCTGCAATAAAAGTGTAGTTGTTTTTTAAATGACTAGGAACAACAAAACTTAGTGTTACAGCTTTATCTGTTTCCTTAGTTATAGATTTTATGTTTAGCGTATTGAATTCTGCCATTTGTACTTTTTTTTACAAAAATAGTGAAGCTAATTGTATTGCAAAGTGATTTTTATGATAAAAACATACCTAAGTGTTTTATACATAAGAAAATTATGTATATTTGATTTATGGGAAATTCTAAATTATATAAAGGTAGTTTAACCACTATTATTATGAAGCTTTTAGCTGAAAACGATAAAATGTATGGTTACGAGATTACTCAGAAAGTTAAGAAATTAACGCAAGGCGAATTAAATATTACCGAAGGCGCTTTATATCCTGCCTTACATAAACTAGAAGCCGATGGTTTATTACATGTTGAGGTTAAAAAAGTAGATAATCGTTTACGAAAATATTATAAGTTAACAGAAAAAGGTACTAAGGAAACTGCAAATTTATTAACGGAATTACAACGTTATATAGAAACTATGCAGCATTTAGTAAATCCTAAATTTAGCTTAGACTAATGGAAAAGTTAACTAAAGAACAGATACAAGATATTGATGGATTTTTAAAAAGACATCATGTAAAATTTATAGATGTAAGGTTAGAACTAATAGATCATTTAGCGTCCGAATACGAAACAGGAAACTATACTATAAAATTGCATGCATTTTTAATGTCTAAACGCTATTTTATAAAGGATTTTATGGCTAAGCGTCAAAAAAGTATCCATTGGTCTTACCAAAAAAAACTTTGGAAACAAATTGCAATGTTTTTTTATATGCCTAAATATCTAATTTTGACTCTAATTATAGGTTTTGGTTTGTATGTAGTTAAAGCCTTTCAAAATGAAATATTTATTCTTTGGAGTTATATTATTACTACAATTTTACCATTGGGAATTTTGCTTTACAAGCAGTTTAGGTCTTCAAAATTTAAAAATCTACAATCTTTTCAGCCAATGGTTGCGTTAACAGCATTGCCAAGTCTGTTTTTATATTCATTTCCTCAAGTAAAAATTTATATGCCTATAACTGGTTATGGTTTTTATGCTTATTGGTTTTTAGCCTTGTTATTTGGTGTTAGTGCTGTTTTGGTTTTTAATAGGTTAGTTATTAAAATAGAAGATGATTATACCAAACTAATAGCATCTTAATTATGAAAAAGTTAATTAAAGAAAACATCCAATTTATAGATAACTACCTTTTAAAGTCAGGAGTTATTTATAAAGACATAAGAGTAGAAATGATAGATCACGTGGCTTCTGCAGTAGAAGAACGTATGCAAACTAATAACGCCATTTTCTACGATGCTTTTAAAGGATTTATGGTAGAGAATAAAAAAAGCTTGTTAGAAGGTCAAGATGTATTTATAAAACAGATTAGAAATAGTTTGTTTAAAGCTTTTTTAGGAAAACTATTTTCAATCAATAAATTAGTATTAAGTATAATAGTGTATAGCTTACATTATTTTTTATATCCACTTTTTAAGTATCAAGACCATAAAAGGTTTTTCCTTATATATTTTATTGGAATCTTAGGAATAGCAGCTTTGTATGTTAGAATAAAAAATGGTTTTAATTTAAAAGAAAAATATTCTGCGCTTGGTATATTGTTTTCATATCATCTATTAATATGGTTTCCTTGGCAAATTTTAGCCACGTCAATACAAAAAATAGACTCAAAACCTAAAATGTTTCTAGCATATACAATTTTAACAGTCGTAACATTTACGTATTGGCAAATAGCAGGAATTTATGTTGAAAAGTATAATAAAAAATATAGTTATGCATAGTACAAAATTAACCCAACAACACATAGAACACCTATACTTATTTACAAGACAACATTATGTGTTTCATTTTGATTTGCAAACCGAATTAGTAGATCACATGGCAAACGCTATAGAAACGACTTGGAAAACAAGTCCTGGAATTACTTTTGAAGAAGCAAGAGATAAAAGTTTTAAAACCTTTGGTGTTTTTGGTTTTATGGATGTAGTAGAAAAAAGACAGAAAGCCATGAGCAAACGCTACATGAAATTACTTTGGAGTTTTGCTAAAAACTGGTTTTCTTTTCCAGAAGTATTAAAAACAGTAGTAATTTTTATTTCAACTTATGTATTATTTAGTTTAAATTTTGGAAAACAAGTTGCTATTGTAGCTTTTATAATTTTGTTTGCTTCAATCTTTTTTAAAGGCTTTAAATTTGTAAAATACATAAAGAATAAAGAACAGTCTAAAGAAAAACTATGGCTTTTAGAAGATTTAATTTTTAGAAACGCATCTGCAAATGCAATGCTGCAAATAACATTTGTTTTAAATATGTATAATACTATAGAGAATTTTTGGCATTTTAAATATGCAGCTTTTATAGCTGCCTTACTATTTACGGTATTAGCAATTTATAGCTATGTAAGTGTTGTAGTTTTACCTAAAAACGCAGAAATGCTATTAAATAAGATCTATCCAGAGTATTCTTTATAGTAAAAATGTAACAAAAAGTAACTTTATTAGACAAATAAATAGTAATATTAAATAAATTAACTAAAACTAAATAAAATGACAAAAATAATTGTAGCCTTAGCATTATTAATAGCAGTATCTGTTTCTGCTCAAGATCAATCTAAATTTAAAACGCAAACTATAGAGTTTATTAAAATTACTGGTTCTGGAGACATGTTTGACTCTGCAATAGATCAAATTGGTGCTAATGTGCCAGCAGATAAAAAAGAAGCTTATAAAAAAGAAGCCGTTAAAAGTTTAGACGAATTATACAGTAAAATGGCAGATATGTATATGCAAGAATTTACAGAAGATGAGATTTCTGAATTAGTAGAGTTCTATAAATCAGATTTAGGAAAAAAAGTAGCTTCTAAACAATCTGCAATGGCTCAAAAAGGAATGCTATTAGGTCAAAGTTGGGGAATGGGTTTATCTCAAATAGCAGCTAAATTTACAAACTAAAAATAACGTTGTTTAATTCATTAAAAAAATAAACTAAATGATAAAGCAATTTATAGGTTTAGAGTGGAAACAATTTAAGCGTTCGTCTTACTTTCAAAAAGGACTTGCCATTAAAATATTAATGTTTCTTGGTGTATTATATTTTGGCGGTATTGCAGTTTTTCTTGGTGGTATAGCATACTTTGCATTAAAAAAAATGTTGCCAGAACAAGATCCAATAACAGTAGTAAATAATTTCTTGATCTTCTGGTTTATGGCAGATTTATTGTTGCGCTTTTTTATGCAGCAACTACCAGTAATGAATGTTAAGCCTTACATGGTAATACCTGTAAACCGACCAACAATAATTCATTATTTATTAGGACGCACAAGTATTCATTTCTTTAATTTTTTATCGCTATTAATGTTTTTACCATTTAGTGTAGTGTTAATAGTCCAAGATTACCCAGTAATAAATGTAATTTGCTGGTTTATAGCAATGTTAAGCATTACGTTAGTATTAAATTTTACTAACTTTTTAATTAACAAAAGTAATAGTGTTTTTTATAGCTTATTAACTGTATTGGCAAGTTTTGTAGCATTAAAAATGTATAACATTTTTGATGTAACCATTTACTTTGGTCAAGCTTTTAATGCATTATATAATATGCCTTATCTTGTGTTATTACCAATTGCATTATTAGTAGTAATTTATAAGTTGAATTTTAATTATGTAAAGTCAGACTTTTATTTAGATGGCGCTATTTCTCAAAAAATTAAAGAAGCCGATGGTTTAGAACTTAATTTCTTGAATAGATTTGGTAAAACATCAACATTCTTAAAAAACGACATTAAGTTAATAATGCGTAACGCAAGACCAAAACAAGTAATGATGATGTCTTTTATGTTCTTGTTCTATGGACTAGTGTTTTATACACAACAAACTTATAAAGATATGCCAGCCGTATTAGCATTTGCAAGTATTTTTATTACAGGTGGTTTTTTATTATCATTTGGACAATTAGTGCCATCATGGGATAGCGAATATTATAAAATGTTAATGAGCCAAAATATTCCTTATCGCCAATACTTAGAATCTAAATGGTATTTAATGGTTTTTGCGGTTTTTGTATCATTTATACTTGCAACACCATACCTATATTTTGGAGTAGATATTTATTTAATGATTTTAGCAGGCGCATTTTTTAACATAGGCGTAAATTCATTTATAACCTTACTTGGTGGCGCATTAAATCGTGTACCAGTAGAGTTAAATACAAAAGCAAAGGCGTTTAGTAATACAAATGGTTTTAATCCAACACAATTATTAATTGGATTACCAAAAATGCTATTACCAATGCTATTATTTTACGTGCCTTACAAGCTAATTAATTTTAATGCAGGACTACTAGTTTTAGGATTAAGTGGTGTATTAGGTTTTGTATTTAAGAACGCTATTTTTAACTTAATAGAGCGACTTTATCAAAAAGGAAAATACAAAACAATTGCAGCCTTTTCAGAAAAAAAATAATCACATTAAATTATCTTATCATGATTACAACATCAAACCTAAGCAAAGCATATAATAACGTACAAGTATTAAATATAGAAGCATTAGAAATTCCAAAAGGGCAGAGTTTTGGTTTAGTAGGAAATAATGGTGCTGGAAAAACCACCTATTTTAGTTTGCTATTAGATTTAATACAACCAACAAGCGGACATATAGAAAGTAATGGTGTTTTAGTTAGCCAAAGCGAAGATTGGAAACCATTTACATCTGCATTTATAGACGAAAGTTTTCTAATAGGCTACTTAACTGCCGAAGAATATTTCTATTTTATTGGCGATTTACGAAATCAAAACAAAAGCGATGTTGATGCATTATTAGCTCAATTCGAAGATTTTTTCCACGGAGAAATTTTAAATCAGAAAAAATATTTAAGAGATTTAAGTAAAGGAAATCAAAAGAAAGCAGGAATTGTAGCTGCATTAATTGGAAATCCAGAAGTAATTATTCTAGACGAACCTTTTGCAAATTTAGATCCAACAACACAAATACGTCTAAAAGGAATTATAAAAGATTTAGCCGCAAGTAAAGGTGTAACCGTTTTAGTTTCTAGTCACGATTTATTACACGTTACAGACGTTTGCGAGCGTATTGTAGTTTTAGAAAAAGGAGAAGTTGTAAAAGATTTAGAAACAAACGAAGCAACTCTTAAAGAGTTAGAAGCGCACTTTTCTGGAGAAGTGATTGCGTAAAACTTCAATTTACATAATTAAAAATCTCAAACTTTAGAACATTCTAAAATTTGAGATTTTTTTTTAAATAGTCTTTAATATACCTTAAATTCCTTAGAATTTATAAATCATTAACCTATTAAAAAAAAGATGCTTATTTTTACGTGCTTATATAACTTTAGATACTAAATGTATTAGTTTTAAGTTATGTTATTATAAATATATATTTACATTGAAGATAGGATTTAAAATAGCCGTTTGTGCCATAGTTATAATGCTTAGTTTACAAAGTTGTTCTCGTAAAAAAGACAAGTTTGTAACAAGAAATTTTCACGCCTTAACTACAGAGTATAACGTGCTATTTAATGGTTATAATGCGTTAAATAAAGGTAGAGAAGCCTTAAATAGCGCTTACACAGACGATTATTGGGAGATTTTACCCGTAGAACGTATGCAGATTATGGAGGAAACGCTGCTTCCAGGTCAGTCTAAAAATGCAGATTTTACAAAAGCCGAAGAAAAAGCAGTTGTAGCCATCCAAAAACATGGGATGAATATTGGCGGAAAAGAAAAAAACCATCAAATAGACGAAGCTTATTTATTACTTGGAGAAGCAAGATATTTTGATCAACGATTTATTCCTGCGCTAGAAGCCTTTAATTATATTCTTTATAAATATCCCTTAAGCGATAAAATTAATCAAGCCAAAGTTTGGCGAGAAAAAACTAATATTCGTTTAGAAAACGATGAGATTGCCATAGAAAATTTAAAAAAATTAATAGAGGAAGAAGAATTGGAAGGTCAAGAATTGTCCGATGCCACTTCAATTTTAGCGCAAGCTTATATTAATATAAAATCTATAGATAGCGCTCTTACGCAAATAAAAATTGCAGCATTAGAGACAAAAAAACCATTCGAGAAAGCACGTTTTAATTTCATAAAAGGACAACTTTACAACAAGCTAAAAGAATCCGATAGTGCAAATATGGCTTTTGATCAAGTTATAAAGCTTAACAGACAAATTCCTCGTAAATACTTAGTAGCAGCTTACGTAGAGAAAACCAAGAATTTTGATTACAAAAATGGAAATAAATTAGAGTTCCAAGAACACCTAAAACGTCTAGAAGATTATTACGAGAATAGACCATATTTAGATAAAATTTATCATGAAATTGCTAATTATTATTTAAAAACAAAAAAAGACTCTATTGCTATAACCTATTATAATAAATCCATAAGAGCAACAACAAGCGATAAAAAATTAAATGCTAAAAATTATCTAATATTAGGCGATTATTATTTTAACGATGCTAATTACCAAACCGCAGGTGCTTATTTTGATAGTACTATGGTTAATTTAAAATTAAACAGTAAGCCATACAGAGTAATAAAGCGCAAACGAGAAAACCTAGACGATGTAATAAAATATGAAGGTATTGCAAACATTAACGATAGTATCTTAACACTAACTAGAATGTCCAATACGGAACGTTTAGAGTATTTTACAACGTACACCAATAAACTGCAAGAAGCAGCAAATGCAGAAGTGGAACGATTAGAAATAGAATCTAGAAAAAATGGTTTAGTTACAAATAATCTATCTGGTAGTGGTTTTGTAAAAAACAAATCTAATTCATCTGGTTCAAATTCATCTTTCTATTTTTATAACCCAACAACAGTTGCTTATGGAAAAAATGAATTTAATAAAATTTGGGGCGAACGTAAAAATTCAGATAATTGGCGCTGGTCAAGTAATAAAACAGTATCGTTTTCTAATGGAGCAATTAGCACTATAGATGTTACGGTTTCTCAAGATTCTTTAAAAACATTTAATCCGCAGTATTATATAGATAAAATTCCTTCAGAGCAAAAAGTAATAGACAGTTTAAAAATAGACCGTAATTACGCTTATTACCAATTAGGATTAATTTATAAAGAGAAGTTTAAAGAATATAGATTATCTAAAGACAAGTTTATAAACTTATTAGAAAGTAATCCCGAAGAAAAATTTATTTTACCTTCAAAATACAACTTATTTAAGTTAAGCGAATTGTTAGAAGAAGATTCTAGAATAGCTTTTTATAAAGAAGATATTATTACTAATTATCCAGATTCTAGATATGCTAAAATTTTAAGCAATCCAGAATTTGCAAAAACTTTAGATACAGAAAGTCCAGAATACCTTTACACACAAACCTACAAGCTTTTAAAAGCACAAAATTATACTCAGGTAATACTAGATTCAGAAAAATACGCAAAAGACTTTACGGACGAACCCATACAGCCAAAATTTGAACTTTTAAAAGCTACAGCTCAAGGCCGTTTATTTGGATATAAAACCTATACGCAAAGTTTAAATTCTATAGCATTAGAATATGCCAATACACCAGAAGGACAACAAGCAAAATCTTTAATAGCAAGTTTAAAAAGAGTTGCAGATACCAGTTTTGTAACTAATAAAGCCTCTAAACACTTTAATGCTGTTTATACGTTTAACGCTTCTGAATTCGATAAAATTGAAGCCTTTAAAAAAGAATTAACAGAAGCTGTAAAAGCTATTAAATATTACGATTTATATGTTTCAGAAGATATTTATACTTTAGACACAAAATTTGTAGTAGTGCATGGAATAAATAGTGTCCAAGGCGCAAAAGGTTTTGCTTTATTATTAAAAGAAAACGAAGAAAACGAGAACAAGAAAAAGAAGAAAAGAAATAGAAAAAAATTACAGTTAGACAGACCAGCATTTGGAATATCTTCTAAAAACTATACCATAATTCAAACCCATAAAAATCTAAATAGCTATTTAGATTTAAAATAAGTATTAAAATGAAACGAGGACAAGACACTTCAGCTATTCAAAATATAATTGCAAAAAAAACTCAAATTATTGGAGATTTTGTAAGTGAAGGTGATATTAGAATAGACGGAATTATAGAAGGAAATGTTATAACAACAGGAAAAGTAGTTGTTGGTCTAGACGGTAAAATAACAGGAACTTTAGAAAGCGCTTCAGCTTATTTTGAAGGTGCTTTTAAAGGCGAAATGAAAATTGCTGGATTATTAACTCTAAAAAGTACAGCTAAAATTGAAGGCGATGTAATCACCGAAAAATTAGCAGTAGAACCAGGTGCAGTATTTAATGTAACTTGTAAAATGACTTCATCCGTAAAAGATTTACAAAGTGGCTCAAAAACCCAAAAAACAGCTTAATAAATTTATACGTTTTAGTTCCATTGGTTTGCAAATGGGATTAACCATATACTTAGGAAGTAAATTAGGCGAATGGCTAGATGTAAAATACAATAATCAAAACCAACTATATTACAAAATAGTGTCTATGATTGCTGTTTTTATAGCCATAGCATCAGTAATATTCCAAGTGCTTAAAATAACTAATAACGATAATAAGAACCCAAATGATTAAACGTATTATTTTAGTACTTACAGCACTACTATTACTTCTTGCCGTAAGTTATACCATACATTTCACATTATTAAATCAAGACTTAAGATTTTCGTTAATTAATGTATATCTATTTCATTCTATAGCTGCAATTATTATTTACACAGTTGTAGAGTTTGCAGCAGAACATTTACCTACGCAGGCAGGTTATACTTATTTAATGTTAATGTGTTTTAAGTTAGGCTTTTTCTTGTTAATATTTCAATCGTCCATATTTTCAGAGCAAGGATTGTCGCAGCCAGAAAAAGTAGGTTTAGTAGTGCCATTATTTCTTTTTTTAACTGCCGAAGCTATTGCAGTTGCAAAGTTGCTAAATAGCAAATAGTTAGAATGATTAGTTTTATGAAATGCATCATTTTTTCCATTATCTAAAAACTAATTAAAAAAGGGGTTTGGTTTTTTAAATTATTCCTTACATTTGCACAAAATTTACAGAGCATAAATTTTATAAGTTTAGAAAATTATGATGGTAGCAAAAAAATCTATCAAGTTTATAGCAGTATTGGTTTTAACATTAACTTCGTTTGTGGCGCATGCCAATGGCGAAGAAAATGATCATAAAGGTGAATTAGTAAATACACCTGGAAAGATTAAAGAATACATTGCGCATCACTTAAAAGATTCACACGATTTTCATTTATTTACAGACAACGCATCTGGAACGCATGTAAGCTTTCCTTTGCCTGTAATTGTTTGGACAAAAGACGGTTTAAAAACGTTTATGTCTTCAGAATTTCATCACGACGATGAAGGAAAGGTTATCGTAGAAAAAAACGGAACTCGTTTAGTAAAATTACACAGTAAGATTTACGAATTAGAAGCTGGAGCTACATCTGTTATTATAGATGAAGAAACACATCATGCAACAAATGCACATAAAGTATTAGATTTTTCTATTACTAAATCTGTATTTGGAATGTTGTTAACTGGTTTGTTAATGTTTTTAGGATTTACAGCATTAGCTAGAGGTTATAAAAAAGGACACACAATTCCAAAAGGATTTGCACGTGTATTAGAACCATTAGTAATTTATGTGAGAGACGATATTGCTAAACCAAACATTGGTGAGAAAAAGTACCGTAAGTTTATGGGATTCTTACTAACTGTATTTTTCTTTATTTGGATCTTAAACCTATTAGGATTAACTCCATTAGGATTTAACGTAACAGGACAAATAGCAGTAACAGCATGTTTAGCTATCTTTACTGTGGTAATTTATTTAGTTAGTGGAAGTAAAGATTTCTGGGCACACACATTATGGATGCCAGGCGTACCTTATATATTACGTCCAATATTAGCAGTAATAGAATTAATTGGGTTTGTGTTAATTAAACCATTCTCTTTATTAGTACGTTTATTTGCAAACATGACTGCAGGACACTTTGTTGTAATGAGTCTTATAGCATTAATGATAACTTTAAAACAAGACTTTGGAGCATTTGGTTCTACAGGAATGTCTTTAGTGTTAGCATTGTTTATTTCGGTTATTGAAATTTTAGTAGCGTTTTTACAAGCGTTTATTTTTACGATGTTATCATCGTTATTTATTGGTATGGCTGTCGAAGAACACGACGATCATTAAAATTATTTTAGTTTAGGCTAAAATCAAAAGCAAATTGTTTAATTAATATTTATAAAAATCAATTATTATGGTAATTCCAAATTTAGTAGGTGCAGGATTAATCGTTATCGGTGGTGGTATCGGTTTAGGTCAAATTGGAGGAAAAGCAATGGAATCTATTGCTCGTCAACCTGAAGCGGCTGGAAAAATCCAAACTGCAATGATCATTATTGGAGCTTTATTAGAAGGTTTAGCATTCGGTGCTTTAATCTTAGGAGCATAATCCAAGAATTAAATCAAAAAAACAAGTTTCTGTAACGGTTGGTTGCAGAAACTGTTTTTTAAATTAAACAAAACAAGAACAACATAATATAGTATTCGTTATGGATAGATTATTAAATGATTTTTCGGTAGGCTTATTTGTAATGCAAGCTGTTATCCTATTAATATTAATTTTATTAATGGCTAAATTTGCATGGAAACCAATCTTAAACGCTTTACAAGA